>NZ_CP022415.1:1623838-1948606 GCF_002222635.1 Pseudosulfitobacter pseudonitzschiae | reverse complement strand
CAGAATGCCGGTGATGCGTCCTATACGCCGATGGCACCGGGGTTTGACGGCGTGGCCTTTGCTGCGGCCTGTGATCTGGTGCTGAAAGGGCGCCTGCAGCCTTCGGGCTATACCGAACCTGTGTTGCACGCGCGGCGGCTTGAGTTGAAGGCGCAGGCCTGAGGGCGCGTGCGGCAGGGGAACTGTCCGCCGTGCCCGTGCCGCAAGGATTTTTGAACCACATTATAAGGAGGGACCGATGTCGGTGACCCTGAGCCAAGCAAGAAAGATCATTCGTCACGCCCTGACCAAAGGCCGCGAGATGGAACTGAAACCACTTTCTGTGGTGGTGGTAGATGCGGGCGGTCATGTGGTGGCGTTCGAGCGCAGCGATGGCGCGCCTCCGGGCAGGTTCGCCATTGCCCACGGCAAGGCATATGGCACCGTGATGCTGGGCATGGGCGGCACCAAACAGATGCAGCGGGCCGAGGATCAGGCCTATTTCATGGCGGCCGTGAACGGCGTTTTTGGCGGTCAGGTCGTGCCAGTGCCGGGGGGTGTGCTGCTGCGCAACAAGACGGGCAAGGTTGTGGGCGCGGTCGGCGTAACCGGCGACACCTCGGACAATGACGCGGCTGTGGCGATGGCGGGCATCGAAGCTGCTGCTTTGGTGGGCGAAATCTAGGCTTTGGTTGCAGGACGGCGCGTCAGGCTGGGCAATCGCTTTGGCCTGCGGTATATGGTCTGGAACAGGTGACGCAAGCGAGAGAGGCCCTTTATGGCACGTCCGGTTGTCGGAATTATCAGCAACGCCCATGTGATCGGTGACGATTACAAGGTACACGCCGGTGGCATGATGAATACCTCTGCCATTGCGGAAGTGTCGGGCGCAATTCCTCTATTGGTGGCCGCTGATCCTGCGTTGAACACCGCCGAAGAACTGCTGGAAGTTTGCGACGGCTTTTTGTTCACCGGCGGGCGGCCCAACGTCCACCCCGAGGAATACGGCGAAGAAGCCACTGCAGCGCACGGCGATTTTGACCGCGCGCGTGATGCGGTGACGCTGCCGTTGATTCGCGCCTGCGTCGAGCGCGGACAGCCGTTTTTCGGCGTCTGTCGCGGGTTTCAGGAAGTGAACGTGGCAATGGGCGGCAGTCTTTACCCTGAAATTCGCGATCTACCCGGACGCACCAATCACCGGATGCCCCCCGATGGCACGCTGGAAGAAAAATTTGCCCTGCGCCACGAGGTCAGCTTTACCCAAGGGGGGCCATTCCACCGCCTGCTGGGCAAACAGGCGGTTATGACCAACACGCTGCACGGTCAGGGCGTCAAAATGGCAGGCAACCGTGTGGTGATCGACGGTTATGCCCCCGATGGCACGCCCGAGGCGATGTATATCGATGGTGCGCCCGGCTTTACCATGTCGGTGCAGTGGCATCCCGAATACAACGCCCGAATGGACCCCGTGTCGAAGGTGCTGTTCGGAGCCTTTGGGGACGCGCTGCGTGACTGGGCAGCGGGCAAGACACGCCCGGCGTTAAAGACCGCCTGAGCTTTCGAATTGTCAGGCCGCTGTTGCCTGCAGCGGCAAGGTCCATGTGCCGGCACCCAAGGCGCGGTGCAACGAGGTGTGTGGCCACTTGCACGCATCGCTGACAAGGCCCGCCTGCACCGGTGCGACATAGATCAGGTGGCGATGGGCTGCAACGTCATCTGCGTCTGTCAGGCGGTGCGCCCAGAACCGGCGCTGCCATACCCCTTTGTTCTCGCTGCGCAAGCTGGCAGGACGGCAGTGCGCCGGTGCAGGCAACCCGCGCGAGAATTGCGATTTCAGGACGCGCCATCGGGTCGATACATCGGCATCGCCCGCAGGCAAGGTCCAGATGGTGTGGATGGCATTTGGCATAACCACGATGTCGTCAATCCGGAACGGATGCGCCGCAAGCGCCGCGCGCGTTGCGTGGCGCAACCGGTTCACTTCGCGCACCAACAGGTCCGAACGCCTGTCTTGCAGGCGGACAGTAAAGAAAAAGACGCTTTCGGGTGTCATCTGGCTGGGTGCTTCAATCATGCCACCAGCCTATAGGCCACAGTGTTAATGATGCGTGAACCCCCAGTATATTTGCACTCTGGCCTGTCAGCGGCGGCCACACAGAGCGATCGGATAAACTGCCGTAAGGGAAGTGCGTATGAAAGATGCGCGATGCATGATTTTTCTTTGCACTTATTGCTCTGCGCCGCAGCGTCGCTGCTTGTAACTGTGGACGCTGCAAGCTAGTCAAGTTGTCGTTAACCGTCGTCAAGACGGCGGATTTGGAATCAAACGGGGGGTGCGCGGTGAAAATCGGAACACCAAAGGAAATCTTCACGGGCGAACGCCGGGTTGCAATGACACCCGACAGCGCGCTGATGCTGCAAAAACTCGGGCATACGTGCATTGTTGAAACGGGCGCAGGGATCGAGGCCGGCTTTGCCGACGCCGATTACAAGGCCGCGGGCGTCGAGATTGCCAAAACGGCAGCGGCCCTGTGGAAGGCGGCGGATGTCGTTGCCAAAGTGCGCGCACCCGAAGAGGTCGAGGTGAAACGTCTGCGTGCGGACCAGACGCTGATCTCCCTTATCAATCCCGGTGCCAATGCCGAATTTCTGGAAGCGGCTGCCAAAAAAGGCAGCACCGTTGTTGCGATGGACATGGTGCCGCGCATCAGCCGTGCGCAGAAGATGGACGTTTTGTCGTCGATGGCCAATATCGCGGGCTACCGCGCGGTGATCGAAGCGGGCAACAACTTTGGCCGTTTCTTTACCGGACAGATCACGGCGGCGGGCAAGGTGCCCCCGGCCAAGGTTCTGGTTGTGGGGGCCGGTGTGGCCGGTCTGGCTGCCGTGGGCACGTCCACGTCGCTGGGCGCGATCACCTACGCCTTTGACGTGCGGCCCGAAGTGGCCGAACAAATCGAATCCATGGGCGCCGAATTTGTCTATCTGGACTTTGAAGAAGAACAGCAGGACGGCTCGGCCTCGGGCGGGTACGCATCCGTTTCCAGCCCCGAGTTCCGCGAGGCTCAGCTGGCCAAGTTCCGCGAACTGGCCCCCGAGATGGACATCGTCATCACCACGGCGCTGATCCCCAACCGTGAAGCGCCCGAACTTTGGACCGAAGACATGGTTGCGGCCATGAAATCCGGTTCGGTCATTGTGGACCTTGCCGCTGAACGCGGCGGCAACTGCAAGCTGACGGTCATGGACGAAAAGATCGTGACAGACAACGGCGTGACCATCATCGGCTACACCGATTTTCCCAGCCGGATGGCAACACAGGCCTCGACCCTGTTTGCGACCAACATCCGCCATATGATGACAGACCTGACGCCGGAAAAGGATGGCGTTATCAATCACAACATGGAAGACGACGTGATCCGCGGTGCAACCGTGACCCACGCCAAGAAAGTGACGTTCCCGCCACCGCCGCCCAAGGTCGCCGCCATCGCGGCAGCTCCGAAAAAGCAAGCGACCAAGGAACTGACACCTGCCGAAAAACGCGAGGCTGAAATCGCTGCGTTCAAGGCGCAGACCAAAAGTCAGGTGACCTTGCTGGTCGTCGGTGCGGTGCTGCTGCTGGGCGTGGGCCTTGTGGCCCCTGCCAGCTTCATGCAGCACTTTATCGTGTTTGTTCTGTCGGTTTTTGTTGGTTTCCAAGTTATTTGGGGCGTCGCGCACAGCCTGCACACACCGCTGATGGCCGTGACCAACGCAATCTCGTCAATCATCATTCTGGGCGCCTTGGTGCAGATCGGGTCGGGGTCGTTCCTTGTGGTCGTTCTGGCAGCGGTTTCGGTCTTTATTACCGGCATCAACATCTTCGGCGGCTTCCTTGTGACACGGCGTATGCTCGCCATGTTCCAGAAATCTTAAAGGGGCTTAGACAATGGATTTTGGATTTACGACAGCGGCCTATGTGGTCGCAGCCATTCTCTTCATCCTCAGCCTTGGTGGTTTGTCGGGACAGGAAAGCGCGAAGCGCGCGGTGTGGTACGGCATTGCCGGTATGGCGTTGGCAATCTTTGCCACGCTGATCGGGCCGGGTGCCGGTTACTGGTTGTTGTCACTGGTGCTGATCGCAGCGGGTGGGGCCATCGGCTACCAGCTGGCGACAAAGGTGCAGATGACGCAGATGCCCGAACTGGTGGCTGCCATGCATTCGCTGGTGGGTCTGGCGGCGGTCTTTGTAGGCTATATCGCCCACTTCGAGGTCGGCAACGTGGCGGCAGCGGTTGCTGACGGTACGGTCAAGGAACTGGGCAACTTCGGCCAGTTGATCGCCAAGAAAGAAGCGGTCGAGATCAACATTCTTCAGGTCGAACTGTTTCTGGGCATCTTTATCGGTGCGGTCACCTTTACCGGTTCGGTTATCGCCTATGGCAAGCTGGCGGGCCGCGTGAACTCGAAGGCGATCAAACTGCCGGGGGGCCATCTGTTGAACGCTTCTGCGGCGGGCCTGTCGCTGATCTGCCTGATCTGGTATGTCAACGCGGGCGGCTTCTTGCCCCTGTTCCTGATGACATTGGCGGCGCTGTTCATCGGTTATCACTTGATCATGGGCATCGGCGGTGCGGATATGCCCGTGGTTGTGTCCATGCTGAACAGCTATTCGGGCTGGGCGGCGGCGGCCATCGGCTTCAGCCTTGGGAATGATCTGCTGATCGTGGTCGGCGCGCTGGTGGGCTCTTCGGGTGCCATTCTGTCCTATATCATGTGCAAGGCGATGAACCGTTCGTTTATAAGCGTGATCCTTGGCGGCTTTGGCGGCACCACCGGTCCGCAGATGGAAGTTGAAGGCGAGCAGATCGCAATCGAGGCGGATGGCGTGGCTGTGGCCTTGAATGAGGCCGACAGCATCGTCATCATCCCCGGTTATGGCATGGCTGTGGCGCAAGCGCAGCAAGGCGTGGCGGAACTGACGCGCAAACTGCGCGCAGCAGGCAAAACCGTGCGTTTCGCCATTCACCCCGTCGCGGG
The DNA here is from genome assembly GCF_002222635.1 of Pseudosulfitobacter pseudonitzschiae. Taxonomy (NCBI): domain Bacteria; kingdom Pseudomonadati; phylum Pseudomonadota; class Alphaproteobacteria; order Rhodobacterales; family Roseobacteraceae; genus Pseudosulfitobacter; species Pseudosulfitobacter pseudonitzschiae. The sequence continues at coordinate 1,943,608 of NZ_CP022415.1, read as the reverse complement.
GCGTCTGCCGGGGCACATGAACGTGCTGCTGGCCGAGGCAAAAGTGCCCTATGACATCGTGTTGGAGATGGACGAGATCAACGAAGACTTCCCCGATACGGATGTTGCCATCGTGATCGGGTCGAACGACATCGTGAATCCTGCTGCACAGGACGACCCAAACAGCCCCATCGCCGGCATGCCGGTTCTGGAATGCTGGAAGGCCAAGCAAGTCTTTGTGTCGAAACGCGGTCAGGGCACCGGCTATTCGGGTATCGAGAACCCGCTGTTCTTCAAGGAAAACACGCGCATGTTCTATGGCGATGCCAAGGCGTCGATCGACAAACTGCTGCCGATGATCGACTGATCGCATTGAAAGTGAACAACAAAAGGCAGGCCCGTCGAGGCCTGCCTTTTTGCTTTGCGCGCCAAGTCAAAAGGGCGGCAGGTCGTCCGGTATACATATGTATTCCATAATGCTTTGATATTACTGTGTTTTTACTATCTTTTTGCCTATGATCCCGTTAAATGTCTCTGCCAGTAGACATCAACAGGGCCGGACCATGCCTCCAGTGATCGACCACCCCTTGCGTCACCGCCTGACGTCCGAACTGCACGCGCGGCCCTTTCCGGTGCTGAATGCGCCTGCGATGGCGGCCTATCTGGCGATCAAGCACAGCCCTGACGACACCGATCGTGCAGCCGCTTTGGCGCAGCTAACGGCATTGCTGGACCACTACGGCGCGCCGCGTCCCGATCCGGGGGCGACGCATTATGTGGGACCGATGGGCAAATATTCCATCAAATGGGAGCAGCACACCGAATTTGTCACCTATACGGTGTTCCAGACGGGGCTGAGCGACCGCCCCTTTGACCCTGCCGAATTCGAAGTTTTCCCCGCCCACTGGCAAGACTCCGTGCCCGGTGCGCGCATCACCTCGGCCCTGTTTCGGGTCATGCCGCGCCCCGAGGATGACGGCCAGATCGTGCCGCAACTGGACAACTGGCTTGTGACCGAAAGTATCGCGGTGGCGGATGTGCTGGATGGCTCTGCCGTGGTGGCATCGGATTTTCGCATTGATCCGGCGGGGCACATGCGGTTTGCGGTCTATGTCAGCGCAACCACCGGCCCGGGGCGTGTGGGCCGGATCGTGCAGCGGTTGTGCGAGATTGAAACCTATAAATCCATGTCGCTTTTGGGTTTCGCCAAAGCCCGCGAACTGGCGGGGCAGTTGAACCGGCTGGACACACAACTGAACGACCTGACCGAAGCGATGCGCAGCCCCGATGCCCGCGCCGAAGAAACACTGCATGCGCTGCTGGATGTCTCTGTGGCGCTAGAACAGCAAGGCGCGCGCTCGGCCTATCGCTTTGCTGCGACGGGGGCCTATGCGGCGCTGGTGGCCGAACGGATCGCCGTATTGCGCGAGGCGCGGTTTCTTGGGCGTCAGAGCTTTGCCGAATTCATGATGCGTCGCTATGAGCCTGCAATGCGTACGGTAAGGTCTGCCGAGGCACGGCTGAATGCCATGTCAAACCGCGCCATTCGCGCTTCGGAATTGTTGCGCACGCAGGTGGATGTGGAGCGCTCGGCCCAGAATCAGGCGATTCTGGCCAGTATGGACCGCCGCTCGGACCTGCAACTGCGGCTGCAACGCACGGTTGAGGGGCTTTCGGTGGTCGCGGTCAGCTATTACGCGGTGTCTTTGGTGGGGTATCTTTTGTATCCGCTGGCGGAACACCTCGGGGTCAGCAAGGGAATGATGACAGCCGCCGTGACACTGCCCGTGATCGGGTTGGTCTGGCTGATGCTACACAGGATCAAGCGGCACGTAGAATAGACCTTGCGGTCAATGATCGGCAGATACGTCTAAAATCCGGCGCGAAAACTGCCGGTCTCAGACGGTTTTGCGCTGGTGATTTAAACAGATGCCAAGGCTTGCGCACTATGCCCCGATACATGGGCAGCAGGGCATGGCATTTTCGCGCAACGCAGCAAAGCGCAGTGGCACAGGGTGGCTGGATGCGCCCGTTACAGCGCCATCGCGCGGTTTTTGTGCCACGCGGTCCACGGCTTTTGGTCAGCTTTGACACGATGGATGCCCAACTCAAACCGCCGCCGCGCAGGCCGTGGGCGTGGGATCTGGCAGAAACGGCAGGCTGGTCGCATCTGGGGCTGATGGCGGGGCCGGTCAACGACTGGTATCGGCAGCGCGCAGTTCTGGATTTCTTTGATGCGCTGCGCGACACATGCTTTTTCCTGCAGTTCGACGATGTCGTGTTCTATGGCAGTTCGATGGGCGGCTTTGCGGCCTGCACCTTTGTCGCCTCCGCGCCGGGTGCGCGGGTCGTGGCCATCAGCCCGCAATCCACATTGCTGGCGGGGCTTGTCCCCTTCGAGCGGCGCTATCCGGCGGGGCAGAAATACGGCGACTGGACCGATCCACGCTATCTGGATGCGGCAAGTTGCCTGACGCTTGCCCGCAGCACCGCGGTGCTGGTGGACCCCTATCATGCAGTGGACACGGCCCATGTGGCGCGCCTGCCAGCGCAGCGGCTGACGGTGCTGCGCTGTGCGTTTATGGGGCACCGGATTCCGCACCAGTTGGCAGGGATGGGCGGGTTCAGCACATTGATGCGTGGGATAATCGAGGGGCAGGGTGACGCCGAAAGTTTTGCCGCGCATTTGCAGCGGCGCAAAACCTCGGGCAGCTATCATAAAGCACTGGCCAAAGCGCTGCTTGCGCGGGAGCATCCAGCGCTGGCGGCGCAGGTGTTGAAACGCTACCGCAGCCTTCCGGATGCGACCCCTGTGCCGCTGCTGGCGGCCCGTGTGGCCCGCCAGTTGGGTGTTACCGCAGGTCTTGCGGATCAGCGCCCGCGAATCCGTGGATCCAGCGCATCGCGCAGCCCGTCGCCCAGATAGTTCACCGACAGCACCGTCAGCGAAATTGCCACACCGGGCAGCATCACACGCTCGGGAAACTGTTCCATCCGTTGCACCGCATCTGCCAGCAACTTACCCCATGTGGGAAAGTCCGATGGAAAGCCGACGCCCAGAAACGACAACGCGCTTTCGGTGATGATCGCAGTGGCCAGACCCAGTGTCGCAGAGACGGTTATGGGCGAGATGACGTTGGGCAGCAGGTGGCGCATGATAATCTTGGAATTTTTGGTGCCGATGGACCGTGCCGCCAGAATGAATTCGCGTTCTTTCAGCGCCAGAATGTCACCGCGCACAATCCGCGCCGTCTGCATCCACGAGGTAATGCCAACCACGCCGACGATCAGGATGAACATGCCCGTTTCGGGGCCGAAGTTGGCGCGCAGCGGTTGGCGGAACAGGGTGACGGCCACCAGCAACAGCGGTAGGATCGGCAGCGACAAAACCAGATCGGTAAAGCGCATCAGCCAGAAGTCGGCACGACGGAAATAACCGGCGACGACACCGACAAAGGTGCCGATCAGCAGCGCCAGAACCATCGCAGCCCAGCCCACGGCCATCGACGCGCGACCACCCTTGATCATGGTGGCCAACAGGTCGCGGCCCAACTGGTCGGTGCCAAAGGGATGGCCCCACGCAGCCTTGGCCTCACTGTCCCAAAGCAGCGTCCAGATCGGGCGCATGTCCTTGGCGCGAATGTCCAGCTTTTGTGCGTCCAGCGTCCATATATAGGGGCCGATCAGCACGAAAAGCGTGATGAAAATCAAAAAGCCGCCGCCGAACATCGCACCTTTGTGGTGTTTGAACTGTTGCCAGACGTCGTGCCACTGGCTGCGGGGAGGGGCGATGGGGCCTTTGTCCTGCAATGCACCAAGTGCGTATTCGTCGATTTCCGGATCGGGGCCGGACACGAGGGGTTGGTCAGTCATAGCGGATCCTCGGGTCGAGCACGCCGTACATGATATCGGCGATCAGGTTGAACATGACGATCAGGATGGCGAAGATAAAGGTCAGCGTCATCACAGTGGGAATATCATTGGCAAACAGTGCGATCAGCAACTGGTAGCCGATGCCGTTCACGCCAAAGATGTTCTCGGTGATGATCGCGCCACCAAAGATCGCGGGGATACCAAGGGCAATCACCGTCACCACAGGGATCATCGAATTGCGCAGAACGTGAACCATCACCACGACGCCCTCGCGCAGACCTTTGGCACGGGCGGTGCGCACATAATCCTGCCCCAGATTGTCCAGCATGGCCGACCGCATATAGCGGCTGATTTGTGCGGTGGTCTGCAACGCCAGTACCATCACCGGCAGAACCATCTGTTTCAACTGGTAGATAAAGGTTTCCCAGTTGGTGACCTCGTGGACGGTATTGTAGTTGGACGGCAGCCAGCCCAGCTGCACCGCAAAGATCACGATCAACAGCGGGCCGGTAAAGAACGGCGGGATCGAAAAGCCGATCATGGTGATGAATGTGCCGGTCTGGTCAAAGACCGAATAGTGCCGATAGGCCGAATAGATGCCGATGGGCAGCGCAATCAGCACGCCCACGATATAGGCCATGCCGACAACCCAGATCGTCTGTGGCATGGATTGCACCACCAGATTCATCACCGGACCACGGGTCTGCCATGACAACATACGCAGGCGACCATCATAAAACGACGTGTCAGGCAACCAGCCCAACAGGGTGCTTTCGCGGGTCAGCCAGTCGACAAAGACCATCGGCTCGACCCAGAAAAACTGGACCATCCATTTCCAGTATTGAACATAGAGAGGTTCACCCAGCCCCAGCGCGATGCGCATCTTTTCTTTGACTTCCGGCGGCACCGTGAGGGGCACCTGCGCCATCGGGTCACCGGGGGCGAGTTGCAGCAGAAGAAAAATCACGAGGCTGATAAACAAAAGCGTCGGGATCGAGAGGATCAACCGGCGTATTGCAAAGGTAATCATATGTGCGGCGCCTTTGTGCGTCAGTCTTGTTTATTGCGACCCTGTCCCAGGGCCGGAAGGCTGTGCCCCCCTTAAAGAAGAAAGGGGGACACATCAACTTTATGAAGGATTATTTAGTGCGATACCAGTCGCCAACATTCCACAGCTCGGAATCCCAGACGTTCAGCACAACACCGCCCAAAGAATTGGCTTTTGCCGAGACGCGCGCACGATTGACCAACGGCACAATGGTATATGTGTCTTTGGTCAGAACGTCGTTCATCTTCTTGGCAAGCGCGCTACGCTCGTCCAGATCGCCGGTGCGGCCCAACTCGTCGATCATGGCGTCATAGGCCGGATCGCAGAAGCGGTTGATGTTCTCACCCTGCCACTGGCTGGATGGTTTGGGTTCGCCACCGCAACGATAGGCCGCCAGATACTGCTGGGGGTCTGTGCCGTTGAAGGTGTTGGCGTACATTTCCACGTCCGCATAGAATTTCTGGAATGTGTCGGGCGAACCCGGATCACCACCAAAGAACACGGAACCGTCAAGGTTACGCAATTCGGTTTCAACACCGATCTGGCTCCACCAATCCTTGATCAGCGCCTGAAAGTCCTGACGGACGGCGTTGGTCGATGTCTGGTACAGCAGCGACAGCTTCATGCCGTCTTTTTCGCGCACGCCGTCACCGTTGCTGTCGGTCCAACCGGCTTCTTCCAGCAGGGCCTTGGCGCCTTCGATGTCTTGCGTCAGGCAGTCTGTGTTGTCCGAAGCATAGATCGCAGGTGCGGGCACAAGGTTACAGGTCGGCGCGCCGGCCTTGCCATAGCCCACTTCGGTCAGCAGTTCACGGTCGATGGCCATCGACAGCGCCTTGCGCACTTTGACATCGCTCAGAATCGGGTGGGGTTCTGCCACGGTCGAACGTGTTTCCGCGGGCAGGTCTGGCGACGGGTTGGTCAGGTTCATCTCGATACGTTCGAGAAGCGGGCCGAAACCGGTGATCGCCTTGCCGTAACCGGCGGCTTCCATTTTGGCGATGACGTCGGGTGCCAGTTGAAGGTTCCAAGCATAGTCGAATTCGCCGGTTTCAAGAACCGCACGACCGGCCGAGTTCGCATCGCCGCCACCTTTAAGAGTGACTGTGGCAAAGGCAGGTTTGCCCTCTTCACGGTAGTTTTCGTTCGCTTCGTACTGGATCACGTCGTTGGGCTTGAACTCAGCAACCTTGAACGGGCCGGTGCCGACCGGATTATAGTTGGCGTCGGTGCACTCGGGCGCTTTGGCGCCAAGGCAGTCGGCGAACTGCGCGGCCTGAATGATCGGGGATTGCCCACCGACAAACGGACCATAGGGATTCGGTTTGGGCTGGTTGAACGTGACCTTGACGGTCAGATCGTCCACAGCTTCGACGTTTTCGACACCGTCAAAGAACGCGCCCTGTGCGCAACCGCCTTCTGGGTGCATACAGTATTCTGCGGTAAATTTCACGTCTGCGGATGTCACCGGTGTGCCATCGGACCAGACGAGGCCTTCTTTGATTTTCCATGTGATGGTTGTCAGGTCTTCGGACACGCCACCGTTGGCAACTGTCGGTACTTCTTCCGCAAGGAAGGGCACCATTTCACCGGTTTCATTGTAGCGCGCCAGCGGTTCGAGAACCAGCGAAGACGCTTCGATGTCCTTTGTGCCGCCCGACAGGAACGGGTTGAGAATCGAGGGCGCTTGCCAATAGAGGATTTTCACCTCGCCGTCGCGGCCGCGCTCGCCTTCGTGGCCATCTGCCATTGCCATCGGAGCGAGGGCAAAGCTGGCGGCCGCGCCGAGCATTAGGGTCTTGAGTTTCATAACATACTCCTAGTTGGACACATATTTTGTGCCTTTGGCGTGACCCTTTTTCGGGCACACGCAGTGTAGCGTCGGTGGGTGCATTGGATTTACCCAGCGTAACCAAGCGATTACAGTGGCTTTTCTAGCGCGTCCCCCAGACGAATGGCCACATCGAAACAGACTTGGCGGAAAAAGCAACCCCGCAGATGCCTGATAATTGTGCAATCAACCGGATGGGTTTGACAGTGCCCGAACAATGGTCTTAGCGTCATGTCAAAACAGCCGGGGAAAGTTATGCTGGATCACGGGGCCGAAGGGCCAATTGCCGACATCAGGGGATTGCAGGTCGAATTCCAGACCAAGGACGGCCCCGTATTGGGGGTCGAGGACGTATCCTTTACCATCAACGCGGGCGAAACCGTATGCGTGGTGGGCGAATCCGGTTCGGGCAAATCGGTGTCTTCGCTGTCTTTGATGCGTCTTGTCGAATTCGGCGGGGGCCGGATCGCAGGTGGCCAGCTGCTGTTTGATCGCAAGGATCACGCGCAGGTTGATCTGGCGCAGGCCGACCAAAGCCTGATGCGCACCATTCGCGGCAATGAAATCGGCATGATCTTCCAGGAACCGATGACCGCCCTGAACCCTGTTTTCACTGTGGGCCGCCAACTGACCGAGGGGCTGCGTCTGCACAAGGGCATGTCTAAAAAAGCGGCATCCGCCCGCGCGCTTGAACTGATGCGTCAGGTCCGTATTCCCGAACCCGAGCGGCGATTGCAACAATACCCGCACGAGTTGTCCGGCGGGATGCGCCAGCGCGTCGTGATTGCAATGGCACTGGCCTGCGAGCCGCGCCTGCTGATTGCGGACGAACCGACAACCGCGCTGGATGTGACCATTCAGGCCGAGATTCTGGCGCTGATGGACCGTCTGAAACGCGAAACCGGCACTGCGGTGATGTTTATCACCCATGACATGGCCGTGGTCGCACAAATGGCCGACCGCGTCGTTGTGATGTTCCGCGGCAAGAAGGTGGAAGAAGGCCCCGTCGCTGACATCTTCGAGGCACCCCAGCACCCCTATACCAAAGCGCTGCTGGCCGCTGTGCCCAAGCTGGGCGAGATGAGGGGCAAACAATACCCCGAACCGATGAAGCTGCTGGGCCGCGCTCAGGGTGAGATCAAACCGATTGTTGGCGAAGAGAACGAAGTGTTGCTGGAGGTGCGCAACCTGACCACACGCTTCGTTGTCAAGGGCGGTATGCTGCGCCGTACCGTTGCCAACGTCCACGCGGTCGAGGATTTGTCGTTCACCATCAACAAGGGGCAGACGCTCAGCCTTGTGGGGGAATCGGGCTGCGGTAAATCCACCGCCGGGCGGTCGATTCTGCGTCTGGTCGAACCGCTCTCGGGGCAGGTGAGGCTGGGCAAAAAGGACATTATCGCGCTGAACCAGCGTGATCTGCGCACCGCGCGGCTGGACATGCAGATGATCTTTCAGGATCCGTTCGCCAGCCTGAACCCGCAGATGCAGCTTTCGGATCAGGTGGCCGAACCGATGCACAACTATGGCATGTTCAAGGGCGACGAGGGCACCAAGCGAATCGAAATGCTGTTCGATCGCGTCGAGCTGCCGCGCAGTTTCATGCGCCGCTATCCGCACGAGCTGTCAGGCGGGCAACGCCAGCGGGTCGCAATTGCACGCGCGCTGGCGCTGAACCCCAAGCTGATTATCGCAGACGAGGCCGTCAGCGCCTTGGACGTGTCGGTGCAGGCACAGGTGCTGAACCTGATGATGGAACTGCAAGAAGAGATGGACCTGTCGTTCCTGTTTATCAGTCATGACATGGCCGTGGTCGAACGGGTCAGCCATTTTGTCGGCGTGATGTATCTGGGCCGCATCGTCGAAATGGGCCCGCGCAGCGCCGTGTTTGAAAACCCCCAGCACCCCTATACCCAAGCGTTGATGAAAGCGGTGCCAATCGCGGACCCGCGTCAGCGCAAAGACGAAAAAGATCTGAATTTCAAACCAATCCCGTCGCCTATTCATCCAGTGGATTATGTTGCCGCGCCGTCGGAATACCGCGAAGTTTCGCCCGGCCATAAAATTCTGACCACCGACAGCGGATACTGACATGCCTGAACGCCTTACGCCCTTGCAGCTGATGACCAAGCTCATCAGCTTTCCCACCGTGTCGCGTGACACCAATCTGCCGCTGATCGACTGGGTCGAGGAATATCTGACCTCTCATGGCATCACTGCGCACCGCTGGCCCGATCCCGACCAGCCGCACAAGGCGGCGCTTTTTGCCCATGTCGGTCCGTGGGTCGAGGGTGCGGTTGTGCTGTCCGGCCATACCGATGTGGTGCCGGTCGACGGTCAGCCGTGGGACAGCGACCCGTGGACGGTTACCGAGAAAGACGGCAAATATTACGGGCGCGGCTGCTGCGATATGAAGGGCTTTGACGCGCTGGCGATCTGGGCGCTGGTCGAGGTGCACTATGCCGACGTGAAACGCCCGCTGCAACTGGCGCTGAGTTTTGACGAAGAAATCGGCTGCACCGGCGCGCCGCCGATGATCGAAGCGATGCAACCGGTCCTGCCCAAGGGCGAACTGGTGATCGTGGGCGAACCGTCGATGCTGCAAGCGGTAACTGGCCATAAGGGCGGGCAGGGGTTCGACACCCATGTGATCGGCTTTGAGGTGCATTCGTCGCTGCTGCACACCGGCGTCTCTGCAATACTTGAGGGTGCAAAAATCATCGACTTCGCCAACCAGCGCAATGCCGAGAATTTCGGCAATCCGCCTACTGCCTTGGGGGCGATGTTCGAACCGCCCGTCACCACATGGCATGTGGGCCAGATCAGCGGCGGCACCGCGCATAACATCACCGCCAAGGATTGCTATTTCTCGATGGATTTCCGTGCCGTGCCCGGCGACGACCCCAAGGCGCTGAAAGAATCCTACTTTGAACATGTCCGCACCATCGAGGCGCGTATGCAAACCGTCCACCCTGACGCGCGCGTCGAGATCAGCGAACGCTTTGCCGTGCCACCGCTGAAACCCGAAGAAGAAGGCGCAGCAGAAATGCTGGTGCGCCAGATCACCGGCGACAACGGTGGCCATGTGGTCAGTTACGGCACCGAAGCGGGGCAGTTTCAGGCGGCAGGGTATTCGGCCGTGGTCTGCGGGCCGGGCGATATTGCGCAGGCGCACCAGCCCAACGAATTCATCACCGTGGCACAGTTCGATCTGGGCCATCAATTCATGCGCGATCTGGTGGCGCGGCTGGGCTGAGTGCCGCCACCTGATTTGCAGTGGTCGGACATCTGCATTTGATGCTTTCTGACACATGCCGGAAAATGCAGCACTATTCAGCCTGAAGTTCCGAAAGAATTTCGCCGCATCTTGCACCTGCCAATTCAAGGCGTAGGGTGCGCCGCATGAGCTTTCCTACTTTCATGGATACGCCACCGCAGTGGCCCGGACCCGCCCCGAAAGAGACGGATGTTGTGGTAATTGGCGGCGGTGTTATCGGCGTCTGCACGGCCCTGTTTCTGGCCCGCGCGGGCAAACGCGTTGTCGTGTTGGAAAAGGGGCGTATCGCCGCCGAACAGTCCAGCCGCAACTGGGGTTGGATCAGGGTGCAGGGGCGTGACCCTGACGAAATTCCCATCGTTCTCGAAGCTGCCGATCATTGGCGCGCGCTGGCGCAACAGACCAATGTAGACATCGGATTGCGGCAAGAGGGTGTGACCTATCTGGCTGAAACCGAAAAGGAATACACCAGGTACGAGGCATGGCTTGACCATGCGCAGGCGTATGGGCTGGACAGCCGCATGCTTGACAGCGCCGAGACGGCAAAGCTGATTCCGAACCTGTCGCGGTCATACAGCGGCGCGATTTATACCGCGCAAGACATGCGCGCCGAGCCGTGGGTCGCGGTGCCCGCACTGGCAGGTATTGCGGTGCGCGAAGGTGCTACGGTGGTTGAAGACTGCGCTGTGCGCGGGCTGGACATCGAAGGCGGCAAGGTCGCGGGGGTCATCACCGAACAGGGCCGCATCAAAGCCCCCGAAGTGGTTCTGGCGGGCGGCGCATGGTCCGCGCTGTTCTTGCAGCGTCATGGCATCTTTGTCCCGCAACTCAGCGTGCGGGCGACGGTTGTTGCGACAAAACCGATGGACGCCGGCTATAAGGGTGGGGCGACAGACAGCAAGGTGGCGTTCCGCCATCGCGCCGATGGCGGGTATTCCCTAGCCCAAGGCGGATTTTCCGAATTGTTCGTGGGCCCGCATGCCTTTCGCAGCCTGCGTCACTATGTAACCCAATTGCGTGCCGATCCCTTTGGCGTGCGGCTGTTGCCCCGCGCCCCTGCGGGGTATCCCGACGCATGGGGTACGCCGCGCAGCTGGGCCGATGATGATGTCAGCCCGTTCGAACGGATGCGCGTGCTGAACCCCGCGCCGAACACGCGCAAGGCGGCCAAACTGCTGCGCCAGTTCGCACAGATGATGCCCGGACTGGGCACGGTGAAGCCAGCCAGAACCTGGGCCGGAATGATCGACACCATGCCCGACATCGTACCGGTGGTGGACCGCGTTGCGGCAATCCCCGGCCTGACTGTGGGCACAGGAATGAGCGGTCACGGCTTTGGCATCGGTCCCGGTATGGGGCGGGTGCTGGCGGCGCTGGTCACCGGCGACAAGGTGGGGCATGATTTGCACCGCTTCCGCCTGTCCCGTTTCAGCGACGGATCGGCCATGACCCTTGGCCCCGGAATTTAAACTGAGTCATACCCGAAGGAGACCGCGAGATGCCGATCAAGAACCGTTTTGCCGAGATGCACAGCGACATCACCGCGTGGCGCCGCCACCTGCATGCACATCCCGAATTGCTGTTCGATGTGCACGAAACCGCAAAATTTGTCGAAGACAAGCTGCGGGCTTTTGGCGTGGACGAGATCACGACGGGCATCGGGAAAACCGGCGTTGTGGGTGTGATCAAGGGCAAAACAGACACCTCGGGCAAGGTCATTGGCCTGCGCGCCGATATGGACGCGCTGCCGATCGTCGAGGCGACGGGGTTGGAATATGCGTCGACGGTGTCGGGCAAGATGCACGCCTGTGGCCATGACGGCCACACTGCGATGCTGTTGGGGGCGGCGCAATATCTGGCCGAGACACGCAATTTTGACGGCACCGTTGTGCTGATCTTTCAACCCGCCGAAGAGGGCGGCGGTGGCGGGCGCGAGATGGTGAATGACGGTCTGATGGACCGTTGGAACATCCAGGAGGTCTATGGCATGCACAATATGCCGGGCATGGCGACCGGCAGCTTTGCCATCCGTTCCGGCCCGCTGTTGGCCAGCGCCGACGAATTCACCATTCGCGTCGTGGGCAAGGGCGGCCATGCCGCCAGCCCGCACGAGGCGATTGACCCCAACCTTGCCGCCGCCCACGTCATCGTGGCGCTGCAAAGCATAGCCAGTCGGAACGCGAATCCGCTGTCGTCGGTTGTGGTGACAGTGGGTGCGCTGCATTCCGACAGCCACGTCAGCAACGTGATCCCGCAGGCGACCACCATGAAGGGCACCGTGCGCGCGCTGGACGAAGCGGTGCGTGCCATGGCGCAAGAGCGCGTGCAGGCGATTGCGACTGCCACCGCTCAGGCCTATGGCTGCGTGGCCGAGGTGGATTATGTCGTGGGCTATCCCGTCACTGTAAATGCCGAAAGCAACACCGAATATGCCATCGCGGCTGCCCGCGCCGTTGCGGGGGATGTGGCAGATAACATCCCGCCCGTTATGGCCGCCGAAGACTTTGCCTTTATGTTGAACGCCCGTCCCGGCGCCTATATTCTGGTGGGCAATGGCGAAGGCGCGATGGTCCACCACCCCGAATACAACTTCGACGACGAGGCGATCCCCGCAGGATGCAGCTGGTTTGCCGAGATTGTCGAACAACGGATGGCGCAGGCCTGAAACCTGACGCCCCGAACCTACCAAGAAGGAAAGACAAACCATGCCCGTTAAAAACCGATTTGCAGAATTGCACAGCGACATCACCGCCTGGCGCCGTGATATGCACGAACATCCCGAAATCCTGTTCGATACGCATCGCACCAGTGCGCTGGTGGCGGACAAACTGAAAGCCTTTGGCTGCGACGAGATCGTCACCGGCATCGGGCGCACCGGTGTTGTGGGTGTGATCAAGGGGAAAACAGATACCTCGGGCAAAGTCATCGGCCTGCGTGCCGACATGGACGCGCTGCCGATTCTTGAACAGACGGGGCTTGAGTATGCCTCCAAGACCGATGGCGCGATGCATGCCTGTGGCCACGACGGCCACACCGCGATGCTGCTGGGGGCGGCGCAGTATCTGGCCGAGACCCGCAATTTCGACGGCACCGTTGTGCTGATCTTTCAACCCGCCGAAGAAGGCGGCGGCGGTGGCAAGGAAATGTGCGACGACGGCATGATGGAGCGTTGGGGCGTGCAGGAAGTGTACGGGATGCACAACTGGCCCGGCCTGCCCACTGGGCAGTTCGCGATCCGTTCGGGGGCATTCTTTGCGGCAACCGACCAGTTCGACATTTATGTCGAAGGCCGTGGCGGCCACGCGGCAAAACCGCATGACACCGTGGATACAACAGTGATGGCATCGCAACTGGTGCTGGCGATGCAAACTATCGCCAGCCGCAATGCCGATCCCGTGGATCAGGTGGTGGTGTCGGTCACCTCGTTCGAAACCTCGTCCAAGGCCTATAACGTGATCCCGCAAAAGGTACACATCAAGGGTACTGTGCGGACCATGAGCACTGAAATGCGCGATCTGGCCGAGGCGCGGATCAAGGCGATTGCCAAAGGCATTGGCGCCACATTCGGCGGTGTTGCGGATGTGGATTACCACCGCGGCTATCCGGTGATGGCCAACCACGAGGCGCAGACCGAATTTGCCGCCGACGTGGCGCGGTCGGTTTCGGGCGGCTGTGATGACGCGCCGCTGGTCATGGGCGGAGAGGACTTTGCCTTTATGCTCGAAGAGCGTCCGGGAGCCTATATTCTGGTGGGCAACGGCGAAGGCGCAATGGTGCACCACCCCGAGTACAATTTTAACGACGATGCTATTCCGGCGGGTTGTTCATGGTGGGCGGGCATCGTCGAACAGCGGATGCCTGCGGCCTGACTGTCGGGCGGAGTCGGGGGCGCTGCCCCCGGCCTGCGGCCTCCCCCGGGATATTTCCGGCCAAAAGAAAACGCGGTTTAGCTGGGCTTGAGGGTCTCATAGACTTTGCCAATGCCGTCTGCTTCGGCTTTGGCCGAGAAGTCGGTGCAGGCGGTGGCGCGGGCGGCTTTGGCCATTTCTTCAAAGCGCACCGTCAGGACTGTGCGCGCGGCTTGGGCTGCGGTCTCGGGCGTGGCGATCAGCCCTGCGGCGCCATTCTTGCTGAAGGCCGTGTAATAGCCTGCGTCGGTGCCCACAAAGGGCACGCCGCTGGCCATGCCTTCGAGGGGGGCCATGCCATAGCCTTCGTAGCGGGGCAGTTGTACCACAAGGCTGAGCGCGCGCATCAGGGCGGGCAGGCTGGCGGGGGGGACTTCTCCGGGGAACAGGATGCGGTCACCGAGCCCTGCGGCGGCTATTTGCGATTTGAGGTCTTTCAGAAAAGTCTGATGTTCGCGGGCGGCGCGGCCAATGACAAGTGCTGTGGCATCGGGCAGGTCCGGAAGCAGGTCGATCATTGCGGAAACGAACCTGTCGGTGCCTTTTTCGGGGCGGATGCGACCAACTGTGGCGATGCCTTGGCTGCCTGTGTACCCCAAGGCGGCCCAAGCATCCGCGCGGTCGGGCGCGGGCGAAAACAGGTCGGTGTCGACGCCGTGCGGGACAGTGGCGCGGACATGCGGGACAAAACCTGCGGCCTTGTCGGTGGTGGCGATGACCGCATCCATGCGGCTGATCAGCCAGCGCGGAAAGGCCGAATGGCGGCGCTGCGCGGCAGAGGTAAAGACGATCTTGACTGGCAGGCGCAACACGTCGCGGGCCCAGATTGCAGCGCGCATTTCCGTGTTGCGGCGCACGTGCCAGATGCAAGGCTGGTTTGACAGCGCGCGGGCCTGTTTGACGGTGATGGGTGGCGGACAGCCGGGCAGGGGCTGACCCACCAGATGCAGGTCGTAGCGGTCGGCCTGTTGGCGCACCACATTGGCTGCCGTGGCCGAGACTCCGGTGAAATTGCGGTTGAAGTTGGTGACAAAGACGCGCTGTCTCATGGGCCAAGATCCAGTGCCGTGACCAGCCGTGCCGCAATGTCTGCCGCGCCGGTATCACGTTTGGCGACGAAATCGCTGGCGGCAATGCGTGCGTGCGCCAGCGCTTGGGGGGTGTCGATCCAGTGCAGGGCGCGTTCACCCAGATCACGCCCGTCGGCCACCAGTTGCACCGCGCCGCATGCTTCGAGCGGGGCGAAGGTTTCGGCAAAGTTCGACAGATGCGGGCCGGTCAGGATCGCAGCTCCGGCTTGCGCCACCTCGTAGGGATTGTGCCCGCCATGCGGTTGCAGCGATCCACCCAGAAACACAAAAGGCGCCAGCGCATACCACAGCCCCATCTCGCCCAGCGTGTCGGCCAGAAAGACCTGCGCATCCGGCTCTTGCCCTTCTGTGCGGCGGGTGTGCGTCAGGCCCATGTTCCGGATCAGGTCGGCTACTTCGTCGCCGCGATCGGGATGACGGGGGGCCAGAATCAGCAGCGCGTCGGGATGGGTTTGCAGCACATGCGCATGGGCCAGCAGGGCGTCGGCCTCTTCGCCCACATGGGTCGAGGCGGCAACCCATGTGGGGCGCCGTGCGATGATTTCGGCCAGACGGCTGCGTGCGGCGCCGTGGACCGGCAGGGCGGGCGACAGGCTTTTGAGGTTAAAGCCTGCTTCAACCTTGGTGTGTGGCGGCGCAAGTGCCGTGAGCGCCTTGGCCATATCGTCGTTCTGGGTCAGGATCAGGCGGAACTGGCCCAGAATAAACGCAGCCGTGCGCGGAAATTTGGCCCATCGGGACAGCGAGCGCTGCGACATGCGCGCGCCGACCATCGCCAGCGGCACGTTTGCCCGATGCGCGCGCACCAGAATTTGCGGCCAGAGTTCGGATTCGACAAAAACCGCCGCATCGGGCCGCCAGCGCTTCAGGAACCGTTTCACTGGGCCTGCGGAATCCAGCGGCGCAAACTGGTGAACACAGCGCGGCGGCATCCGTGCCTCGATCATGGCCGCTGACGTGGGTGTGCCCGAGGTGATCAGAAACCGCGTCTGTGGCAATTGTACCCCGATGGCAGTGATCAGCGGCAGCACCGACAGGCTTTCCCCGACCGAAGCCGCATGAAACCAGATCAGAAGCCCGCCGGGCCGCTGTTGTGTGGTCTGCCCCAGAATTTCATGGGCACGGTGCACCGCCACCCCGTCGCGGCGCAGACGCCTGATGCGCAGATGGGCGGCAAACGGTACCACCAGTGCAGCCAAAACCACATAGGCACGATAAAGGGCGGTCGGGCGCATTCAGCCGCCGGTGTGGCTCATGTGGCGGGGCATTTGCCCGTCGGCCTGCTGGCGGGAATAGTCGAAATCGTGGCCCTTGGGTTTGATGCCGATGGCCTGACGGATGGCCGCATGAAGGGGCGCGTCATCGTCCGGGTGGGCGCGCAGGGGCGCACGCAGGTCCATCATGTCTTCCTGACCCAGACACAGGTAAATTTCGCCGGTGCAGGTCAGACGCACGCGGTTGCAGCTTTCGCAGAAATTATGGCTGAGCGGGGTGATAAAACCGATCTTTTGGCCGGTCTCTTCCAGACGCACATAGCGGGCGGGGCCGCCTGTGCGCTCGGCCAGATCGGTCACTGTATAATGTTCGGCATAGCGCGCGCGCACGTCTTTCAGCGACCAATACTGTCCCAGACGGTCCTCGTTGCCCAGATCGCCCATCGGCATCACCTCGATCCACGTCAGGTCCATGCCGCGGTCGGCACACCACTGCGTGATCGCGGGCAGTTCGTCTTCATTAAAACCTTTGAGTGCCACGGCGTTGATCTTGACGTGCAGACCGGCGGCCTGTGCCGCATCAATGCCGCGCAGCACCTGGGGCAGGCGCCCCCAGCGGGTGATCTCGGCGAATTTCTTCTCGTCCAGCGTATCTAGCGAGATGTTCACGCGGCGCACGCCTGCGGCGTAGAGATCTTTGGAAAACCGTTCCAGCTGGCTGCCGTTGGTGGTCAGGGTCAATTCCTTCAGCGTGCCTGCGTCCAGATGACGGGCCATGCTGTTGAAGAACGTCATGATCTCGCGCCGCACCAAAGGTTCGCCGCCGGTGATCCGCAGCTTTTCCACGCCCAGATCGACAAAGGCCGTGCACATGCGGTCCAGTTCTTCCAGCGTCAGAAGTTCTTTCTTGGGCAGAAAGGTCATGTTTTCCGACATGCAATAGACACAGCGAAAATCACATCTGTCGGTGACAGAGACGCGCAGATAGGTGATGGCGCGGGCGAACGGGTCAATCAGAGGTGCATTCATACCCACATAGGTAAGGGCGGCGGGAAAGCGCAGCAAGGGGGAATGCACGTTGATGCGCTTTGCGGGCTGTGGTTATCTGGATGTTATGAAAACGATACCCCTGATCCTGATTTGCGCGCTTTTCCTTACGGGCTGTGCGCAACTGCCCGAATTTCTGCAGCCGCGCCGGGATTCGGCGGAAACCGGCACCGGCGGCGCAGGTGGAGAAACGCGACCCCAATCGCGGCCTGCCGCTGTTGCGCCTGTGACGGGGGCACGCACCGTTGCCGAATTTGACACCGTCAGCGCCGAGGACAAGGCCGCAGCCAGCGCACCCGCGCCGGTGGGGGGCTCCTTGGGTATTACAGTGGCGTCGCTGGGCAGCCCGTCCGAGCCCGGATTGTGGCTGAAAACCCCGCTGGTCAAAAGCGAGCAGGCCGGTCGGGTAAGTTATGCGGGCACGGGCAAATCGGTGGCGGTGACGCTGATCCCGATCGACGGGCCTGCAACGGCGGGCAGCCGCATGTCACTGTCGGCCTTTCAGACGCTGGGTGCACCGCTGACTGGGTTGCCCGAAGTCGAGGTGTTTACGGCATCATAAGCGGTGGCGCGCGCCGCCGGTGTTTCGGGAGCCTGCGGCGCGAGTTTATTTGGCAAGGTGAAGGCAGGGGCAATGCCCTAAAGGTATTTGGCCGCATCCTTGCGGGCAAATACCTTCATCGTGTCGCCGTGTTTCGCCAGAAAGGCGCGGGTGCGGTCGGGATCGTGTTTGCTGAGATCGCGCAGCCACCACGAAATGGCCTTTTGGATAAACCAGCGTCCGTCGGGCGCATAGCTTGCAGCCCAGCCCAGTATGCGGTCGCGGGCTTCGGCCTCGTGCGGTTTGGGGTGGTTCTGTTTGGTCCACGGTAGGGTGATGACCAGTGCGGCACGTTTGGTCCACATGTGATCGCTGGTGGTCCAGTCTTCGATCTCGTCCAGACGGGACGGGTCGGCGATCAGGCGTTTTTGGCCCGCCAAGCAGGCATGATCGGCGATGGCCCAACTGTCGAAGTCGGGCGCCCAGGATTTGATCAACGCCCAAGTGGTATCGTCAGGTGTGATCCGGGCCTGTGTCAGTACTTTGGCGGCAGCAATGCGCGCCTCGAAGATATCGGTTTTCCACAGTCCGTCGGCCAGCGCCACGCGGGTTTCGATATCCAGTTCTTGCCGCCATGTCTTGGTCAGGTCGTTCAGCACCGGATTGGGCACGCCCAGATAGGTGCGGTCGGCCTTGTGATAGGCCTGTGCGCCCGTCGCCCGTTCGGGATCGGCATGTGCGGTGATTTCGGCAAGCGCCGCTTCGGGTGTCATGTGTCGGTGTCCAATATATGTGTAGGCAGACCGTTGATGCTGGTCTGGTTGCGGTCGGCCCAATAGGTGCTCAGACCGTCGGGGCCTTTGTCTTCGGCCCATTTTTGCAAGGTGTCGCGGGGGCCTGCGTGGTCGTAATAGGGCACCGCATACCCGCAGGAAGTTTGCAGCATGTCCACCGTCACGTCATAGATCTGGCGGGTGCCAAGGGCGGGGGGGAACTGCGCGTTCAGGCTGGCAAAATCCGCATCGCGCGGGTGCAGGGTGCGGGCAGTGCCATAGGCGCGCATAATCATCGGGCGTTTTTCGAACCCGCACCACATCAGCGTGATGCGGTTGTGCAGGGCCAGATGGGCGGCGGTTTCGTTGCCCGATCCGGTCAGGTTGCGCCAGACAATCCGGTTGGGCGACAACACGCGCAGGCTGTCCATCCCCTTGGGGCTGATGTTCACATGGCCGGTGTCGGCAGCGCTGCCCACAAAAAACATATGCTGGGCGGCGATGAAATCGGCGTGATCCTGTTCGATCCGGTCAAACTGTTTGCCCATTATTCCACCGTCACCGATTTGGCCAGATTGCGCGGCTGGTCCACGTCGGTGCCTTTGGCAACGGCGGTGTGATAGGCCAGCAGTTGTGCGGGCAGCGCGTAAAGAATGGGGGCCACGGCGTTGTGAACCTGCGGCATCTCGATCGAGGCCCAGACACCTTCGCCGGCCTCTTTCAGCCCTTCGGAATCCGAGATCAGAACGACCTTGCCCTTGCGCGCCATGACCTCTTGCATGTTGCTGACGGTCTTTTCGAACAGCACATCGCGTGGCGCCATCACCACCACGGGCACATGTTTGTCGATCAGTGCGATGGGGCCATGTTTCAGTTCGCCTGATGCATAAGCTTCGGCATGTATATAGCTGATTTCTTTCAGCTTAAGCGCTCCCTCAAGTGCCAGGGGGTACATCAGTCCACGGCCCAGAAACAACACGTCACGCGCCTCGGACAGGCGGCGGGCGGTGTTTTGCATTGCACCGTTCTGCTCAAGCGCCACGGACATCAGCGCAGGCAATCCGCGCAGGGCCGAAACGTGATCGGCCAGCGCATCCGCCGACAGCGTGCCACGATCCGACGCGGCCTTCAGCGCCAGCATCAGCAGTACGGTCAGTTGGCAGGTGAACGCCTTGGTCGAGGCGACGCCCACTTCGATGCCCGCGTGGATCGGCAACGCCAGATCGCTTTCGCGCGCGATCGAGCTTTCGGGGACATTGACCACCGACAGGATGCGCGCGGCTTTGCCTTCGCAATAGCGCAGCGCGGCCAGCGTGTCGGCAGTTTCGCCCGATTGCGACACGAACAGCGCCAGCGTGCGGTCGGGGATCGGCGGCTCGCGATAGCGGAACTCGGACGCGACATCGACCTCGACGGGAATGCGTGCAATCTGTTCGAACCAGTATTTCGCCGTCAGACAGGCGTAATAGGCGGTGCCGCACGCAACCAGCGTCAGCCGGTCGATGTCGTTGAAATCCACGCCGGGATCGGGCAGGGCGATATGGCCTTCGGCGGTCAGGTAGTTGGCCAGCGCATTGCCGATCACCGTGGGCTGTTCGGCGATTTCCTTGGCCATAAAGTGTTTGTGGCCGCCCTTGTCGACGCGGGTGGCGTCGATCTGGATTGTCTTGACCGCGCGATTGGCCAGCGTGCCGTTGGCGTCGTGGATTTCCAGCGAGGTGCGGGTAACAACCGCGCGGTCGCCTTCCTCAAGATAGGTGATCCGGTCGGTCAGCGGAGCCAGCGCTATGGCATCCGATCCCACGAACATCTCGCCGTCGCCGTGCCCGATAGCCAGAGGCGAACCCTTGCGTGCGGCGATAATCAGGTCGTCCTGCCCCTGAAACAAAAAGGCCAGCGCAAAGGCACCGTGCAGCCGGTCCAGCGTCTGGTTGGCAGCCGACACAGGGTCTGCGCCACGGTCCATGTACATCTGCGCCATAAGGGCGACGGTTTCGGTGTCGGTTTCCGTGACAAACGCGATGCCCGCTTCGGCCAGTTCAGCGCGCAGCTCGCGAAAGTTTTCGATGATGCCGTTGTGTACCACAGCCACCGGTCCCGCCTGATGCGGGTGCGCGTTGGCAACCGAAGGTGCACCGTGCGTGGCCCAGCGGGTGTGGCCGATGCCAGCCTTGCCCGCCAGTGGTTCATGCACCAGCAGGTCGCTGAGGTTCACCAGCTTGCCCACCGCGCGGCGGCGGTCCAGCGTGCCGTGGTTCACGGTGGCGATGCCTGCGCTGTCATAGCCGCGATATTCCAGACGCTTCAGCGCCTCGACCAGAATGGGGGCAACCTCGTGGTTGCCCAGAACGCCAACGATTCCGCACATCTTAGTTGCCCCTTGTTTGTCTGGCCTTTTTGGCACGCAGCATCTGCATCAGCTTGCGCGCCATTCCTGGCTTTTCGGTTTGGTGGGCGCGGGCGATGGCCAGCGCACCGTCTTCGACGTCGGATGTGATAACCGAACCCGAGGCTGTCATAGCCTCGTTGCCGATGGACACAGGGGCCACCAGCATAGTGTTTGATCCGATAAAGGCGCGCGCGCCGATGTGGGTGTGGTGTTTCAACACGCCGTCATAATTGCAGGTGATGGTGCCTGCGCCGATATTGGCGCCGGCCCCCACAAATGCATCTCCGATATAGCTGAGGTGATTGACCTTGGCCCCTGCGTCAATGGTCGCATTCTTGATCTCGACAAAGTTGCCGACGCGTACATCTTCGGACAGCTCGGCACCCGGACGCAGACGGGCATAGGGGCCAACGACCCCGCCGCGTGCCACATGGCAGCCTTCAAGGTGCGAGAACGCGCGGATGCGGGCACCGGATTCGATCGTCACTTCGGGGCCGAAAAACACATGCGGCTCGATCACAGTATCGCGGCCAATGACGGTGTCATAAGCGAAATAGATGCTGGCAGGGTCCAGCAGGGTCACGCCGTCTTCCATTGCTGTGGCGCGGGCGGCCTGCTGGAACAACGCATCGGCTGCGGCCAGTTCCGCGCGCGAATTGATGCCCAGCGTTTCCGCCTGCGGGCAGGTGACGACGCCGGCACTCAGCCCGCGTGCGCGGGCAAGGCCGATAATGTCAGTCAGGTAATATTCGCCTGCCGCATTGTCGTTGGTCACCGCATCCAGCAGCGAAAACAGCGTGGCGGCATCACAGGCCACAACGCCTGAATTGCACAGGGTGATGGCGCGTTCGGCTTCGGTGGCGTCGTTGAATTCTACAATCGCTTCAAGCGTTTCGCCCGCCATCTTCAAGCGGCCATAGCGTCCCGGATCGGTCGCCTCGAACCCCAGAACCACAACGTCTTGCGTGCTGCGTGCGTCGATCATCGCTTGCAATGTCTCGGGGCGCACGAAGGGCGTATCGGCATAAAGCACGATCACCGTGCCGTCAAAACCGTCCAGCGCCGCGCGGGCCTGTTGTACCGCATGGCCGGTGCCCAACTGCTCGTCTTGTACAACAACCTGCGTTTCTTCGTCATATTCCTGTACGACCTGAGTGACAGCTTCGGCACCGTGGCCTGCGACGACAACCATGCCTGCGGGTTCCAGTGACCGCGCCGCTTGCAGTGCGTGCACCAGCATGGGCGCGCCTGCGATGGGGTGGAGGACTTTCGGAATGTCCGAATTCATCCGCGTGCCTTTGCCAGCGGCAAGGATGACCGTCGCGATGCTCATGCCAAATCTCTTTGTGTTCTTGGTGTGACCGTTTTATCCATCTTGCCATGCGGCGCAACCGTTGGCCCCATCAAACAAGATTGCTGGCCGTAACACGAACAATGACAGGACGGCAATGATCCGCCCATCAGGAGACAGGCATGACATCGGTAATCTTTGATCTGGACGGCACTTTGGCAGACACCAGCGGCGATTTGCTGGCCGCCGCGAACGTGTGTTTTCGCGATATGGGCGCGGGCGATGTGCTGACTGCGGCCGACGCGGGGGCGGCGCTGCGCGGCGGGCGGGCGATGCTGGCCTTGGGGCTGACGCGGCTGGGCCGGTTGGACGA
The DNA here is from genome assembly GCF_002222635.1 of Pseudosulfitobacter pseudonitzschiae. Taxonomy (NCBI): domain Bacteria; kingdom Pseudomonadati; phylum Pseudomonadota; class Alphaproteobacteria; order Rhodobacterales; family Roseobacteraceae; genus Pseudosulfitobacter; species Pseudosulfitobacter pseudonitzschiae. Next base: position 1,920,973 of record NZ_CP022415.1, on the reverse strand, counting down.
GGCGCTGATTGCGAAGTATTATCCCGTGCTGCTGGAGGCCTATGATGGTGCAATTGATCTGCATACCGTGATGTATCCCGGCGCGATGGAGGCAGTTGCGGCGATCAAGGCGGACGGCTTTGCCGTGGGCATCTGCACCAACAAACCCGCCGCACTGGCGGAAAAACTGCTGCAATCGCTGGGGGTGCGTGATGCATTCGCGTCGATGATCGGGGCCGATACGCTGCCCGTGCGCAAACCCGATCCCGCACCCCTGCTTGCGGCCGCGCGGGCTGCGGGCGGATCTGATACCTGCATCCTGATCGGTGACAGCGACACCGACCGCAACACCGCACGGGCCGCAGGCGTGCCATCGGTTCTGGTCACCTTCGGCCCCTCGGGCGAGGATATGGCGGCACTGGAACCCGAAGCATTGCTGCATGATTACGCCGATCTGCCCGCACTGGCGCGTCACCTGCTGCGCGGCGAGGCCGCCGCATGAGCGAGGTGTTCGAGGGCAGCTTTACCCAACAAGAGTCGATCCCCGAGGCAGGCATAGAAGCCGCCGTGCGGGTGATGCGCCACGGGCGTTTGCATCGTTACAATACTGTGGGGGATGAAGTGGCCGAAGCGGCCATGCTGGAACAGGAGTTTGCGGCACTGGTCGGGGCAAAATACTGCCTGGCGGTGGCGTCGGGCGGCTATGCGATGGCCACGGCGCTGCGGGCGATCGGTGTCAAACCGGGCGGCAGGGTGCTGTCCAACGCCTTTACGCTGGCCCCTGTTCCGGGGGCGATTGCCTCGCTTGGAGCTGTGCCGGTCTTTGTTGGTGTAACCGAGGATCTGACGATTGATCTGGATGATCTGGACGCCAAGGGCGGGCAGGCCCGTGTGCTGCTGCTAAGCCATATGCGCGGACACATCTGCGACATGGACGCGCTGATGGCGATCTGTGACCGGCATGGCATTCAGGTGGTCGAGGATTGCGCCCACACGATGGGGGCGGCGTGGAACGGCGTGCCGTCGGGGCGACATGGTGTGGTGGGATGTTATTCCTGCCAGACCTACAAACACGTGAACGCGGGCGAGGGCGGTTTGCTGGTGACCGACGATGCCGACGTCGCAGCGCGGGCTGTGATGCTGTCGGGCAGCTATATGCTGTACGAACGTCATCTGGCAGCTCCCCCCGCAGAAGTGTTCGAGGAGTTGCGTTATACAACGCCCAACATCTCGGGCCGGATGGACAACCTGCGCGCCGCGATCCTGCGTCCGCAACTGGCCGCACTTGAAACCCAGTGCGCCCGCTGGAACGCGCGGTACAAAGTGCTGGAAGACGGCGTGCGCGGCACACCGGGCCTGAAGGTTGTGGAACGCGCCGAGGTGGAACGTATCGTCGGCTCGTCCTTCCAGTTTCTACTGCTGGACTGGGATGTCGCCAAGCTGCAAGCCGTCATAAAACGCTGTGCCGCCCGCGGGGTCGAGCTGAAATGGTTCGGCGCGCCCGAACCCACCGCATTCACGTCGAAATACGACAGTTGGCGCTATGCCGCATCCGAGGCGATGCCCGCCACCGACAGGGTGCTGGCGGGCATCGTGGACATGCGGGTGCCGCTGACCTTTTCGACCGATGACTGCGCATTGATCGCGCGGATCATCCGCAGCGAGGTGTCGGCGGTCTATCAGGCCGCCTGAGCGCTAGTCGGACCCGTATAGCGGCACCGTGGACATGCTGACCTTGGCGCTGCCTTGGGTCAGCTCGCGGGCGTGGGCCACATAGATCAGCGTCTGGTTCGCCTCGTCAAATATCCGTTTGACGCGCAGGGTTTTAAGCACGATGGACCGCGACGTGCGAAACACATCCTCGCCATCTTCGCTGCGGTCGATGTCACCCACTTTGATCGGGCCGGTCTGGCGGCAAGAGATCGACGAGTTTGATGGATCTTCGAACCAGTTGCCGTTGGCCAGCCGGTCGATCAGGCCGCGATCGAAATAGGCGATATGACAGGTGACACCCGCAACGTCCGGATCAGGGATCGCTTCGATCACGATGTCATTGCCTGCCCAGTCGACACCGATTTCGCCCACCTGATCGGCCTGCGCTGCGCTGCCGGTTCCCAGCAGTGCGGCGATGATCCACGTGCTCAGACGGGTCAAAACGTCAGTACCCCGTACGTGCCCAAATCGGGCTTTTTGTCGGTCAGATTGGCCTTGGCGACCTCATAGAAGAACCGCGCGCTGCCATCGGTCAGCCAGACCTCGGCCTTGGACGGTTTCATCCGGACAAGGCAGACGTCAACGTCGTGCTCTCCGCCCTCGAACCAGGCGTCGGCGGCGGGCGACCACAGTTCGTCCAGCACCTCTTTGTCGCTTACAACATCCAGCGCACCTTCGATGGTGGCGTAAAGTTTGTTGTGCTGGCAGGCGACCAGATAGGTTGCCGCACTGCCCAACTTGGCGGCGTCGGCGATGTCGGTGCCATGCGCGGTGATGAACCACAGCACCTGTTCGTCATCGTCACGAATGTTGTGCGACATCGGGCGGGCGCGGTCGCTGGGTGTGGCCAGCATACCGGCCGTTATGCCTTCCAGGCGGTCCCAGAATGTCTCTTTTATCCCGGATTGTCTGTCATGATCTTTCATGGCGGATGTCCTTTTTCATGCTGCATTCGCAGCTCAACGCATCATCTCGGCGCTTGTTCCGCGGCAGGGGTGGTGATCATACTTGACCGGACGGGGCGCGGGCATGTAAGTAATGAACAAGCGTTCAATAACGGGAGGTATGCGCGGATGTTTACCCATTCAATGACGTTCGATCTGGGCGAGGATGCCAACAGCCTGCGCGAAATGGTGCACCGCTGGGCACAAGAGCGCGTGCGCCCGATGGCGCACCAGATCGACCAGACCAACGAATTCCCCCACGCTCTGTGGGCCGAGATGGGTGAGTTGGGCCTGCTGGGCATCACCGTAGAGGAAGAATTCGGCGGATCGGGCATGTCCTATCTGGCGCATACCGTCGCCGTGGAAGAGATTGCGCGCGCGTCGGCCTCTGTCTCGCTTTCTTATGGCGCCCATTCGAACCTCTGCGTGAACCAGATCAAGCTGAACGGCACGCCCGAGCAAAAGGAGAAATACCTGCCCGGTCTGGTCAGCGGCCAGCACGTCGGTGCCTTGGCCATGTCCGAACCGGGTGCGGGCAGCGATGTGGTCAGCATGAAGCTGCGGGCCGAAAAGCGGAACGATCACTTCCGGCTGAGCGGCAACAAATACTGGATCACCAACGGCCCCGATGCCGACACGCTGGTGGTCTATGCGAAAACCGACCCCGATGCGGGCAGCCGTGGCATCACCGCGTTCCTGATCGAAAAAGACATGGTCGGCTTTTCCACCTCGCCGCATTTCGACAAGCTGGGGATGCGTGGCAGCAACACCGCCGAGCTGATCTTTGACGGCGTCGAAGTGCCGTTCGAGAATATCTTGGGCGAAGAGGGCAAGGGCGTTGCTGTGCTGATGTCGGGCCTTGATTACGAACGTGTTGTGCTGGCGGGCATCGGGCTTGGGATTATGGCCGCCTGTCTGGACGAGGTCATGCCCTATGTCTCCGAGCGCAAGCAGTTCGGCCAGCCTATCGGGAACTTCCAGCTGATGCAGGGCAAGATTGCCGACATGTATACGGCGATGAACAGCGCGCGGGCCTACGTCTACGAAGTGGCGCGGGCCTGTGACAAGGGCACCGTGACCCGTCAGGATGCGGCGGCGTGCTGTCTTTATGCCTCCGAGCAGGCAATGGTGCAGGCGCATCAGGCCGTACAGGCGCTGGGCGGGGCTGGGTTCCTGTCCGACAGTCCGGTGAGCCGTCTGTTTCGCGACGCCAAGCTGATGGAGATCGGGGCCGGCACATCGGAAATCCGCCGGATGCTGATCGGTCGCGAATTGATGGGTGCGATGGCGTGACGAACGCGTGGTCCCGTGAACGCGACATTCGGGGCCTGCGCCGTGCATAGGTCTGCGCCCGCACTGCCACGCTGGCTGCGTTGGATGCCGCTGGTGGTGGTGACGCTGTTGGGTGCGCTTTGGGTGTTCCGGTTGGGCTGGATCTGGGCGCATCTGGATGAAAGTGCTCTGCTGGACCATTACGCACGGCTTTACGTGGCCGAGACGGGCGCGGGCGCCAGCCCGAGCGATTGTGTCGGGCGTCCGGGGGAACAGGCAGCGGTGCGGCTGGTGATTAGTTGCACCACGCCGCAAGGGAGCAGGCGGGTCTACCTGATTGGCCGGTTCGGCGGTCTGCTGGACCAGCTTCCCGCGCCGCGAAACGCGGCAGAGACATAAGCGGCGGCGCGGTGTCGTCGTGTGAAGGGAGAGGGAATATCATGCTACTCAAACGTGCCTTGATCGCAACCGTTCTGGCCGCCCCTGTGACCCCGTTGGCGGCACAAGATCTGGCGTTTACATCGACTATCACCGCTTCATGCCTGTCGAATGCACCTGATATGGCGGGACAGATGGCCTGTATTGGCACATCAGCCAACGCCTGCATGGAAGACACGCCGGGCGGCTTTTCGACGGTGGGCATGTCGGGCTGTCTGGACCGCGAATTGCAGTATTGGGATGCCAAGCTGAACGAAAACTATGGCGCGGCCCGCACAAGGGCGCGTGCGGATGACGATTACCTGAATGGGACGCCTTCGGAAACCGCCCTGCGCGACATGCAGCGGGCATGGATCACCTTTCGCGATGCAACTTGCGACTATGAACGCGCACAGTGGGGTGGTGGCACGGGGGGTGGACCTGCGACGGTGGGCTGTCTGATGCGCCTGACCGCGATGCAGGCGCTGTATCTGGCCGACAGCGGGATCGGTGAATGACCACCCTGCCCAACATTGCACAAACCTGTCTGGACCATGAACCGGACAAGGTGGCCATCATAAACCTGTCCGAGGGGCGGCGCCGTGATGTGCGCTATGGCGATCTGGCGGATATGGTCGACGGCATCGCGCGCGCGCTGCTGACACAGGTAGCGCCGGGCGACCGCGTGGGCGTGCTGCTCAGCCAGACGCCGTGGTGTGCCGCGGCGCATCTGGCGATCTGGAAGGTGGGCGCAATCTCGGTGCCGCTGTTCAAGCTGTTCCAGCATGACGCTCTGGCGGCACGGATCAGCGATGCGGGTGCCGCACTGGTGCTGACCGACGCCGAAGGGGCAGTACTGCTGGGCGATCTGGCGACACCCGTGATGGCGGCAAGCTGCGGTATTGCGGGTGGTCCGGTGGACTATGCTGCGGGCGGCGCGGAGGTGCCTTGCGTGCTGATCTACACCTCGGGCACCACCGGCACGCCAAAGGGGGCGCTGCACGGGCACGGCGTGCTTGAGGGGCATCTGTCCGGTGTCAGCGCCAGCCACGACCATCTGGGCCAGCCGGATGATTGCTTGTGGACCCCCGCCGACTGGGCATGGATCGGCGGGCTGTTCGATGTGCTGATGCCCGGCCTGCGGCTGGGCGTCCCTGTGGTCGCCGCACGCATGCCGAAATTCGACGTGGACCGCTGCGCGCAGATCATCGCGGAGGGTGGCGTGCGCAACGTGTTTTTCCCGCCCACCGCCTTGCGGATGCTGAAAGCCGCAGGGGCAAAGCTGCCCGGTCTGCGCACGGTTGCCAGTGGCGGCGAGCCTTTGGGCGCCGAGATGCTGGCGTGGGGGCGGGATGCTTTTGGCGTGCAGATCAACGAGTTTTACGGGCAGACCGAATGCAACATGGTCGCCAGCAGCTGTGCCGTCGATTTTCCGCCGCGTCCGGGCTGTATCGGCAAGGCGGTCGCGGGCTTTGACATCGCGGTGATCGACGATGCGGGCCAGCCCACGGACGGGGAAGGCGACATTGCCATCCGGCGCGGCGCGCCCAGCATGATGCTGGGCTACTGGCAGCGGGCGCAAGCTACCGCCGAAAAGTTTCACGGCGACTGGATGCTGACCGGCGATCGCGGCCTGTGGGAAGGTGATTATCTGCGGTTCGTGGGCCGCGAGGATGATGTGATCACCTCGTCGGGCTACCGCATCGGCCCCGCCGAGATCGAAGATTGTCTGATGACCCACCCCGATGTGGCGACTGTGGGTGTCGTCGGCAAGCCCGACCCGATGCGCACCGAGATCGTCAAGGCCTATGTGGTGCTGAAGGACGGCGCCACGGCGACGGAACAGACCCTGCAAGACTACGTCAAAGCGCGACTGGCGCAATATTCCTACCCGCGCGAAATCGCATTTCTGGATGCGCTGCCGATGACGGTGACGGGCAAAGTGATCCGCAAGGCGCTGCGTGCGCAAGCGGTGGCAGAAACTGGGAAAGGGACGGCATGAAACTGACGTCACAGATCTTGACAACTTCGGCCGATTTCAAGGCCAACCAGCAGGCGCATGAAGCGGCGCTGCAACAGGTGCAGGAGGCGGCGCAGGCGGCCACCCTGGGCGGCGGCGAGCGGTCGCGCGACCGGCATGTAAGCCGCGGCAAGATGCTGCCACGCGAACGGGTGGCGAACCTGCTGGACCCGGGCAGCCCGTTTCTGGAGGTGGGTGCCACAGCCGCGCACGGCATGTACGAAGGTGCCGCACCCGGCGCCGGCGTGATCACCGGCGTGGGCCGCGTGATGGGCCGCGACGTGATGGTGGTGTGCAATGATGCGACCGTAAAGGGTGGCACCTATTACCCGATGACGGTCAAGAAACACCTTCGCGCACAGGAAATCGCCGAGGCAAACCATCTGCCCTGCATCTATCTGGTGGACAGCGGTGGCGCGAACCTGCCCAATCAGGACGAGGTCTTTCCCGACCGCGACCACTTTGGCCGTATCTTTTTCAATCAGGCGCAGATGAGCGCCAAGGGCATTCCGCAGATCGCCGTGGTGATGGGATCGTGCACGGCGGGCGGGGCCTATGTGCCTGCGATGTCGGACGTGACGATCATCGTGCGCGATCAGGGCACGATCTTTCTGGCGGGCCCGCCGCTGGTGAAGGCGGCCACGGGCGAGGTGGTCAGCGCCGAGGATCTGGGCGGTGGCGATGTGCACACGCGCCTGTCCGGGGTGGCCGACTATCTGGCCGAGGACGACACACATGCGCTGGCGCTGGCGCGGCGCGCGGTGGGATCGCTGGAGGGGGCGGGGACGCGTTTTGCGTCCGGTGCTGTCAGCTATGATGAGCCTGCCTATGATCCTGCGGAACTGCTGGGCGTGGTGCCTGCGGATGCACGCACGCCCTATGACATCCGCGAGGTGATCATGCGGCTGGTCGACGGCAGTGTGTTCGACGAGTTCAAATCGCGCTTTGGCGAAACGCTGGTCTGCGGCTTTGCCCACGTCAAAGGCACGCCTGTCGGCATTATCGCGAACAACGGCGTGCTGTTTTCGGAAGCCGCGCAAAAGGGCGCGCATTTTGTCGAGCTGTGTTCGCAGCGCAAGATCCCGCTGGTGTTCTTGCAGAACATCACCGGCTTCATGGTCGGGCGCAAATACGAAAACGAAGGCATCGCGCGGCACGGGGCCAAAATGGTGACGGCAGTGGCCACCACTTCGGTGCCCAAGATCACCATGCTGGTCGGCGGCTCGTTCGGGGCGGGTAACTATGGCATGGCGGGGCGCGCCTATTCGCCCCGGTTCCTGTGGACCTGGCCCAACAGCCGCATCAGCGTCATGGGCGGCGCACAGGCGGCGGGCGTGTTGGCCACGGTCAAACGCGACGGCATGGAAGCGCGCGGCGAGACATGGAGCGCGCAAGACGAGCAGGCGTTCAAACAGCCCACGATTGATATGTTCGAAGAACAATCGCACCCGCTTTATGCCAGTGCGCGGCTGTGGGACGACGGGGTGATCGACCCGCGCAAAAGCCGTGATGTGCTGGATCTGAGTCTGCGGGCCAGCCTGAATGCGCCGATCGAAGATACGCGGTTCGGTCTGTTCCGGATGTGAGACTGGCCAGCGGAGGACGGGGGCCAGCCCCCGGACCCCCGGGATATTTGGGGCCAAAAGAAACGGGCCTGTTGAAAGATGTAGAAGGACGGGAATGATGTTTGACACGATCCTGATTGCGAACCGCGGCGAGATTGCCTGCCGCGTGATGGAGACGGCGCAGGGCATGGGGGTGACCTGTGTGGCGGTCTATTCGGATGCGGATGCAAGCGCCAAGCATGTGGCGATGGCGGATCGGGCCGTGCACATCGGCGGCGCGGCCCCGTCCGAGAGCTATTTGCGCGGCGACGTGATCATTCGCGCAGCCTTGGATACGGGCGCGCAGGCGATCCATCCGGGGTATGGGTTCTTGTCGGAGAACCCGGATTTCGTCGAGGCGGTCGAGGCGGCCGGTTTGATCTTTATCGGGCCGTCGGCCAGTGCGATCCGCGCGATGGGTTTGAAAGACGCGGCCAAGGCGCTGATGGTCGAGGCAGGCGTGCCGGTTGTTCCAGGCTATCACGGGTCGGACCAGTCGGATGATCTGCTGGCAAAAGAGGCGGAAAAGATCGGCTTTCCGGTGCTGATCAAGGCCGTGGCAGGCGGTGGCGGCAAGGGGATGCGGCAGGTCGATGCCGCAGAGGGGTTTCAGGAGGCGCTGGCGTCGGCACGCTCCGAGGCAAAGGCCGCCTTTGGCAACTCGGACGTGCTGGTCGAGAAATTCGTAAGCAAGCCGCGCCATATCGAAGTGCAGGTCTTTGGCGACGGAACCCGAGCTGTGCATCTGTTCGAGCGGGACTGTTCGCTGCAACGCCGCCACCAGAAGGTGATCGAAGAGGCGCCAGCGCCCGATATGACGCCCGAAATCCGCGCCGCAATGGGGGCAGCGGCGGTGCGTGCCGCAGAGGCGATCGGCTATGCGGGGGCTGGCACGGTCGAATTTATCGTCGACGGCTCGGACGGGTTGAATGCCGACGGGTTCTTTTTCATGGAGATGAACACGCGGCTGCAGGTCGAGCATCCGGTGACCGAGGCGATCACCGGTGTTGATCTGGTGGAATGGCAACTGCGCGTGGCGGCGGGCGAGGCGCTGCCTGCGGCACAGAACGACCTGACCATCAGCGGACACGCATTTGAGGCGCGGCTTTATGCCGAGGACGTGCCGAAGGGTTTCTTGCCCGCGACCGGCACGCTGACGCATCTGCAATTTCCTGACGGCTGCCGCGCAGACAGCGGGGTGCGGGCAGGCGATGTGATCAGCCCGTTTTACGATCCGATGATTGCCAAGGTGATCGTGCACGGCCCGACGCGTGACGTGGCGCTGGCACGGTTGCGGGCGGCACTGGCAGGCACGCAGGTGGGGGGCACTGTCACCAACCTTGCGTTTCTGGGGGCGCTGGCAGGGCACGCGGGTTTTGGCCGGGGCGAGGTCGACACCGGCCTGATCGGGCGCGATCTGGACGAACTGGTGGCCGCCCCCGAGGCCGCGCCGCGTCATGCGGTGGCGGCGGGGATGGTGGCCTTGGGGTTGGACCGGCCTGCGGCGGATACGGGCTTTGCGCTGTGGGCGCCGCTGCGGCGTGCCTTGACGCTGGTGCACGGCGAGGCCGACATTGTGTTGCACGTCGATGTGCTGGGCCCCATGGCGCAGGATTGGGTCGTGGATGGCACTGCGGTGGCCGTACGCCGTGTCGGTGCGCTTTGGCAGATCGACGGACAGGCAGCGCCGGACGTGGCGCAGGCGGGCGCGCAGATCACTGTCTTTGACGGCTATGGGCTGGCCTATGGTGTTGTGGACCCGCTGGAACGCGCGAGTGCCGCAGGCGGCGATGGCAACCTGATCGAAGCGCCGATGCCGGGGCTGGTGCGGTCGCTTTTTGCCAAGGCGGGGCAGGCGGTCAAGGCGGGCGAACGGCTGGCTATTCTCGAAGCGATGAAGATGGAGCACAGCCTGCTGGCTGTGCGCGATGGCATTGTGGCCGAAGTGCTGGTGGAAGAGGGCGCGCAAGTCGAAGCGGGCGCGGCACTGGTGCAATTGGAACCGGAAGCCTAGGCTGTTCACAGCAAGGGAGGAATTGCCATGAGTCTGGGTGTTTGCGAGATTTTCGAAGTCGGTCCGCGTGACGGGTTGCAGAACGAACCGAACGAGATTTCGGTGGCCGATAAGGTGGCCTTGGTCGACATGCTGAGCCGCGCTGGTTTCAGCCGCATCGAATGTGCGTCTTTTGTCAGCCCAAAGTGGGTTCCGCAGATGGCGGGCAGCGCCGAGGTGCTGGCGGGAATCACCCGGGGCGATGGCATCCGCTATGCCGCCTTGACGCCCAACATGCGCGGGTTCGAGGACGCGCAGGCGGCAGGCGCGGACGAGATCGCGGTCTTTGCCTCGGCGTCGGAAGGGTTTTCCAAGGCCAACATCAACGCCACCATCGCAGAATCGCTGGAACGGTTCGCGCCGGTGATCGAGGCTGCGCGGCACATTGATCTGCCGGTGCGCGGCTATGTGTCTTGCGTGGTGGAATGCCCCTATGACGGCGCGGTTGCGCCGCAGGCCGTGGCCGATGTGGCGGACAAGCTGTTCGGCATGGGCTGTTACGAGATCAGCCTGGGCGACACCATCGGCAAGGGCACGCCGGACGCCGTGGCGCGGATGCTGCTGGCGGTACGTGATGTGGTGCCTGCGGGCCGACTGGCCGGGCATTTCCATGACACCAATGGCCGTGCGATGGACAATATCGACGCGGCACTGGCGATGGGTCTGCGGGTGTTCGACGCGGCGGTGGGTGGTTTGGGCGGATGCCCCTTTGCCCCTGGTGCGGCCGGTAATGTGGCGACCGAAGCGGTTGCGGCGCATCTGAAACGGCTGGGCTATCAGACCGGACTGGATGCCGATGTGATCGCCGAGGCTGCCGCCTTTGCCATAAGCCTGCGCAGTTAGGCGTACAAGAAGGACAGGAATATGTACGAAACGATTTCGATCGACGTGGATGCACGCGGTGTGGCCACGCTGATGCTCGACCGGCCCGAAAAGCACAACGCCATGTCGGCGCAGATGCTGGCCGAACTGACACAGGCGGCAGGGGCGCTGGGCACGGATGACACGGTGCGCGTGGTGGTGCTGACCGGTGCGGGCAAATCGTTCTGTGCAGGCGGCGATCTGGACTGGATGCGCGAACAGATGGCCGCCGACCCTGACACCCGTGCCCGCGAGGCGGGCAAGCTGGCGCATATGTTGCAGGCGCTGAACACCATGCCCAAGCCGCTGATCGGTGCTGTGCAGGGCAATGCCTTTGGCGGGGGCGTCGGCATGGCGTCCGTCTGCGATGTGGCGCTGGGGGCGGATCATCTGAAGATGGGCCTGACCGAGGTGCGTCTGGGCATCATCCCCGCCACCATCGGCCCCTATGTCATTGCCCGCATGGGTGAGGGACGTGCGCGGCGGGTGTTCTTCTCGGGCCGTCTGTTCGACGCGCCCGAGGCTGTGGAACTGGGCCTGTTGGCGCGCGTGGTGCCATGCGGTGATCTGGCGGCGGCAGTCGAGGCCGAAGTGTCGCCCTACCTCAGCACCGCCCCCGGTGCCGTCGCATCGGCCAAGGCGCTGGCGCGCAGTCTGGGGCCGCGCATTGATGCGGACACCATCGACATGACCGTGCAGGCGTTGAAAAACCGGTGGGAGACCGAGGAAGCCGCCGAAGGGATCGGCGCGTTTTTCGACAAGCGCAAGGCGGCGTGGATGGTGTGAACTGCGAGGCGTGCAGAACGCTGACCGGACTGTACAGATGGTCGACTTTGAGGCCTACCTTAGCTTTCGTCAGCGTGCGGCGAATAACCGAAACCCAATTGACCGTTCCGATAAATCAGGTAGGAAAATGAGTGTAGCCTTGCTCGGGCCTCCCCCCTCCACTGGGGCAGCATTCGACATGCGGAGCGATACTATTTCGAACCCAACCTGTTCGAGCACGCGCATAAGGAGGGATTGCGGAGACCGCTCGAAAGAGGAGGTTCAGGATGAGACTGTCATCACCAATCTATAAACTAAAGCGCCGGGCAAAATTTCTGGTACGCGGAAACGACGTCAAGCTCCACGAGGCACTCAACCAGATTGCCGCCGAAGAAGGCTTCAAGGATTGGAGTCATTTAGCATCTAACTACTCCAAAGCGACCCCTGCCAAGGAGATCGTGAAGCAGTTAGGTGCAGGCGACATGCTGCTTATCGGTGCCCGCCCCGGCCACGGCAAAACCCTTCTGGGGCTGGAACTGACTGCGTTGGCTGAAAAGATCAATCGTACAGGATATTTTTTCACCTTGGACTTTAATGAAGCCGATGTCCGGGATCGGTTTGAAAAGCTTGGATTCGACCCCAAGGGATTTGACCGCCCCGTCGTCGTTGATACCTCGGACAACATCTGTGCCGATTATGTCATCGAATGCCTCAACAAGTCATCTGATGATGCGTTGGTAGTGATCGACTACTTGCAGCTATTGGATCAACGAAGGCGCAATCCTCCGCTCGAAGAACAAGTCCGGGCACTGAGGGCATTTGCCACCAAATGCGGGGCGATTGTTGTCATGATCTCACAGATTGACCGCACTTTTGAGCTATCCTCAGGTCTCATGCCAAGCATCGATGACATTCGATTGCCAAATCCCCTCGATCTGTCACTCTTCGATAAACGATGTTTTTTGCATGACGGCGAAGTCCAGATCGAGAAGGCGGCGTAAGTCAGGCCAAACTTGCTTTACAGGCTTTCGCAGAAGGTCCGCAATGTCCCACACTGCGGACCAAGAGCGCACCGCGTCACCGCATGGCCGGTTCGGGTCCGTTCGTGATCTCGCCACATAGGGCAGCGCCCGGCGTGCTGCTGTAAGCGCGCCATTGGCGTGACGGCGTTGCGGGTCTTGTTTCAGGCTGTGTGATCAGGTGCCGATACCAGGTAAACTTTGACACGTCTGAAGGCACTGCCCGCTCTTCGCCCGATCCATCCCTCTCGAACCCGTCCAAAACCGTCTTGCTTCTGTTGACCCTGCCCATCGGGCGGCGTAAACCTGCCCCAGTCTTGAGGGCCGCGCGACGCCGTGCGCTGGCAAAGCAAAGGAACCACACGTGGACGAGATGCTGCGGGAATACCTTCCCATTCTGGTTTTTCTGGCCGTTGCCATTGCATTGGGCCTGATTCTGATCCTTGCCGCATTGGTCATCGCGGTGCGCCGTCCCGACCCCGAAAAGGTCAGCGCCTATGAATGCGGGTTCAACGCATTCGACGATGCGCGGATGAAATTCGATGTGCGGTTCTATCTGGTGTCGATCCTGTTCATCATCTTCGATCTGGAAATCGCCTTTTTGTTCCCCTGGGCTGTCGCGTTCAAGGACATCAGCATGACAGGCTTTTGGTCGATGATGGTTTTCCTTGGCGTTCTGACCGCCGGATTTGCCTATGAGTGGAAAAAAGGCGCGCTTGAGTGGCAATAAGCCACGCCTAAGCGCCCCGTTGAAAAGCCGCCCCCCAACAGGGCGGCTTTTGTCATTTCGGGGGGCGGGTGCTAAAGTGCCGCAGGCCAAGGCCGATTTGCGGGGCGTTTTGCTGATGGCAGAGCGGCTTGGCCGCGTTTTCCCTGTGATGGGGCAAGCATGTCGCGTTGACGCTCTGGCGGGGCTGGGCTACACCCGACACCAACATGCGGGTCGCGGGAATTTCGCAACCCGTCATCCCGACAAAACGCTGGAGCGAAGCGCATATGTCAATTGCCACATCACCGAACGCTGCGGGGGCAGACCGCGAGGTCGCAACCCAGAGCCTGAACGCCGAGTTGCAGGACAAAGGGTTTCTGCTGACCTCGACCGAGGACCTGATCAACTGGGCCCGCACCGGCAGCCTGCACTGGATGACCTTTGGTCTGGCCTGCTGCGCGGTCGAGATGATGCACACGTCGATGCCGCGCTATGATCTGGAACGGTTCGGCACCGCGCCGCGCGCCTCTCCGCGCCAGTCGGATCTGATGATTGTTGCGGGCACGCTGACCAACAAGATGGCCCCGGCCCTGCGCAAGGTTTACGACCAGATGCCCGAGCCGCGTTATGTGATCTCGATGGGATCCTGCGCCAACGGCGGCGGTTATTACCACTACAGCTATTCGGTTGTGCGCGGGTGTGACCGTATCGTGCCGGTCGACATCTACGTGCCGGGCTGCCCCCCCACGGCCGAGGCGTTGTTGTATGGTATCATGCAACTGCAGCGCAAAATGCGCCGCACCGGGACCATCGTCCGCTGAGCCGGATGCGGGGATATACCTCCGCCACGGCGGCGGGCAGGGGTGTGGCAACGGCCGCACCGCAAAGACAGACTTCGGGTAAGGATAGCCGATGAGCGATGCACTGAAAGAACTGGGAACCTATATCGAGGCCAAGCGCCCCGACTGTGTCTTGTCCTGGGACATCACCCACGGCGAGCTGAATCTGGACATCACGCCCAACAACATCGTCGGGCTGGTCGAGTTCCTGAAAACCGATGCGACCTGCCGTTTCTCGTCGCTGGTTGACATTACGGCAGTTGATTACACTGGCCGGACCAAGCGGTTCGACGTGGTTTATCACTTCCTCAGCATGTACCAGAACCACCGCATCCGCTTGCGCGTGTCGGTGCGCGAAGATGCGATGGTGCCGTCGATCGTGAACGTCCACCCCTCGGCCAACTGGTTCGAGCGCGAGGTTTTCGATATGTTCGGCATCTTGTTCTCGGGTCATCCCGACCTGCGCCGCATCCTGACCGACTATGGTTTTCGCGGCTATCCGCTGCGCAAGGATTTCCCGACGACCGGCTATACCGAGGTTCGCTATGACGAGGCGCAAAAGCGCGTGGTTTACGAACCCGTCAGTCTGGTGCAGGAATACCGCCAGTTCGATTTCATGTCCCCGTGGGAAGGTGCCGAATACATCCTGCCCGGCGATGACAAGACAGCGCCTGACGGTCATGTCAGCAAGGACGCCAAGTGATGGGCGGCTTGTGGTGGCTTATACTGTCGGCATTGACGGTTATTCCGATGCTCAAGCTGCTGCCGTTTTTTGGCATCAATAAATACTGGGCTGCGGCCTGTATCGTCCCGTTCGGCACCATCGCATTGCTGTGGTGGATCGGGATGCGGTTGCAAGAGCTGGAAAAGCGCTGATGGGTGACGCGACCTTTCTTTACGGCAACGGGGCTGCCCGGTCGGGAACGGCCTGGCTGGCGCAAGCATTGCGCGCGATTTTGCAACCACAATATGATTATGTTGCGTCCAGGTTGGGCGCGCTGCCGCTGCGGTGGCAGGAACACATGCAGGAGAGAGCGGGATGATGGACGGCTCGAAATTTGACGATGCCCTGACGGGCGAGCAGAAAATCCGCAACTTTAACATCAACTTCGGGCCGCAACACCCTGCGGCGCACGGCGTTTTGCGGCTGGTGCTGGAACTGGACGGCGAAATTGTCGAACGGTGCGATCCGCACATCGGCCTGCTGCACCGTGGCACAGAAAAGCTGATGGAAAGCCGGACGTATCTGCAAAACCTGCCCTACTTCGACCGGCTGGATTATGTGGCCCCGATGAATCAGGAACACGCGTGGTGTCTGGCCATCGAAAAGTTGACCGGCACCCCGGTGCCCCGCCGTGCCTCGCTGATCCGTGTGTTGTATTCCGAGATCGGGCGCGTGCTGAACCACCTGCTGAACGTGACCACGCAGGCGATGGACGTGGGCGCGCTGACGCCGCCGCTGTGGGGCTTTGAAGAACGCGAAAAGCTGATGATCTTCTACGAGCGGGCTTGTGGTGCGCGTCTGCACGCGGCCTATTTCCGCCCTGGCGGCGTGCATCAGGATCTGCCCGACGCGCTGTTGGACGATATTGAACAGTGGGCGCACGAGTTTCCCGCCGTTCTGGCCGATATTGACGGTCTGCTGACCGAAAACCGCATCTTCAAGCAGCGCAACGCCGATATCGGCATCGTGACCGAAGAGGATATTCTTGAATACGGCTTTTCCGGCGTGATGGTGCGCGGCTCGGGGCTGGCATGGGATTTGCGCCGGTCGCAGCCCTATGAATGCTATGACGAGTTCGATTTCCAGATTCCTGTGGGCAAGAACGGCGACTGCTATGACCGCTATCTTGTACGTATGGAAGAAATGCGCCAGTCGGTCAGCATCATCAAACAGGCCATCGGCAAACTGCGTGAAGCGACGGGCGACATCATGGCCCGTGGCAAGATCACCCCGCCCAGCCGTACCGATATGAAAACCTCGATGGAAAGCCTGATCCACCACTTCAAGCTTTATACCGAAGGGTTCCACGTGCCCGAAGGTGAAGTGTACTGTGCCGTCGAAGCGCCCAAAGGCGAATTCGGCGTCTACCTTGTCGCCGATGGTAGCAACAAACCCTACCGTGCCAAGATACGCGCGCCCGGGTTCCTGCACCTTCAGGCGATGGACCACATGAGCCGCGGCCACCAACTGGCCGATGTCGCTGCGATCATCGGCACGATGGATGTCGTGTTCGGAGAGATTGACCGGTGATTCGCCCTCTGGTCTCTCCTGCGCTTCATCTTGCCCGTAAAACTCCCGCCGGAGGCTCCCACCTCTGCCACGCGAACCGAAAGTCGAACTGATGCTCCGCCGCTTGCACCTTGACCAACCCGAAAGCTTTGCCTTCACCTCCGCCAATCAGGCGTGGGCCGAAGCCCAGATCACCAAATATCCCGAAGGCCGTCAGGCCTCGGCGATCATTCCGCTGTTGTGGCGTGCGCAAGAGCAAGAGGGCTGGTTGACCCGCCCCGCGATTGAACACGTGTGTGAAATGCTGGGCATGGCCTATATTCGCGGGCTCGAGGTGGCATCGTTCTACTTCATGTTCCAGCTGCAACCGGTTGGTTCTGTTGCGCATATTCAGGTTTGTGGCACCACGTCGTGCATGATCTGCGGTGCGGAAGACCTGATGGCGGTTTGCAAAAACAAGATCGCCGCCAAGCCGCATGAATTGTCGGCCGATGGCAAGTTTTCGTGGGAAGAGGTTGAATGTCTTGGCTCTTGTGCCAACGCGCCCATGGCCCAGATCGGCAAGGATTATTACGAAGATCTGACCACCGAGCGTATGGGCGAGATCATCGACGAGCTTGCTGCCGGACGCGTGCCCACACCCGGCCCGCAAAACGGGCGCTATGCGTCTGAGCCGCTGAACGGTCTGACCACGCTGACAGAGTACGAAAGCGGCAAGACACAATATAACGCCAGCGTTCAGTTGGCGGAGGACATTGGCGACACGGTCAAGCGTATCGACGGCACCGAAGTGCCGCTTGTCACGCCGTGGCAGGACAAGGCGGCCAACACCGCAAGCAAACCACCCGCCAAGCCCAAGATGCGTACCGCGCCGTCGGCCCTTGTGACCGAGACCAAGGCCAAAGTCGCACCGGCTCCTGCGTCCGAAGCACAGTCCAAAGCCAAACCCGAGCGCACCAAGGCAGCGCCCGACGCTGCCGTTGACGCCGGTGTGAAAGTCGAGAATGATGCAGGTGCAGCGACAGGTGCAGGCAAAAAGCCCCGCACGATGAAGGCTCCGCGCAAGGCTGGTCCTGATGATCTGAAAATGATCAAAGGCGTTGGCCCCAAACTTGAAGCGATGCTGCATGAGTTGGGCTTTTACCATTTCGACCAGATCGCCAATTGGTCCGACGCAGAAGTGGCTTGGGTCGATCAGAACCTTGTCGGCTTCAAGGGCCGCGTTAGCCGTGACAACTGGGTTGAACAGGCAAGCAAGCTGGCCGCAAATGAAGAGACAGAATTTTCCACCCGTGCCAAAAAGGACGGTATCTATAACGAATAATTAAATTCAGGAGAGGGATAAAGATGAACGCGAACGAACAAATGCAGGATTGCACACGCAAGTGTTGGATGCTGTCGGCAATTGCCGGGATGGTGTTGGCCATTCTGCTGATTGCTTTCACAGGGTATGGCTTTTTCACCTCGATCCTGTTCGGGATCGTGGTCTTTGTCGCTGGCGGTCTTCTTCTGAAACCTGTGCGCTGTGGTTCCTTGGCATCCGATGCCCCCGAGGACGCAGACGCGACACCATCCGCAGCACCGACAACCACGCCTGAACCCGCCACCGAAGCTGCCCCTGTTGCCGACGCATCAGCCCCTGAGGCAGAAGTCGCCACCCCGACGCCAAGTGCTGCAGCCGCTGCACCCGATGAGAAGGCTCTGGTAAAACCCAGCGCCCGTTTGGCCGGTCAGGAAGAATTGGCCGCGCGCAAAGGCGACTGGAAATACGAAAAGCCCGCTGAAGCTTCTGCCCCTGCTGCCGAAGTGGCCGAGCCAGTCAAAAAAGCCGCAGCTGCAAAAGCACCGGTAAGCAAAGCTGCGGACAGTAAGGATGCAGGCGCTGCGTCCACCACCGTCCGCGCGCCCGTGGCTGCCGATGGCAAGCCCGAGATGCTTAGCGCCCCGCGCGAGGGTGGTGCCGACGATCTGAAGCTGATCAAAGGTGTCGGCCCCAAGCTGGAATCGATGTTGAACAACATGGGCATCTTCCACTTTTCGCAGGTGGCCGGATGGCGCAAGAAAGAAGTCGAATGGGCCGATCAGAACCTAGTTGGGTTCAAAGGTCGGGTCAGCCGTGATGAATGGGTCAAACAGGCCAAGGTGCTGGCCAAAGGTGGCAGCACGGAATTTTCGAGTAGGGTCAAGAAAGGCGGCGTTTCCTAAACGCCGACAGGTTTCATGCAGGGTCAGGACAAGGAAAACAGGGCAGGGCAGCGCTTGGCGGTGTGGATTGTGGCTGTGGCGCTGTTCTGGCTGGGCGTGACAATCGCGGGGGGGTATCTGGGCTGGACAAGCCGGACCCTTGCTCTCTTTGACCTTGCAGCGTTGGCCGGTTTCGGTTGGGCGTTGTGGATGGGTTTCAACATCTGGCGTGCGCGCCAGAAAGACAAGGGCTGAACGGACATGTTGCAGGACAAGGACCGGATTTTTACCAATCTTTATGGTATGCACGACCGCACGCTGAAAGGTGCGCAGGCGCGTGGCCATTGGGATGGTACGGACGCGATCATCAAAAATGGCCGTGACTGGGTCGTTTCCCAGATGAAAGAAAGCGGTCTGCGCGGACGTGGCGGTGCGGGCTTTCCCACGGGGTTGAAATGGTCGTTCATGCCCAAGGAAAGCGACGGTCGTCCGTCCTATCTGGTGGTCAACGCCGACGAATCCGAACCCGGTACATGCAAAGACCGCGAAATCATGCGCCACGATCCGCATACGCTGATCGAAGGGTGTCTGATCGCGTCTTTTGCGATGAATGCCAACGCCTGTTACATCTACATTCGCGGCGAATACATCCGCGAGCGCGAGGCGCTGCAAGCAGCGATTGACGAATGTTATGACGCGGGTCTGGTGGGCAAAAACGCCGCCAAATCGGGCTGGGATTTTGATATTTACCTGCACCACGGTGCCGGTGCCTATATCTGCGGCGAGGAAACAGCACTTTTGGAAAGCCTTGAGGGCAAGAAGGGGATGCCGCGCATGAAGCCGCCGTTTCCGGCGGGTGCGGGCCTGTACGGCTGCCCGACGACGGTGAACAACGTCGAATCCATCGCCGTTGTGCCAACGATTTTGCGCCGTGGACCGGACTGGTTTTCGTCCTTTGGCCGCCCCAACAACGCGGGCACCAAGCTGTTTGCGATTTCGGGCCATGTGAACAACCCCTGCGTCGTCGAAGAAGCCATGTCGATCACCTTTGAGGAGCTGATCGAAAAGCATTGCGGCGGCATTCGCGGCGGCTGGGACAATCTCAAGGCTGTGATCCCCGGTGGGTCGTCCGTGCCTTGTATCCGCGGCGAGCACATGCGCGACGCGATCATGGATTTCGACTATCTGCGCGAGCAGCGGTCGGGTCTGGGCACGGCTGCGGTGATCGTGATGGACAAAGACACCGACATTATCAAAGCGATCTGGCGTCTGGCCAAGTTCTACAAACACGAAAGCTGCGGCCAGTGTACGCCCTGCCGTGAAGGCACCGGCTGGATGATGCGGGTGATGGAACGTCTGGTCAAGGGCGACGCCGAGGTTGAAGAAATCGACATGCTGCTGGACGTGACCAAACAGGTCGAAGGGCACACGATTTGCGCCCTTGGCGACGCGGCAGCGTGGCCGATTCAGGGTCTGATCCGCAACTTTCGCGACGAAATCGAAGACCGTATCAAACACAAACGCACAGGCCGCGTCAGTGCCGTTGCAGCGGAATAGGACATGGAAATGGAACTTTATTCCCACGCCATCGCAGCATTGGGCGGCTATGCCGCTTTGATGTTCGTGCTGACGGCACTGTCTGCAATGGGGCGCGTGGACGACTTGCGCTGTGATTGCGGGCAGGTCAAACGTGATTACGCCAATGCAGTATATCGCAAGGGGCGCGCGCACGCCAACGCTGTCGAAAGCGCGGGACCATTCATTGCGGCCCTTGTGGCGGCGATTCTGATCGGCGTGGCACCGTTCTGGGTCAACCTGTTCGCGTCGGTCTTTCTGACCGCGCGGGTTGTGATGGCTTTTGTGCATATCGGCACCACCAACCAGCCGCTGCGCAGCCTGTTCTGGTCGATCAGTATGCTGTGTGTTCTGGCTTTGGCGGTCATGGCAATTTGGGGGGCTTTGTGATGCGTATAATCCTTTTGCTGGTGGTTGCACTGGCGGTGGCGGCCTGCACCGAGCGCGACAAGGGCATTGCCTTTGATGGCCATTATTATCGCGCCAAAACCAAAAAGGTCGATGACGACCGCGCGCAATTCCAGTCCGAAATCAGACCTGTTTCGCAAAGCCTGACCGGCGCACGCGAGGCAGGGCGCCACGCGGGAACGAAGTATTGCATCGAGAATTTCGGCACCTCGAACATCGCGTGGACACGTGGCCCTGACGGCGAGGACGGCGCGCTGTCGGTGAACAACGATACGCTTTTGCTGCAAGGGAAATGCGACGTTCTATGAGCGACGTGGCGACATATCGCCCCGTTCCTGTGCAGGGCGCGTACTGTTATTGCATATCAGAGCGCCGGTTTCCCATCTGTGGAAAAGGGACCGCGCGCGTGCGCGACCCGTTTCGCAGCACAGGAGACGTGAATATGCAAATGAAGACACTTGTTTTGGGCGCTACAATCGCTCTGTCGATGGCTGCCACAACTTCGGTTGTGGCCAAACCGCATCTGCGGGACACGCCGATTGACGATGGTTTGCTGGCTGTTGGCCTTGCCGATGAAATCCGCAAGGCATGTCCCGATATCTCGGCGCGGATGCTCAGGGCGTTTGGCTATATCAACGATTTGAAAAGTCAGGCACAGGCATTGGGCTATTCCGAGGCGGAAATCGACGCCTATCGGAAATCCGATGTGGAAAAGGCGCGGCTGAAACAGCGCGGCGATGCATATTTGGCTGCCAATGGGGTTGTCGCCGGACAGCCAGAGACGTATTGCGCGCTTGGGCGCAACGAAATCGAAAAATCGAGCCGGATCGGTTCGTTACTCAGGGTGAATTGACGCATGAGCGACCTTCGCAAGATCATCATCGACGGCCACGAAATCGAAGTAGACGGGGCAATGACCCTGATTCAGGCTTGTGAGCAAGCCGGTATCGAGGTTCCACGCTTTTGCTACCACGAGCGGCTGACGATTGCAGGCAACTGTCGGATGTGTCTGGTCGAGGTCGTTGGCGGCCCGCCCAAGCCTGCGGCGTCCTGCGCCATGCAGGTGCGCGATCTGCGCCCCGGCCCCGAAGGCCAGCCGCCAGTGGTGAAAACCAACAGCCCGATGGTCAAAAAGGCCCGCGAGGGCGTGATGGAATTCCTGCTGATCAACCACCCGCTGGATTGCCCGATCTGTGATCAGGGCGGCGAATGCGACCTGCAAGATCAGGCGATGGCTTACGGCGTTGATTTCAGCCGTTACCGTGAGCCCAAGCGTGCGAACGTGGATCTGGATCTGGGTCCGCTGGTCGAAACCCACATGACGCGGTGCATTTCATGTACCCGTTGCGTGCGCTTCACCACCGAGGTTGCTGGCATCACCCAGATGGGCCAGACTGGTCGCGGCGAAGACGCCGAGATTACGTCCTATCTGGGCGAAACGCTGGATTCGAATTTGCAGGGCAACATCATCGACCTGTGCCCTGTCGGCGCGCTGGTCTCGAAGCCCTATGCCTTTACAGCCCGTCCGTGGGAACTGAGTAAAACCGAGAGCATTGACGTAATGGACGCGCTTGGATCATCCATTCGCGTGGACACCAAGGGCCGCGAAGTCATGCGTTTTCTGCCATTGAACCACGATGGCGTGAACGAAGAGTGGATTTCGGACAAGACCCGTTTCGTCTGGGACGGGCTGCGCCGGCAACGTCTGGACACGCCTTACATCCGAGAAAACGGCAAGCTGCGCAAAGCCGATTGGGGCGAAGCGCTGCAACTGGCAGCCGCGAAAATCAAAGGTGCCGGGAAACTGGCCGGTCTGGTTGGCGATCTGGCTCCTGTCGAGGCGATCTTTGCACTGAAACAGTTGATCGAGGGGCAGGGCGGTGTCGTCGAATGTCGCACCGATGGCGCCAGGCTTGAGGCGGGCAACCGGTCTGCCTATGCAGGGACCGCGCGGATCGAAGACATCGACACGGCCAAATTCATCCAACTGATCGGCACCAATCCCCGCATTGAAGCACCGGTGCTGAACGCGCGCATCCGCAAGGCATGGGCCGCAGGTGCCAACGTGGGTCTGGTGGGCGAAGCCGCTGATTTGACATATGATTACGCGCATGTGGGCACCGACCGCGCCGCGCTGAACAGCCTGCTGGGCAAAGACTATGGCGATGTTCTGGATGCACCGTCAATTGTGATCGTGGGTCAGGGCGCCTTGCAAGAGGCGGACGGCGCCGCGGTTCTGGCTGCTGCGATGAAGCTGGCCGAAGATACCAAATCGAAATTCATGGTGCTGCACACCGCCGCGTCCCGCGTGGGTGCGATGGATGTGGGTGCGGTGAACGATCGCGGCATGGATGCGGTGACCGAGGCCGATGTGATCTATAACCTTGGTGCCGACGAAGTCGAGATTGGCGAAGGTGCCTTTGTCATCTATCAGGGCAGCCATGGCGACCGTGGCGCACACCGTGCCGATGTGATCCTGCCCGCCGCCGCCTATACCGAAGAAAGCGGCGTGTTCATCAACACCGAAGGCCGCCCGCAACTGGCCCAACGCGCCAGCTTTGCACCCGGTATGGCCAAGGAAAACTGGGCCATCCTGCGCGCGCTGTCGGGTGAGATGGACGCGGTTCTGTCCTATGACAATCTGGCCAGCCTGCGCACTGCACTGGTCGAAGCGGTGCCGCATATTGCCGATCTGGACGAGGTTCCCGAGAATGCATGGCAGCCCGTGGCGACAGGCAAGCTGGGCGATGCGCCGTTCCGCGGGGCGGTGTCGGATTTCTATCTGACCAACCCGATTGCGCGTTCGAGCCCGCTGATGGCCGAACTTAGCGCCAGCGCCAAGGCACGTTTGCAAGGGGCGATGGCTGCGGAATGATCCGCGCGGGCCTCATAGCCTTGGCGCCCCTGTGCGCCTGTTCCGAGCCGGAGATCACGGCAGAACGTTTGATTCCCGATTACCGGGGCGTTCGGACGTCATTGCTGGACAACGATTTGGTGCAGTTCAACGTGGAAATGACAAATGCGCTCAGCACGCAGGACGTGTCTGACTATGCGCAATGCGCCGCAGCTGGCTATACGCTGATCCGGGGATACGGATTTGCGCGTCATGTGCGGACAAATGTAAACGAAGAGGGTGGCGTGTGGCAGGCAGATGCTGTTTACACCATCTCGCCATCCTTGCCGCGCGGATTGCGCACCATCGACGCCGAAGTCGAGGCTGCCAACTGTGCGGAAAAAGGGATACCGACGGTGTGAGGACCTATGGCTGACTTTTTCATGAACCATCCGTTGGGCATTGCCCTGTTGATCATCGGGCAGATTTTCCTGCTGGTGATTCCGCTTCTGGTCGCCTTGGCGTTCCTGATGTATGCCGACCGCAAAATCTGGGCTGCTGTCCAGATGCGGCGCGGCCCCAACGTTGTGGGCATCTTTGGCCTGCTGCAAAGTTTTGCGGACTTTGGCAAATATATCGTCAAAGAGGTGGTGGTGCCTGCCGGTGCCGACAAGTCGGTGTTTTTTATGGCGCCGATGGTCAGCCTTGTCATGGCGCTGATCGCGTGGGCGGTGATCCCGTTCAATGACGGCTGGGTGCTGTCGGACATCAACGTCGCCATCCTCTATGTCTTTGCCGTGTCCTCGCTTGAGGTATACGGCGTAATCATGGGCGGCTGGGCGTCGAACTCGAAATACCCGTTCCTTGGATCGCTGCGGTCTGCGGCGCAGATGATTTCCTATGAGGTCAGCATCGGCTTGATCATCATCGGCGTTATCCTGTCGTCGGGTTCGATGAACTTCGGCGATATCGTGACATCGCAAGACGGTGATTGGGGCGTGTTCAACTGGTACTGGTTGCCGCACTTCCCGATGCTGTTCCTGTTCCTGATCTCGGCGCTTGCCGAAACCAACCGCCCGCCGTTCGATTTGCCCGAGGCTGAATCGGAACTGGTTGCGGGCTATCAGGTGGAATATTCGTCCACGCCGTTCCTGCTGTTCATGATCGGTGAATTGGTCGCCGTGGTTCTGATGTGTGCGCTGATCTCGCTGATGTTCTTTGGCGGCTGGTTGTCACCGGTTCCGTTCCTGCCCGACGGAATTGTCTGGATGATCCTGAAAATGGGCTTTGTCTTTTTCATCTTCTCGATGGTCAAGGCAATCACGCCACGCTACCGCTATGACCAGTTGATGCGTCTGGGCTGGAAAGTGTTCCTGCCGTTCAGCTTGGTTTGGGTGGTCTTCGTGGCCTTTGCTGCAAAATTCGAATGGTTCTGGGGCGTCTATGCGCGCTGGACCGTAGGGGGCTAAGCATGACTCAGATCGACTATACCCGCGCGGCGAAATATTTTCTGCTTCAGGACTTCTGGGGCGGCATGAAGCTGGGGCTGAAATACTTTTTCCGGCCCAAGGCGACGCTGAACTATCCCCACGAAAAGGGGCCGCTGAGCCCGCGTTTTCGCGGGGAACACGCGCTGCGCCGCTATCCCAACGGCGAAGAGCGTTGCATTGCGTGCAAACTGTGCGAGGCGATCTGCCCTGCGCAGGCGATCACCATCGACGCAGAACCCCGCGAAGACGGCAGCCGCCGCACCACGCGGTACGACATCGACATGACCAAATGCATCTATTGCGGTTTCTGTCAGGAAGCGTGCCCTGTCGATGCGATTGTCGAAGGTCCGAATTTTGAGTTCTCGACCGAGACCCGCGAAGAGCTGTTTTACGACAAGACCAAGCTGTTGGAAAACGGTGACCGCTGGGAAGCCGAGATTGCCCGCAATCTGGAACTGGATGCACCTTACCGATGACCGATGCTGCCAACCCCTTTGCCGCGATGATGGCCCAGATGCAGGAAATGGCCAAAGCCTTTCCCGCAATGGAAGCATTCGACGTGCGCAAGTTCGAAGGCATGTTTCCGACCATGTCCAAGGATATGATGGAAGCGATGTTCGGCAACGCCTTTAACGAAGGCGGGCTGGACGCGCGGACACGGTTGTTGCTGACGCTGGCAGGGTTGGTGATGCAGGGCGCTCAGAATGAAATTGCGGTGCGCCAGACGGTACGCCACGCGGTCGAGGCAGGCGCCAGCGACCAGCATATCAGCGAAACGATAGCGATGATGTCGATGTTTGCAGGCATCCCCGCAACGACCAAGGCCATGGAACTGGCGCAGGCCGTTATGAAAGAGGACAAAGAGACATGAGCGTTTTTGCCTTTTACCTGTTTGCGATCTCGGTGATCGCCGGTGGGCTGTTCACGGTCATCAGCCGCAACCCCGTACATTCGGTGCTGTGGTTGATCCTGTCGTTTTTGTCGGCTGCGGGCCTGTTCGTGCTGCTGGGTGCCGAATTCGTCGCGATGCTGCTGGTCATTGTCTATGTGGGCGCGGTCGCGGTTCTGTTCCTGTTTGTCGTGATGATGCTGGACGTGGATTTTGCCGAGCTTAAGGCCGAGATGGCGCGTTATATGCCGCTGGCGCTGCTGATTGGTCTGGTGATCTTGATGCAATTCGTCATGGCCTTTGGGGCATGGGAAAGCAACGCCGCCGCCGAAGGGCTGCGCGCGCAGACGATCCCGCTGGACCGGCATAACACAGAAGCCTTGGGGCTGATCCTGTACGACCAGTATTTCCTGCTGTTCCAACTGGCCGGTCTGATCCTGTTGGTGGCGATGATCGGCGCGATCGTTCTGACGCTGCGCCATCGCAAGGATGTGAAACGTCAGGACGTCGTGGCACAGATGATGCGTGATCCGGCCAAGGCGATGGAACTGAAAGACGTGAAATCGGGGCAGGGGCTGTAATGGACCTTGCGCGTGCGATCCCAAATGGCAGCTTTGCGGTTGCCTGCAACAATACAATACCAAAAGCCGAGGGACGAGAATGATCGGACTTGAACATTACCTGACAGTGGCAGCTACGCTGTTTGTCATCGGCATCTTCGGGCTTTTCCTGAACCGCAAGAACGTCATCATCCTGCTGATGAGCATTGAATTGATGCTGTTGGCGGTGAACATCAATTTTGTGGCCTTTTCCAGTTTCCTCGGCGATCTCGTCGGGCAGGTGTTTACCCTGTTCGTGCTGACGGTCGCCGCTGCCGAGGCCGCGATCGGCCTTGCGATCCTTGTGTGTTTCTTCCGCAACCGTGGCACCATCGCGGTTGAAGACGTCAACGTGATGAAGGGCTGAATTCATGGAACTGACTATCCTATTTGCCCCTCTGGTCGGCGCACTTCTGTGCGGCTTTGGCTGGCGCGCCTTTGGCGAGACGGCGGCAATGTCGATCGCTACGGGGCTGTTGTTCCTGTCCGCGTTGTTGTCGTGGGTTGTGTTTCTGACGTTCGATGGCACCACCGAACAGATCCAGATATTGCGCTGGATCGAAAGTGGATCGCTGAGCACCGATTGGTCAATCCGCCTGGACCGTCTGACCGCGATCATGCTGATCGTGATCACCACGGTCTCCAGCCTCGTGCATCTGTATTCGTTCGGGTACATGGACAAAGACCCGCAGTGGAAAGACAGCGAAAGCTATAAGCCACGCTTTTTCGCCTATCTGTCGTTCTTTACCTTCGCGATGCTGATGTTGGTGACCTCGGACAATCTGGTCCAGATGTTCTTTGGCTGGGAAGGCGTGGGCGTTGCCTCGTACCTGCTGATCGGCTTTTATTATCGCAAGCCGTCGGCCAACGCTGCCGCGATCAAGGCGTTTGTGGTCAACCGTGTGGGTGACTTCGGCTTTTCCTTGGGCATCTTCGCGCTGTTCTTGCTGACCGACAGCATTCGTTTTGACGATGTGTTTGCAGCGGCCCCTGGATTGGCCGAGACGCAGCTTTCGTTCCTTTGGGGGGAATGGAATGCGGCCAACGTGATTGCGATCCTGCTGTTCATCGGTGCGATGGGCAAATCGGCGCAACTGTTCCTGCACACATGGCTGCCCGACGCGATGGAAGGTCCGACACCTGTGTCGGCGCTGATCCACGCGGCGACAATGGTCACCGCCGGTGTGTTCCTGATCTGCCGCATGTCGCCGATCATGGAATTCGCCCCCGAAGCGACCATGTTCATCACCTTTATCGGTGCCACGACGGCCTTTTTTGCGGCCACCGTGGGGCTGGTGCAGACCGACATCAAACGGGTGATCGCTTATTCGACCTGTTCGCAGCTGGGCTATATGTTTGTCGCCGCAGGCGTCGGCATGTATTCGGCGGCGATGTTCCATCTGTTCACACACGCCTTCTTCAAGGCGATGCTTTTCTTGGGGGCGGGTTCGGTCATTCATGCGATGCACCACGAGCAGGATATGACCAACTATGGCGGTCTGCGTAAGAAAATTCCCTATACCTTTGCTGCAATGATGATCGGCACGCTGGCCATCACCGGTGTCGGCATTCCGTTGACCCACATCGGGTTCGCGGGCTTCCTGTCCAAGGATGCGATTATCGAGAGCGCCTATGCAGGCGGGTCGATGTACGGGTTCTGGGCGCTGGTGATTGCCGCCGCGATGACAAGCTTTTACAGTTGGCGTCTGATCTTCCTGACCTTCTTTGGCACAGCGCGCGGCGACAAGCACACGCATGATCATGCGCACGAAAGCCCGATGGTCATGTTGATCCCGCTGGGCGTTCTGTCACTGGGTGCGATTTTTGCAGGTATGCTGTGGTACAACAGCTTTTTCGGTCATGCCGATCAGGTTGGCAAATTCTATGGCATTCCCGTGGCTGAAGCGGGTGCCGATGGCGCTGCTGAAGATCACGCAACCGAAGGCGAACACCATTACGCATTCGCAGGACAACCCGGCGAGGGTGGGTTGTTTATGGCACCCGACAACCATGTTCTGGATGACGCGCACGCCGCCCCCGCATGGGTCAAAGTTTCGCCCTTTATCGCGATGCTGGGCGGGTTGATCATGGCGCTGTGGTTCTACATCTGGAACCCGACACTGCCTGCGCGACTGGCGGACAACCAGCGTCCGATCTATCTGTTCCTCAAGAACAAATGGTACTTTGACGAGTTTTACGATGTCGTCTTTGTGCGGCCAGCCAAATGGATTGGTCGCATGCTTTGGAAAAAGGGCGATGGCAACGTCATTGATGGCACGCTGAACGGTGTTGCGATGGGTATCGTGCCCTTCCTGACCCGTCTGGCTGGCCGTGCGCAGTCTGGCTATATCTTTACCTATGCCTTCGCGATGGTCATCGGGATTGCCGTTTTGATCACATGGATGACCCTCGGAGGGGCGAACTGATGGACAACCTTCTTTCCATTACCACGTTTATCCCCGCTCTGGCGGCCCTGATCCTGGCCCTGTTCCTGCGCGGCAGCGATGCTGCAGCGCAGCGCAATGCCAAATGGGTGGCGATGTTCGCCACCACGGCCACCTTCCTTGTGTCGCTGTTCATCCTGTTCGAATTCGACCCCGGCAACACCGGTTTCCAGTTTGTGGAACAGGCTGACTGGCTGTTGGGTCTGCAATACAAGATGGGCGTTGACGGCATCAGCGTTCTGTTCGTGATGCTGACCACCTTTATGATGCCAATGGTGATTGCGGCCAGCTGGAACGTGGAAACGCGGGTCAAGGAATATATGATTGCGTTCCTGCTGCTGGAAACGCTCATGCTGGGCGTGTTCATGGCGCTGGATCTGGTGCTGTTCTACCTGTTCTTCGAAGCAGGCCTGATTCCGATGTTTCTGATCATCGGCATCTGGGGGGGCGCGAACCGCATCTATGCCAGCTTCAAGTTCTTCCTCTACACCTTCCTTGGCTCGGTGCTGATGCTGGTGGCTATGGTTGCGATGTTCTCGGACGCGGGCACGACAGATATTGTGCAGCTTCTGAACCACGAATTTGAATACGGCACCTTCAACATTCTGGGTATCCAGATTGTCGGCGGCATGCAGACACTGATGTTTCTTGCGTTCTTTGCCAGCTTTGCGGTCAAGATGCCGATGTGGCCCGTCCACACATGGTTGCCTGATGCCCACGTTCAGGCCCCCACGGCGGGGTCGGTGGTTCTGGCCGCGATCCTGTTGAAGATGGGTGGCTATGGCTTCTTGCGGTTCAGCCTGCCCATGTTCCCTGTGGGGTCCGAACTGCTGGCGCCTGTCGTGCTGTGGATGTCTGCGATTGCGATCGTTTATACGTCCTTGGTCGCACTGGTGCAGGAAGACATGAAAAAGCTGATTGCTTATTCGTCGGTCGCGCATATGGGCTTTGTGACGATGGGTATTTTCACCTTTAACCAGCAAGGTCTGGACGGTGCGATTTTCCAGATGATCAGCCACGGCTTTATCTCGGGTGCATTGTTCCTGTGTGTCGGCGTCATTTATGACCGGATGCATACCCGCGAGATCGACGCCTATGGCGGTCTGGTCAACCGGATGCCATCCTATGCGATGATCTTTATGTTCTTCACGATGGCCAACGTGGGCCTTCCGGGGACGTCAGGTTTTGTCGGTGAATTCCTGACGCTGGTCGGTGTCTTTCAGGTAAACACGTGGGTTGCGGCAGTGGCCACGACCGGTGTGATTTTCTCGGCGGCCTATGCGCTGTGGCTGTATCGTCGCGTGGTGATGGGTGACCTGATCAAGGAAAGTCTGAAAGCCATCAAAGACATGACCCGCCGCGAAAAGCTGATTTTTGCACCCTTGGTGGCGATGACGCTGCTGTTGGGCGTCTATCCGGCCCTTGTGCTGGACATCATCGGGCCGTCGGTTTCCGCACTGGTCAACAACTACGACACGGCCACGGCCGCAGCAAATGCTGTGACCCAAGTGGCCGGAAACTGATAAAGGAACGGGACCTATGTCCGCTGATCTGACGTTTATTCTTCCCGAGATTGTTCTGGCCTGCTTTGCAATGCTGGGCCTTTTGGGCGCAGTCTACACCGGCAAGGATGCACTGGGCCCCGCGCTGGTCTGGGCAACCTCGGCGTTGTTCGTGCTGGTGGCGCTTTGGGTCGGGTTGGCGGCGCCAGAGACCCACGTCGGGTTTGGTGGCATGTTCATCGATGACAGCTTTTCGCGCTTTGCCAAGGTGACGCTGCTGCTGTCCGCCGCCGCAGTTCTGGCCATGTCCGAAGGGTATATGTCCGCACGCGGGCTGCTGCGGTTCGAATATCCGATCCTTATCACGCTGGCTGTGGTGGGCATGATGGTGATGGTCAGCGCGGGCGATCTGATGTCACTCTATATGGGGCTGGAACTGCAATCGCTGGCGCTTTACGTGGTTGCGTCCTTGCGCCGCGACTCGATCAAATCGACCGAAGCGGGCCTGAAGTATTTTGTGCTGGGCGCGCTAAGCTCGGGCTTGCTGCTTTACGGGGCATCGCTGGTTTACGGCTACTCGGGCACCACATTGTTCTCGGGTATCATCCAGACCACGCAATCGGGTGATGTGTCGATCGGGCTGCTGCTGGGTCTGGTGCTTGTGATCTCGGGGCTGGCGTTCAAGGTGTCTGCCGTGCCGTTTCACATGTGGACACCAGACGTCTACGAAGGCGCGCCAACACCCATTACAGCCTTTTTCGCCACGGCCCCCAAAGTTGCCGCGATGGGCCTGTTTGCCCGCGTGATGCACGACGCCTTTGGCGGCGCGGTTGGTGACTGGCAACAGGTGATTGCGCTGATTTCTGTGTTGTCGATGTTTCTGGGTGCTGTGGCAGCCATTGGCCAGACCAATATCAAACGCCTGATGGCCTATTCGTCGATTGCCCATATGGGCTATGCGTTGATGGGCCTGGCGGCGGGGACTGTATTCGGTGTGCAGGCGATGCTGGTCTATATGGCGATCTATGTGACGATGAACGTCGGCACCTTTGCCTTTGTCCTGATGATGGAGCGTGACGGGCAACCGGTGGTCGATACCAGATCGCTGAACATGTATTCCAAACGCGAACCGGGCAAGGCGCTGGCGATGCTGGTGCTGCTGTTCAGCCTTGCGGGCGTGCCGCCGATGCTGGGTTTCTTCGGCAAGCTTTACGTGCTGCGCGCCGCCTATGAAGGCGGGCTGGCATGGCTGGCCGTGGCTGGTGTGGTGGCGTCGGTGATTGGCGCATTCTACTATCTGCGCATCGTGTTCTACATGTACTTTGGAGATGAAAACGCCGAAGGGCTGGATGGCGGCAAGTCGCCCGTGCTTTGGGGCTTCCTGATGGCATCCGCTGCTGTGATGGTGCTGGGCATTGTGAATATGTTCGGCGTCGAAGGCGCTGCGGCTGCGGCGGCTGCGTCTCTTGTCAACTGATCCGGTGACGCAGGTGGCACGCGTCGGCGCCTCCGGCGGTGCCATTTTTGAACCAGCGAAGACATGACCGGATGGCCTGAAGGATACGGGCGTCGCCTGATGCACAGCGTGGATTCAACGCTGTCCGAAGCGGCACGTATGGCGACCGACGCAGCAGGCCCGATCTGGATCATGGCCGAAGTACAGACAGCGGCGCGTGGTCGGCGCGGGCGGCCTTGGGTCATGCCTGAGGGCAATTTTGCGGCAACCTTGCTGTTGCCGGTTTCGGGCGCGGCGGGGGATGCCGCGTTGCGGTCTTTCGTGGCCTCGCTTGCATTGCGCGAGGCATTGGTGGCCGCGACAGGGCGGTCGGATGACTTTTCACTGAAATGGCCCAACGATGTGCTGCTGCGCGGCGGCAAGCTGGCTGGCATTCTGCTGGAGAGTACGGGGCAGGGACCGCAACTGCGCCACCTGGCCATCGGCATCGGGGTGAACCTTGCAACGGCCCCAGCAGTTGCCGACGTCGAGGCGGGCGCTGTGCGGCCCGTATCACTGAAAGGCGAGCTGGGCACCACAATCACCCCCGAAGATTTTCTGGACCTTCTGGCCGCGGCCTATGCCCGCTTTGAAGACCAATTTTCAACTTACGGCTTTGCGCCGATCCGCGCGGCTTGGATGAGCCACGCCGCACGACTGGGCGAGGTTATCACCGCCCGCACCACCCGCGACGAAACCACCGGCACTTTTGTCGAGGTAGACGGTGCGGGCAATCTTGTACTCGACACGTCCAAAGGCCGCGTGACCATTGCGGCGGCAGACGTCTATTTCTAAGGGGGGCCGAGGATGCTTCTGGCGATTGACTGCGGCAACACGAACACGGTGTTTTCGATCTGGAACGGCGAGGCGTTCATTGGTACATGGCGTACGTCGACGGATTGGCAGCGCACGGCAGACCAGTATTATGTCTGGCTTTCGACGCTGATCAAATTCTACCAGATCGAGGTGGACATCACCGACATGATTATCAGTTCGACCGTGCCGCGTGTGGTGTTCAACCTGCGCGTTCTGGCCGACCGTTACTTTCACACGCGTCCGATTGTGGTGGGCAAGCCCGATTGCCTGCTGCCTGTCGATGTGCGCGTGGACACGGGCACCGCAGTCGGCCCTGACCGGTTGGTGAACACTGTGGCAGGCCATGACATGTATGGCGGCGATCTGATTGTGGTGGATTTTGGCACCGCGACCACCTTTGATGTGGTCAGTTCGGATGGCGCCTATATCGGCGGGGTCATCGCGCCGGGTGTGAACCTCAGCCTTGAGGCGTTGCACCACGCAGCCGCCGCTTTGCCGCATGTGGACATCGCCAAACCGCAGAACGTGATCGGGACCAACACTGTTGCCTGTATGCAATCCGGGGTCTTTTGGGGTTACGTTGGATTGGTGAAAGAGATATGTGCGCGGATTAAGGGCGAACGGGCGCGCGAGATGAAAATTATCTCGACCGGCGGACTGGCACCATTGTTCCAGCAGACTGAAGACCTGTTTGACGAATTTCATGATGATTTGACGATGCACGGGCTGACCGTGATCCATCGATATAACAAGGAAAATAACTGACCTATGAGTAGTGAAAGATTGATCTACCTGCCCCTCGGTGGGGCGGGCGAAATTGGCATGAACTGCTATGTTTATGGCTATGGTAAACCCGAAAAGGAACGTCTGATCGTTGTGGACATCGGCGTGGCCTTTCCCGACATGGACAGCACGCCGGGTGTGGACCTGATCCTGCCTGACATCAGCTGGCTGGAAGAACGCCGCGACCGGATCGAGGCTGTGTTCGTCACCCACGCGCATGAGGACCACATTGGTGCGGTTGCACATACCTATGGCCGCCTCGAGGCACCGATTTTTGCGCGGGCGTTCACCGCCAACCATGCCAAACGCAAGATGGCCGAAAACGGCCACCCTGCCGATGCCGTGACCGTGCTTGAAGCATGGCCCGATCAGATTGATGTGGGCCCGTTCAAGGTCGGCTTTTTGCCGATCTCGCATTCGATCCCCGAAAGTTCGGGTCTGGTTATCGACAGCCCCGCAGGCCGCGTGATTCACTCAGGCGATTTCAAGCTGGACCGCACACCGCTGGTGGGCGAGGCGTGGGATCCCGAACTGTGGGCCGACGTGTCCAAGGGCGGCGTCAAAGCGTTGGTCTGTGACAGCACAAATGTCTTTTCACCCCACGCGGGCCGGTCCGAAGTGACCGTCGGCCCCGAGATCGAAAAGATGATGAATGCGGCCACCGGCATGGTTGTCGCCACCACATTCGCGTCGAACGTGGCACGGGTGAAAACGCTGGCCGAAGCGGGCGAACGGGCAGGGCGGTCGATTGTTCTGCTGGGACGCGCGATGAAGCGGATGGTTGAAGCATCGGTAGAATCCGGCGTGTTGACCGAATTCCCCCAAGTTGTCGCCCCCGAAGATGCCCGCAGCATCCCGCGCGAGAACCTGTTGCTGCTGGTCACCGGCAGTCAGGGCGAACGCCGTGCCGCCAGCGCGCAACTGGCCCGTGGCAAATACATGGGTCTTGAGATGAAAAAGGGCGACACGTTCCTGTTTTCGTCCAAAACCATCCCCGGCAACGAACGTGGCGTGATCCAGATCATGAACGCGTTTTCGGAAATGGGCGTGGATATTGTTGACGACAACAGCGGCCACTACCACGTCAGTGGCCACGCCAACCGTCCCGATCTGGAAGAGATGCACGCGGTGGTCAAACCGCAGATTCTGGTGCCCATGCACGGCGAACACCGCCACCTGCGTGAACACACCAAAATTGCTGATGCCAGTGGCCTTCAGGGTGTTCTGGCCGTCAATGGCATGATGATCGACCTGACCGGCAATGCCCCCAAGGTCGCTGAATACGTTGAGACAGGTCGCACCTATCTGGATGGATCGGTGCAGATCGGTGCGCTGGACGGGGTTGTGCGCGACCGTATCCGGATGGCGCTGAACGGGCACGTTGTTGTGACGCTGATCATCGACGAGCACGACGAACCGCTGGGCGATCCGTGGTGCGAAACAATGGGCATCGCGGAAACCGGCAGCAGCAACGCGCCACTGGTCGAAGTGCTGGAAGCGGACCTCAGCCAGTTTCTGGGGCGTGCTGATCCCAAAACCATGCGCGACGACGAAGCGCTGGAGCAGGCATTGCGCCGAACCGTGCGCAACACCGCACAGAACGAGATCGGTAAAAAGCCCGAGGTTACAGTGATCATCAGTCGTCTGACTTGACGGAACCGAACCGCTTCTTTCCGCGTTATCAATCAACGGGGGTGCATGCTTTGCGCCCCTTTTCACGGGTAAAGGAGAGTTTCATGATTAAGAAAAGCGGTTCCGCAAAATGGTCCGGCGACCTGAAGGCCGGCAAAGGTTATGTTTCAACTGAAAGCGGTGTGCTGAAAGATCAGCCCTATGGCTTTAACACCCGTTTCGAAGACGGTAACGGCACCAACCCCGAAGAGTTGATTGGCGCAGCCCACGCAAGCTGCTTTTCGATGGCGCTGAGCATGATCCTTGGTGAAAAAGGTCTGGCTGCGGACAGCATTGAAACCACAGCCGCCGTATCGCTTGAGAAAAAAGACTCAGGCTTTGAAGTGACCAACATTCACTTGGACCTGAAGGCGAGCATCCCCGGCGCGGACAAGGTTACCTTTGACGAATGTGCCAAGACCGCCAAGGAAAACTGCCCGATCTCGAAGCTGCTGAATGCCGAGATCACAATGGATGCAGAATTGGTCTGAACCCGTTCTGACATCTTGGGCTTTTGACCCATAAAAAATGCGCGTCGGGCGATTGGCCTGACGCGCATTTTTCATTTAAAGCAGTGCTTTAGCCGTCGTAGCGTTCTGCAAAGCTTTTCTCGATGAAGGTCGGCGTATGATCGCCCAGACCTGTTACGCGGTTGCCACCGCGATCATCCCGACCACCGCGCGCGCGGCTGGACGTGCTGCGCTTGTTCTCGGATGCGTTCGGACGGCTATTCTCTGCACTGTCTGTGCGGCTGTCAGGCTGCGCAACGGGGGTTGGTTCGGGCTGTACTTCCGCGACTGGCTTTTCGGTCTGTTTGGGCGCTGCGGCGGGTTTGATCTCGACCTTGGTGTCACCTGCCGCCTCGGCTTGCGGGGTATCGTCCGTCTTGCGGCTGCGCGAGCGTGACCGCGAACGGGTTGACGCCGGTTTTTTCTCTGGCGCAGTCTCGGTTGCGGTATCTCCCTGCGCTTCGGAACCGATGTGGCCCAGTGGGTTGTCGATACGCGGAATTTCACGCTGGATCAGACGTTCGATGTCTTCAAAATTCTTTTCGTCGCGCGGCGTGCAGATCATCATGGCCTTGCCGTCACGCCCTGCGCGACCGGTACGGCCGATGCGGTGAACATAGTCTTCGGCGTGGCTGGGCACATCAAAGTTGAACACGTGGCTGACGCTTGGAACGTCCAGCCCACGGGCCGCCACGTCCGAGGCCACCAAGAACCGCAGATCGCCTGCGCGAAAACCGTCCAAGGTGCGTGTGCGCTGGCTTTGGTCCAGATCACCGTGGATGGGTGCGGCATCATAACCGTATTTTTTCAACGACTTGGATACGGTGTCCACATCCATCTTGCGGTTGCAAAAGATGATTGCGTTGGTGCATTTGTCGCCTTCGGCGTCGATCAGCATACGCAGAACCTTGCGCTTTTCGGTTGCTTCACGATCCTTGCGCGAGGCTTTGAACATGACCACGCCCTGTTCGATCGTCTCCGAGGCGCTGGCCTGACGGGCCACTTCGATGCGGGCGGGGTTGCTGAGGAATGTGTTGGTGATCCGCTCGATCTCGGGGGCCATAGTGGCCGAGAAGAACAGCGTCTGGCGGGTGAACGGCGTCAGCCCGAAAATGCGTTCGATATCGGGGATAAAGCCCATATCCAGCATCCGGTCGGCTTCGTCTACGACCATAACTTTCACATCCGACAGGATCAGCTTGCCGCGTTCGAAATGGTCCAACAGACGGCCCGGTGTGGCAATCAGCACGTCCACGCCTTTGTCGATCAGCGTGTCCTGTTCCTTGAACGACACACCGCCAATCAACAGTGCCTTGGTCAGTTTCAGGTGTTTTGTGTAGGTGTCGAAGTTTTCGGCAACCTGTGCGGCCAGTTCGCGGGTGGGGCACAGAACCAGACTGCGCGGCATCCGTGCCCGGGCGCGGCCACGCGCCAGCAGAGTGATCATGGGCAGAACAAAGCCCGCGGTCTTGCCTGTGCCGGTCTGGGCGATGCCCAAAACGTCGCGTCCGTCCAAGGCGGGGGGAATCGCACCGGCCTGAATGGGGGTCGGCGTTTCGTATCCTGCTTCCTCGACGGCTTTCAGCACTTTGGGATTCAGGTTCAGATCTGAGAATTTTATCATGTATGTCCGAAGTTTGCGGACACTGACTTGGCCCGCGGCAGCTTTGAAATGTCGGCCCGCATGGCCCAAAGGCAGCCCAAAGGCTGCGACATTGATTGCCCATACCAAAGCCCGGGGCCGGGGTCAAATCATGTCGTGAAATCAGGGAAGTGAAGGGAGGTCATTTCATCAACATTCAACCTGTGAGTGCGAAGAAGTCCTTCGGCGTCCAGACGTGCGCGCAATTCGGGGCTGTCTTCGGCCACTTCACGGTAGAATTCCCGCAGGCCCGTTTCGCCGCTGTCGGCTTCGATGAACCGGAACAGGTCGTGCAGGCTTAGCCCGCCGGCTTCGGGCGGGGTGGCTGGGGCAAGTTCCGCGCGGTACGACCCTTTTTCAAGCCGGTAGCGGTAGGCGGCCAGCCAGTCCTGCCATGTTTTGGCGTGGCAATGGGCCAGATCAATTTGCGACAACTCGACTTCGTCGGGGTTCATCACCTGATCGAGAAAGACGTTGTGAATGCGTACATCCAGTCCGTCCATGCCCGTGCGTGCAAAGAGTTTGCCGGCCACATGGGACAGGAACCCGCCTTTTATATGCGGCCCGAACGTTGGGTAGATGCGGTTCACGATTTTTTCGCGCTCGGGGCCATTTGGTATAAAGGCTTTGAACCTGTGTCCGTCGCCCGCCAACTGCTCCATCGGGCGCACGCGCGCGGTTAGCGTGCTCTCGGGCAGGGCGGCCAGTATGTCGCCAACGGGTTGGTCCGAGACCAGAAATTCATCGGCGTCCATATGGATCAGCCAGTCCACTTCGGTGCGGCGACTGTAGGCGTGGGTGGCGTTGCGGCTTTGGCGAACCTGATGTTTCTCGGGCCGCTTGCCGCCCAATTTTTGCCAGTGCTGTGCATCGCAACGGCTGACGCGGACTTTCGGATGTGCCTTGAGCGGGGCAAAGGCGTCGCTGTCGGGATCGTCTAGATAGAGATAAATCCGGTGCGCACCCGCCTCAAGGTGATAGGCCGCGAATTGAAGAAGCTCAGCCGGTGGGCCAAGGACGGTGGCGACAAGGCCCCATCTAATCGTCATCGCGGGTCGCCTTCTTTATCTGCTGCACACGTCCAAAGATGCTGCGGGGATCGGACATGACCATGCGCAGCAAGGCAAACCCCAATGGGCGGATGGTTGCGTCACGCTCGCAAAGTTGCCAGATGCGCGCCAGCAGGATCATGTCCAGATCGCCGCCTTTGAAGCTATAGGCGTCCAGCCCGAAGGCCAGTGGAAACCGTTTGCTCTCGCGCAATGACCTGAATGGCCGTCGCCCCGGCTGGCCGGAATTGCGGCGCTCGCTGTCATGCAGTTTCATCATGTCGAACATCACATGCAACGCGGTGCCACAGGCGCGCTGGTCGCCGGTCACGCCGATGTCACCGAAACTGGCCGCAGCAGAGACTTTCCAACGTGTGGTCAGCATGTTCGCCAGCTTTGCACCCTGTTCCGACCACAGACGGTGAAAAAGCGAGATGGCCACGTCGGGCGGATCATCCCGGCGCGAAATGGCGATCAGCATCGCGTGCAGGTGCAGAATTTGCGGCTGCCCCTCGAATTCCAGTTGCAATTGCAGCCACTTGCGCTGCGCGCTGAAACGCGGCACCTCCTCTGAATGTTGCGTCGGTGGCGGCACGAAAGTGGTAAAGTACGGGGCAAAGTCGACATCGGGGGCGGGCAGAACGGCAGCGGCGCCGTCAAAGGGGCGTTGGCGTTTTTCCTGTCGGTTCAGCAGCTTGGCAAACCCGCCTTGATAGAGGTTCTCGCCCGCGTCCATTCAAACCATCATTTCTTTGGTCGCGGTCAGACGCACGTCGGGGTAATCGCGCACCACGCGGTCGATGTCCCATTGCAAACGGGTCAGGTACACGATGTCGCCGTCATGATCATAGCCGATGTGCTGTTTGTTGGCCTCTACAAACTTATCAACGGCTTGGCGTGCGCCGTTCACCCAACGGGCCGAGGTGAACTGCGATTGTTCGAACCGCACCGGAAGGCTGTATTCCAGCTCGATCCGGCTGGCCAGAACCTCGAATTGCAACTGTCCGACGACGCCCACCACAAAGCCCGAGCCGATGGCGGGCTTGAACACTTTGGCGGCACCTTCCTCGGCGAATTGCATCAGCGCCTTTTCCAGATGTTTTGCCTTCAGCGGATCGCCTGCACGCACACCTTGCAGCAGTTCGGGTGCAAAGGACGGGATACCCGTGACGCGGATCGCCTCGCCCTCGGTCAGGGTGTCGCCAATGCGCAACTGGCCGTGGTTGGGTATGCCGATGATGTCGCCGGCCCAAGCTTCTTCGGCCAATTCGCGGTCCGAGGCCAGAAACAGCACGGGGTTGGAAATTGCCATCGGTTTTTTTGACCGCACATGAGTCAACTTCATGCCACGGTGAAAGTGCCCCGAGGCCAGCCGGACAAAGGCCACGCGGTCGCGGTGCTTGGGGTCCATGTTGGCCTGAACCTTGAACACAAAGCCGGAAACCGTTTTTTCTTCGGGCAGGATCTGGCGCGGTTCGGCTGATTGGATCTGCGGCTCGGGGCCATAGGTGGCAATGCCGTCCATCAGTTCCTTGACCCCGAATGAATTGATGGCCGAGCCGAACCAGATCGGGGTCAGCGACCCTTCCAGCATAGCGGCGTGGTCCATCGGAGGCAGCAGTTCGCGGGCCATTTCGACCTCTTCGCGCAGCTTCGCCAGAAGATGTGCGGGAACGTGTTCAGCCAGCTTGGGGTCGTCCAAGCCGTCGATCTGTATGCTTTCGGCCACGCGGTTGCGGTCGGAACGGTCCATCAGTTCCAGCCGGTCGCGCAGCATGTCATAGCAGCCGACGAAATCGCGGCCCACACCGATGGGCCAGCTGGCAGGGGTTACATCAATCGCCAGATTTTCCTGAATTTCGTCAATAATATCAAATGTATCCCGGCTTTCTCGGTCCATCTTGTTACAGAATGTCAGGATCGGCAGATCGCGCATCCGGCAGACTTCGAACAGCTTTTGCGTTTGGCTTTCGACACCTTTGGCGCCGTCGATCACCATCACGGCGGCGTCTACTGCGGTCAGCGTGCGATAGGTGTCTTCCGAAAAGTCCGAGTGACCGGGTGTGTCGACAAGATTGAACCGGAAGTTCTTGAAATCAAAGGACATGGCCGAGGCCGACACGGAAATCCCGCGGTCTTTTTCCATCGCCATGAAATCCGAGCGTGTCCGCCGCGCTTCGCCTTTGGCGCGGACCTGTCCGGCCATCTGGATCGCCCCGCCGAACAGCAGGAACTTTTCCGTCAGGGTCGTTTTACCGGCATCCGGATGCGAGATGATCGCAAAAGTGCGACGACGCGCAATTTCGGGCGGCAGATCGGGGCGGTTGGGGGCAATGTCCAGCATGTCGGGGCGTATATTCTGCAGGCCAGCCCTGCGCAAGGATACTTCGCGCGCGGGGGCCTAGCGGGTGCTGGCTTTGCGCAGCAGTTCGGCGGCGTCGGGGCGGTTCAGCAGGTTTTCCTGAACATCCAGACCCGACAGGCCGCTGTTGGCGTGACCGGCCGTGCCGTTGCCCGTCAGTCGGGCTGTGACCTCTTCGGGGACGGTGGGGCGGGTGCGGGTGTCGACCAGCGTTGATTCTGCTGCGATCCCTTCGGCATAGATGATCTGGTGGGCGTCGAACAAAAGTTGGAAATAGTCGACAAAGCCACCATCCTGCCGGATGACGGTGTCGCCGTTGACCAGATGGCGCGCCTTGACCAGCAGCTCGGATCGTCCGGCCCCCAATTGGTCGGAGCGTTGGTAGATGAACAGGCGGTGGTCGGGGCTGACCACCAGATCGCGGTGGTTGTTCAGCGCACCGGCACGGATGCAGATGGGTGCAAAATCACCAACGGCACGCACCGTCGACTGACCGATCCATCGCACCTGTTGGGGGCCGTCATCGCGGGTCAGCACGCGGTCACCCACGGCAAGGTTTTCAATCGGCACCTGCGCACCCGAGGCCAGCGTAATGTGCGTACCACGGGTAAAGCGGGCGCAGGCAACCTCGGCAAATTTCTCGGCTGCCTTGGTCGTGTCGATGCCGACCAGCGCATAGTCGATCCGCGGTGTCAGGCTGGCCAGAGGCAGCAGGTAAATCTGTGCGACGTTCCCCGTGATGTCGGTTTCCACCACCACGATGGAATCGGTGGTTTGCCCGTCGGGTGACATCAGTGTCAGGGCGCAATCCATATGCAGGGCAGCACCGGCGACGCCTGTGGGGCTTTCGGTGGCAATTTCGAATCCGTCTTGCAGAACCTGAATCGCCAGTTGCATCGGTTGCGCATCGGGGTTGAGCGCATAGACATCATCCAACTCAAGCTCGTCCGCAAAGGACAGCGCATCGCCCATATTCGCCCCGTCCGTCGCTGTGAACATCTGGGCGGCATAGACGGGCACAAAATGTGTCGGTGACTGCTGCAAGGTGGATTTGCGCATAGGGTTGGTTTGCACTCGGATCAAGAATTTTGCGTATCGTTCAAGGCTCTAAACTAGAATTGTGGCGGCAGCGGGTCAACGGGCCAGTGTTTTTCTGGCATCCCGTCCGCGCGAGGTGCTAGGCAGTGAAAAACCAATGATGGAGGATCGCATGGATTTGGGAATTTCTGGGAAACGCGCGCTGGTGTGCGCGTCGTCCAAAGGATTGGGGCGCGGTTGCGCCGAGGCGCTCGCCGAAGCGGGCGTAAACCTTGTGTTGAATGCACGCGGTGCGCAGGTGCTGGAGGAAACGGCCAAAGAAATCCGCGACGCCTATGGTGTTGACGTGGTGACCGTTGCCGCCGACATCAGCACCGCCGAAGGGCAGGCCAAAGTGTTGGAAGTCGCAGGCCAGATCGACATTCTGGTCAACAATGCGGGCGGCCCCCCTCCGGGTATGTGGTATGATTGGGATCGCGACGATTTTATAGCAGCTCTGGATGCCAATATGCTGGCCCCGATCGCCCTGATGAAGGCGCTGATGCCCGCCATGATGGAGCGCGGCTGGGGGCGGGTGGTCAACATCACCTCGCAGTCGGTCAAGGCACCCATTGCGCAACTGGGCCTGTCAAATTCGGCGCGCGCGGGTCTGACCGGCTATGTGGCAGGTACTGCACGGCAAGTGGCGTCCAAGGGTGTGACCATCAACAACCTGTTGCCGGGCATCCACGACACCGACCGCGCGGTTGCGCTGGACGGGAACGTGGTCAAGGCCAAGGGGATTTCTCTGGAAGAGGCGCGCGCCGAGCGTGCGGCAACAATCCCTGCGCGCCGCTATGGCACGCGGCAGGAATTCGGGCAGACCTGCGCGTTTCTGTGTTCGGTTCATGCAGGCTTTATCGTGGGTCAGAACCTGCTGTTGGACGGCGGCGCAACCAACGCGACGCTGTAAGGGAAACGGAACTTGGCCCAGGGCTTTTCTCTGAAAGACCAGTTGTTTAATGCGCAGTCACTGGGCCAGTTGGGCACAGAGTACAGCGCCGGTCTGCCCGGTCTGGATGGTGCGGCATTTGCGCGACGCGCCCTTTCGGGCGTGTCCGAGCGCAGCCTGATGGCCTGTCTTGACTGGTTCGCTGATTGCATCGAGCCGCATCTATCAGCGGATTTTCCGGTGATGGCGGACCAGTTGGAAGCGATGATGCCGCAGCCTTTGAACCCGTCGCTGCGCGATGACGACTTTGGCCGGTTCATCCACGCGGTTCCGGGCATTCTGGCGGTGCGTCACGGGTTGGAACACCACCGCGACCGTGCGCTGGACCTGCTCTATGCAGCGACACAGCGGTTTTCGATGGAGTTCTCGATCCGGCCGTTTCTGAACCGCTGGCCAGACCAGACACTTGCGCGGCTTGCAGTCTGGGCCGAGGATAAAAACTATCATGTGCGGCGGCTGGTCAGCGAAGGCACGCGGCCCAAGCTGCCATGGGGACGGGCGATTGCACTGACCCCTGCGCAGACCTTGCCGTTGCTGGACCGGCTGCACAGCGATTCCACGCGCTTTGTCACGCGGTCTGTGGCCAACCATCTGAACGATATATCAAAAATTGACACGGATGCAGTGCTGGCGCGTCTGCAACGCTGGGAAAAGGCGTCGTTGCAAACCCCGCAAGAACTGGCGTGGATGGCGCGGCATGCGCTGCGCACACGGATCAAGGCGGGACATGCGGGGGCGATGGCGCATCTGGGCTTTGCGGCGGATGCCGACGTGTCGGTGAACCTGCGGCTTGAGGCTGGCACGGTCGCCATTGGTGACCGTTTGCGCTTCGATGTGGAGTTGCAGGCACCACAGGCTTTGCCTGTGCTGGTGGATTACCGCATCTGCTTTTCCGGACCGGGCCGGGGCCGCGAAAAGGTGTTCAAGCTGAAGGCGGGGAGGCTTGAGGCGGGGCGTGCACTGGTGATGTCCAAGGCACATCTGATGAAGGGCGGGGCCAGCACATTCGTGCTGTATCCGGGGCCGCATGAACTGGTGGTGCAAGTGAACGGCGTGGACCGTGTGCGTGCGGGATTTGACTTGGTGTGATCCTGCGGGCGCTTGCGCGACTGTTGTGTTTGAGGGGGCGCAGCCCCCGCGCCTTGCGGCGCGCCCCCGGAGTTTACCCTGCAAGATGAAGCGAACGGTGCAGGACCGGTTGGGCGAACGGATTGACGGACTGATTGCCGGCGCTTGCGGGGGCGCGCCGGGCCTGATAGCCCAAGCCCGACCGATTTTATAAGACTTGGAGAGAGCCTTTGGCCGAGGTGCCCAGACTGGAGATCCGCAATCTGCGGCGCAGCTTTGACGGGCGGGCCGTGGTGGACGGCGTATCCCTACAGATCATGCCGGGGCAGGTGACCTGCCTGTTGGGCCCGTCGGGCTGCGGCAAATCTACGACATTGCGCATGATTGCGGGCGTCGAGATGCAGGACAGCGGCGAGATCTATGTCGATGGCAAGCTGATCTGCGATACCGTCACCCGTGTGCCGCCCGAGCGGCGCGAGATCGGGTTGATGTTTCAGGACTTTGCGCTGTTTCCGCACCTGAGCGTCGAGGGCAATGTGGCTTATGGCCTGCGCGGCAGCCGTGCCGAGAAACGCGCCCGCGTTGAAGAGATGTTGGGCCGTGTGCATATGCAGCGGTTTATTGACATGTACCCGCACCAACTGTCCGGCGGCGAACAGCAGCGTGTGGCGCTGGCGCGCGCATTGGCGCCGCAGCCGCGGATCATGCTGATGGACGAGCCGTTTTCGGGGCTGGACAACCGGTTGCGCGATGGCATCCGCGACGAGACGTTGAGCATCCTCAAGGAAGAAGACACCGGTGTGTTGCTGGTCACTCATGAGCCTGACGAGGCGATGCGCATGGCAGAC
Organism: Pseudosulfitobacter pseudonitzschiae; assembly: GCF_002222635.1. Classification (NCBI taxonomy): domain Bacteria; kingdom Pseudomonadati; phylum Pseudomonadota; class Alphaproteobacteria; order Rhodobacterales; family Roseobacteraceae; genus Pseudosulfitobacter; species Pseudosulfitobacter pseudonitzschiae. Next base: position 1,876,349 of record NZ_CP022415.1, on the reverse strand, counting down.
GAGATTGCGTTGATGCGTGATGGGCGGATCGTGCAACAGGGCGCGCCCTATAACGTCTATACGCGGCCCTTGGACCGCGCATCGGTTGCGTTTTTTTCCGACGCGAATGTGCGGCGGGCGACGGTGCAGGGGGCGCTGGCGATGACGCCTTTCGGGCGGTTTCTGGCACCGGGCATCGCAGACGGCACCGAAGTGGATATTGTGTTTCGCCCGCAGCATGTGCGGATTGATTTCGATCGTGCGGGCGTGGGGCCGGTGCCCACGGCGGTCGAGGGGACTGCGGCGCGGGCTGTCGTCGAGCGGGCGCGGTTTATGGGCAACGAAAGCCTTGTGGAATTCCGGCTGGACCACGATGGTTCGGTGATGAAATCCACCGTGCCGGGGGTGTTTTTGCCACAACCGGGCACAGTCATGTGGCTGCGGGTGCGGCGCGACAAATGCTTTGTGTTTCCTGCGGGGATGATGGGATGAGCGGACCGTTGATCATCGAATTCGGGATGGGTACGTCGTTGCGTCGGGCTGATTACACGGATGCGGCGGCCAAGGCGGTGCGCCACGCGTTGTGGCGCAATTCGATCAATCTGGCAGAGCTGTTCGGCTTTTCCAAAGAGGCGATGCAGATCGCTGTGCGGGTGGCGGTGCAACAGCCCGAACAAGTGGATGTGGCGGCGCTGCGCGAGATTTTCCCATACGGGAACGCGCAGATCGAAGTGGTGCGTGGCGGATTGGACGTGCCGCGCCCCGAAGGGATGGGCAACCCCACCGTGATGGCCCATGCCGCCCTTACCGTGTCGTTTGATATGGAGCGCGCCGATGTCTGAGCAGCGGGTGATCATCGAGATGGGGCAGGGCAATGATCTGCACGGGCGCGATTATACCAAAGCCGCGCGGCGGGCAATCGAGGATGCGTTTCGCGGATCGTCCCTGCCTTTGTTCGGCACGCTGGGGCTGGATGCCTCGGACATGCGGGTGCAGGTGACTGTGGGCGTGCAACAGCCCGATGAGGTGGACGTGCAGGCGCTGGTGGCGGTGCTGCCGCGCGGGCGCGCCGAGGTGCGCGCGGTGTTCGGTGGGATGGATGTGCCGTCGGGGGATGAGGTGATTGTGGTGGCCACGGCTGCGGTCGAGGCGTTTTTGCCGACGCAGACCGGATGGCGGCTGAAGGGGTAATCGGGGCTTTGCCCCCGATGCTGCGCGTCCTCCCCGGGATATTTATAGCTAAAAGAATACTTCAGGGTCTGTCGTCGAGGAAAAGCTCGGGCAGGGCTTCGGTTGTGTCGATCAGGTCGAGACGAAAGTCACGCATGTCGTGGCGCAATTCGCACCAAGCGGTCAGCGTCCAGACGGGGCCGAGGCTGTCGAGGTTTAGCGGGCGGATGGTGCGCGTGGTGATGCGGTCGCCGCGTGAATGATAGGTAATGCGCAGTTTCTGGCGGGCGCGGATTGCGGCGCGGATGCGCGGGATATGCGAGGCACCGCGTGCAGCATCGGCAAAGGGCGATTTTTCCAGCTTCCACGCGTCGGCGGGGGCGATGGTCGCTTCGGGCAGCAGCGCGTCGATGCGATCAGCCAGCGTGGTGGCCGCCTGTGACAGGTCTGGGTCGGCGGACTGGCCGAGAATGGCAAGGCCGAGGCTGAGGGCCTCAAGCTCGGCGGGAGCCAGATCAAGTGGCGGCAGGCGGATCTGGTCGGTCAGACGGTAGCCGGTGCCGCGGGTGCCCTGAACCGGAACCCCTGCGGCCTGCAACGCCTGAATGTCGCGGTAGAGCGTGCGTTGGGACACCGACAGCCGCAACGCCAGATCGGCGGCGCGGTGGGTGGTGCCGGTGCGCAGGGCGTCGAGAAGGGCGTGAAGGCGGGTTTGGCGGGGCATAACTGACAAATAGATGTCAGTTGTGTAAAAGACCAGAATATTCCGGCGATTCTGGCAGGCGGAAACGGGCGGCACCGGGCCTTGCTGCTTTTCCCTTGGGGTGTGATTGCATAGACAAGAGACGGTAAGAAGCGCGCCGAGGGGTGCGTATAGCGGGAGATTTGGAATGTTGAACAATATTGGCCCAATGGGTCTGCTTTTGATTGCGGTTGTGGTGCTGGTGCTGTTCGGGCGCGGCAAGATTTCCAGCCTGATGGGCGAAGTCGGCAAGGGCATCACCAGCTTTAAAAAAGGCGTCAGCGAAGGCCAGAAATCTCTGGACGATGACGACGAGCACCAGCAGGCCAAGGACGTCACGCCCGAGACCGAAAAAGACAAGGTTTAATCCATGTTCGACCTGGGCTGGACCGAGCTTTTGGTCATTGGCGTCGTGGCGTTGATCGTCGTGGGGCCCAAGGATTTGCCGGTGTTGTTCCGGCAGGTGGGGCGTTTTGTCGGCAAAGCCAAGGGCATGGCGCGTGAATTCACCAGTGCCATGAACGATGCCGCCGACGAAAGCGGGATGCGCGACGTGTCGAAGACGTTGAAGTCGGCGACCAATCCGCTGGGGACAGCGATGGACGGCGTCAAGGATGCCGCCCGCGATGTCTCATCTTCGTTGCGCAATATTGATGCCGACAGCGAGACCGGAAAGCTGGCCAAAGAACGCGCGGACAAGGTGAAAAAAATACAGGCCTCGACCGCCCGCGCCGCTGCCGACCGCAAAGCACGCGAGGCCGAAGAGGCCCGAAACGCTGCCGACGCCGCCGAGGCGGCGGTCACGGCAGATGAGACACCCGATACACCCAAAGGCGACACATGAGCCACGCAGACGATATCGAAGACAGCAGCGCACCGCTGATCGAGCATCTGGCTGAACTGCGCACGCGGCTTATCCGCTCGGTTCTGGCCTTTGTGGTGGCCATGATCTTCTGCTTTTCCTTCGGCAGTGCGATCTTGGATTTCCTGCTGATCCCGATCGAGCAGACCATGCGCGATCTGGGCAATCCCAATCCGGTGATGCAATACACCGCGCCGCAAGAGTATTTCTTTACCCTTGTGCGCATTTCGATGGTGGGGGGGCTGGCGATTTCCTTTCCGGTCATCGCCTATCAGCTTTGGCGCTTTGTGGCACCGGGGCTGTACAAGAATGAAAAATCGGCCTTTTTGCCGTTTCTGATCGCCTCGCCCGCGCTGTTCATGCTGGGGGCGGCCTTTGCGCAATATGTGGTCGTGCCATTGGCGATGAAGTTCTTTCTGGGCTTCGCCGATGCGGCGTCGATCCTGTCAGCGATTGTTCAGGATGGTTCGATTGAGGGCGCATCAGAGGGCATCGACATCGTTTTTCAAGGTAAGGTGAACGAAAGCCTTGATATCACGTTGAAAATGATTGTGGCCTTTGGCCTGTGCTTTCAGCTTCCAGTGCTTTTGACCTTGATGGGCAAGGCCGGTCTGGTGACTGCCGAAGGGCTGGCAAACGTGCGCAAATATGCGGTTGTTGGCATTCTGGTGGTGGCGGCGCTGGTCACGCCCCCGGACGTCGTGACCCAGTTGATCTTGTTTGTGGTGGTCTTTGGTCTTTATGAAATTTCGATCTGGCTGGTACGCGGTGTCGAACGCCGGCGGAACCAACGCCTGCGCGAAGAAGGCTACTTCGACGACGAAGAAGACGAAGAAGGTCTGGACGACATTCTGAATGGCGATGACGAGGACCTGAAATAGTGATCGACGACCCGATGGACCGTATCGCAGCGGCGCTGGAGCGTATGGCACCTGCGCCGCTGCAAGCCCCCGATTTTGACGCGGCCAGTGCCTTTGTCTGGCACACCGGACCGGACCGGCTGGAACCGGTTCACCAGATCAGCCGCGTGCCGCTGAAACTGCTGGTGGGCAACGACCGGTCACGCGATACGCTGCTGGCCAACACCACCCAGTTTGCCAAGGGGCTGCCCGCCAACAACGCGCTGCTTTGGGGCGCGCGGGGAATGGGGAAATCCAGCCTTGTCAAAGCAGTACATGGCGCGGTTCAGGCAGATTACCCGCAGTTGAAGATCGTGGAATTGCAGCGCGAAGACCTGCCCAGCGTGGGCCGTTTGCTGAACCTGCTGCGCGCCGCGCCGGGGCGGTTTTTGTTGTATTGCGACGACCTCAGCTTTGGCCACGACGACAGCCATTACAAATCGCTCAAGGCGGTTCTGGATGGCGGGATCGAGGGGCGGCCCGAGAATGTGGTGCTTTATGCCACGTCGAACCGCCGCCACCTGATGCCGCGCGACATGATCGAAAACGAACGGCAAAGCGGGATCAACCCCGCCGAGGCGGTCGAGGAAAAGGTATCGCTGTCAGATCGCTTTGGTTTGTGGCTGGGTTTTCATCCATGCGATCAGGACCAGTATTTGGCGATGATCCGTGGCTATTGCGATGCTTATGGTGTGACCATCGACGACGCGAGCCTGCGCACCGAGGCGATTGAATGGCAGGCCACACGCGGCGCGCGGTCGGGTCGGGTGGCATGGCAGTATTTCGTGGACCTTGCGGGCCGCTCGGGCGTCACGCTTTAAGTGGACAGCACGGCCGCTTCAAAGGCGCGCAGACAGCGGGCGGCTTTGGGGCCATAGATGGCCAAATCGGGAAACAGCGTTTCGATTTCAGCCTTGGCTGCGGGGTTCACCGATTGTTTGGTCATATCTCCGGGATAGAGCGTTTCCGACCAGATTCCATGCGACTGCACCACGTGATGTGCGTCCAGCAGGATGTGGTGATAGGTGACAAGTCCGCTCGTGTTGCGATAAACGCCGTCCATGTTCAACAGATCAACGGCGCGCACCAGAACTTCTTCTTGGCCGTACAACAACTCGGCCCGCCAGTCGGTCAGCAAGATTGCGTGTTGAGGTGACACCACCAGATCGGCGTCATTGCCAAGGGTGCCTGCGGTGATGACAATCGCTGCCAGATCGCCGGTGGACGCAACGGTAGATGCACCGATCCAGCGGATAGGCTGGGCGCCTGCGCTGCCCGTGATCACCAGATCGTCAGGGAACAAGTCCTCGACGGCGCGGGGGCCGTCAGGGGTTTCGATCATCGTACCCGAGGCAAAGCAGACCACTGTCCCGCCAAGGCCAATGTGCGGGGTGCTGTCGTCGTTTTCGGTGATCCCGCCAGTGGTCAGGTCGGTGTCGGCAGGGGGCATCCCGTCTGGAAACACCAGAAAATAGCCGTTTTCGCCCGCGTCCATCACATCGTTGTCGTTGTTCAGGTCCACGTCAATGACGCCCACGCGCCATGTGTTTGTGCCGTCCGTAACCGTGAACGTGTAATCCCAGATTACCTGATGGTCTACGCCGTCCACTTCGGCTGTCTGCTCCCATGCGCCGCCAAAGCGTTCGGCAAAATCAATGTATTCGTTTACATCGCCGTCGCCGTTGAACACGATCGCGCCGTCGTTTTCCTCGACTACGAAATAGGTGTCTTCACCGGTGTAACGCCAGGTGCCGGACGGTGCATAGGCATAGTCGACGGGGTTGCCGTTGATTGTGCTTTGTGGTCCGCGAATGACGTTCGTGTATCCGTAGTAAACGGCCATCTCTGAAACCAATCCAAATACTGTATTTGAAATGTATCTGGACGTGAAACGTGGCGAGGCTGGGGCGGTCGCGTGGTCTTTTTTGTGTATCTACACCCGTTCTTGGCACAATTGGCAGCGACACCGCCACAGATGTGGCGAACCACAGCGGGTTCGCCACTGTTCCCCTGTATCGGCATCAGGGCAGGTAGGGGGCGGGGTCCACGCTCTCAAAGCCTTTGCGGACTTCGAAATGCAGATAGGCATTGTCGCCGCTGCGCAGTTTGGCAAGGCTTTGCCCGCGGCTGACGTTGTCGCCCTTTTTGACGGTCACGTTGGCGACGTTTGCATAGACGGTCAGCAGGTTGTCGGGGTGACGCACCACGATGATCGGCACGCCTTCTGCGCTTTCGGTGATTGCGGCGACGCTGCCGGATGCGGCGGCTTTGACAGGGGTGCCTGCGGCGGCCTTGATGTCGATGCCCTCGTTGCGGCCTTTGGAATAGGCGCGGATGATCGACCCTGTGACCGGATAGGCCAGTGCGGTGTTGCTGTCGGGTTTGGTCGTTTGTTTGCCGATGTCGGCAACGGGGGCCGCCGGTTTGGCCGCAGGTGCCGGTTTTGCTGTGTCATCCTTGGGCAGGGGGGTCGCCGCACTGGGCGGGGTTGGCGTAGGCGATCCTGCGCCGGGGGCGGTGGTGGCGGCGGTGCGTTTCGGTGGCGCCTGCTGCGCCACAGGGATCAGCAGAAACTGACCTTCGCGAATCTCGAAATCACTGCCCAAGCCGTTCCATTCGGCCAGCGAGCGCACGGGCACCTGATAAAGCCGCGCGATGGTATAGGCGGTTTCGCCGCGCTCGACACGGTGGCGGGTTGGTTCTTGTCCGGTCTGGACCGTCACTGGCGTCGAGTTGGCAGGGGCCGGCGTGGTTGCCGCAGGCGTGGTGTCGGCGGCGCTGTCGATGGCGTTACCGGCCAGCGTGGTCACATCGACCGAGGCAGGCTGGATCGGGCCGGTGCCGGTGGCACCCGTGGCAGGTGACGGTTCTGCCACGCGGCGCGGCAGGGCGATGATTTCGCCCGCGCGCAGGGGGACATCGGTTTCGATCCCGTTGTAACGGCTCAATTCGCCCGCATTGACGCCAATCCGTGCGGCCACATCGTTCAGCGTGTCGCCCCGACGGGCCACTGCGACCTGATAGTTGGGATAGGAAATTACCCCCCGATTGTCGGGCCGGGGCCGGTCGGTGGTGGCGTTCACGGCGGCATCTGCGGTGGAAAACGCACCCGTACCGCCGCGCATGTCGAAATCAAGCGGCTGGTCGCAGCCTGCAAGCGCAAGCGCGCCACAGGTGGCCAGCAGCAGGGGCGCGCGGTTGCGCGAAATGGCTCGGATCATCTGGCTCGTCCTCTTGGCACGCCCCGTTATGTAGCTTCGGGGCCTTGTCGTGGATGTCATCTTGGGCCTTATGTCACGGGTTTTGTCTGTCCATGCAACACAGGGTCAAGAATGTGCTGCACGGATGTCCATATCGGCGTATTTCCGCGTATTATGTATCTTTTCCCAAGCCTTCGAGCAAGGGGACGAAGCGCACGGGGCGCAATTCGTCATATTCCAGACCGGTTTCCGACTTGCGCACACGGATCAGGCTTTGCACCGCGTCCGACTGCCCCACAGGCACAACCATAATGCCGCCGACTTTCAACTGCGCCAGCAGGGGGCCGGGGGGGTCTTCGGCGGCGGCAGTGACCAGAATACGATCAAAGGGTGCCTGATCGGGCAGGCCAAAGCTGCCATCGCCGGTGATCGCTGTGATGTTGGTCAGGTTCATCGCATCAAAAATCTCGCGCGCCTGACGCACCAGACGGCGATGGCGGTCCACGGTATAGACGCGGCGCGCCAGCTTGCTGAGGATCGCCGCCTGATAGCCCGAGCCGGTGCCCACTTCGAGCACCTTGTCGCGCGGACTGATTTGTAAGGCCTGCGTCATCAGCCCGACAACCGAAGGCTGGCTGATGGTTTGCCCGCAGGCGATGGGCAGGGGCATGTCCTCGTAGGCGCGCGCGGCAAACAGGCCACGGATGAACGGCCCGCGGTCGATCGCTTCCATCGCTTCCAGCACAGCCTTGTCCGTCACGCCCTTGGAGCGCAGCGCATACAGGAACTGCATCTTGCGTTGGGCGATCTCGTCGTCGGTCATGCGTTCAACGCCCCGAGACTGTCCATCACGTCATGGGCGGTTAGATCGGCGCGCATGGGGGTGATCGAAATATAGCCATCAAGGTTGACTGCCGCGTCTGTGCCCCGCGCTGTGGGCACCTGTTGGTTGCCACCTTTGATCCAGACAAAACGCCGACCCGAGGGGGCTTCGTGTGGTTCGGTCGAAAATAGCACACCGGGACGGCGGCCCTGTGCGCTCAGGCGGGTGCCCTTGACGTCGGCAGCCGGAACGGGCGGGAAGTTCACGTTATAGAACAGTCGGTAGTCGGCGGTGTCCTGTGGTGTGGCATCCAGAATACGGCGCACGGTATCGGCACCGTGGACCAAGGCGGCCTCGAACGGGTCGGCGCTGACGGCATTGGCCGGACCGAAATACTGGGACAGGGCGATCGAAGGGATACCCTGCAACGCCCCCTCCATCGCGCCGCCCAGCGTGCCGGAATAGAGCGCGTTTTCAGCCGAATTGTTGCCGCGGTTCACACCGGACAGGATCAGGTCGGGGGGCGCGTCGCCCATCACGTCATGAACGCCCGCCAGCACACAATCGGCAGGGCTGCCTTCGGCGGCATAGCGGCGGGTATCCAGTTTCGAGATCATCATCGGATGGGTGTAGCTGATGCAGTGGCCGACGCCCGATTGCTCGAATGCGGGTGCCACGGTCCAGACCTCGCCTGTGCCGCCAGCCAGTTGCTTGGCAATGGCGTGCAGGGTTTTCAGCCCCGGTGCGGCGATGCCGTCGTCGTTGGTGATGAGAATGCGCATGTTTTGCCCCTTTTGTCCTTAGTATTCAGGCCAAAGCATTGCGGCAAGGGCAGGTGCTGTCTGCAAGGTGTATTTGTGTCAGAAGTGGGCACAGGCGTTGCGCTCAGGACTCATTGACCGGCTTGCACTGTGGCAAGCCAGCCCTGGGGAAAAGATTGTCCGAACCGGAGAAATTTTAGAGGTTTGCCAGTATGCGCGCAGCTTCGGCGCGTGGATCGGCCAAGGGCGCGCGGTCCTCGCCGGGGAAAAAGCGGGCGCGGCTGGCGGTGGGCATTGGATTGGGCTGTGTGATGACGACGCGCGGGCCGGTTTTAGTGGTTTCAGCCTGCCAGCTGCGGGCCAATGCGATCTGCGCGGCCTTGGTCGCGCCATAGCTGCCAAAGAATTTGGTGCCTGCGCGCGGATCGTCAAAAAACAGCGCCGTGCCATCGGTGCCCAGCAAAGGGGCCACATAGGTGATCAGCGTTGCGGTGGCGGTGATGTTGGCAGCGACGGACTTGGCCATGTCACCGCTGTCGATATGGCTGGTGGGTGTCAGCGGGGCAGCATGGATCGCAGTGTGCGCCCAGATGTCCAGCCCGCCCCAGCGGTCATGGATGCCGCGGCACAGGGTGGCCATCGCCGCTGGCAGGGTGATGTCCATCGGTGCCAGCGTGGCGCTGCCGCCAAGGGCCTTGATCCGGTCGTCAAGCTCTTCCAGCGCGCCGGTGGTCTTGGCTACGGCAACGATGTGATGGGTCGGGGCCAAGGCTTCGGCCAGCGCGGCACCAAGACCACGCGAAGCGCCGGTGATCAGGGCAAGTTTGGGGGCATTTGTCATGGGCCGCGTGATGGTCTGATTGTGCGCCAAGGTCAAGAGGCGTGCATGTCGCGGTCAGGCGGCGTTGGTCGAGGCGCTGGGGCGGCCACGCGGGCGCAGGGCACTGGAAATCTGGCCCCGTTGTGGCAGGCGCAGTACGTCGGTGCGGCCATTGCGGACAATGTGCAATGCGTCGTCGTCGATGGCGACAACCTGGCCCAGACGGGTCTTGTCGCCGGTTTTGACGGTGTCGATATGGCCGTTGGGATAGCGGATCATCGCGCGCGGTGCGGCGTTTGCGCCGAAAATGCCCAGCAACACGGGCCGGTTCAGGCGCACTGCGTTTTTTTGGGTCGCCAGTTGGCGGGTTTGGGAAGAGGCTTCGGCCATGGGGGGTCCTTCGGGGTTTAGTCGAAGGCGCGACGTATCATGGCCGTGGGCATCTGCAAGCGTGGCGGATTTACCCATAAGCCGAATCGCGCCAGCCCGTGCGCCATGCTTTGCCGAGGGCTGCGACATAGTGTGGCGGACCCCTTGCGAGAGGCGGGAATCAGCCTCGCACCTCACCCTTGCGGTGATAGGTGAAGGTCATCGCAGCCAGATGGGAGATCGCTTGGTCGGCAAGGGGGCCGGTCACCGCCAACCCCAGCGCACGGCGCCCGTCGTTCGGCAGGTCAGGGTAGAGACGCGCCATGCGCTCTGCCAGATCGGTCTTGCAATCCACATAGGCGGTCAGCACGTCGGGCGCGGCAGCGGACCAGTTCAATCGCAGGGTCGATCCGGTGCGCGGGGCGGCGGGGCGCCATGCGGGTTGGCCCCATTTCAGAGATTCCGTGAGCGTGCCGACACTTGCGTCATGGGCCGCGGCAAGGATGGTGGCGCGCAGCACGTCGAAACGCACGCGGGCGGCAGTGGGCCATTGGGCTGTGGTCGAGGCGAACGGATCCATCGGATAATGTATACCACATGCTGCTGACGGTTCGTGACATCAGCCGGGGGCAGAGAGGGGCGCTGCCCCCGGCGCCTTTGGCGCTCCCCCGGAGTTTATCTGGCAAGATGAAGCGGCGGGGTTATTCCGCTGCTTTCATCTCAAAGCCTTTTTCCAGCATGTCCGATGGTTTCACCGGATATTCGCCGGAAAAACATGCGTCGCAATATTGCGGGCAGCTGTTGTTACGGCCCTTGGCTTCGCCCACGGCGCGGTAAAGGCCGTCGAGCGAGATGAACTTGAGCGAATCGACGCCCAGATGTTCGCGCATCTCGTCCTCGGACATGGTCGCGGCGAGCAGTTTTTCGCGTTGCGGTGTGTCGACGCCGTAAAAGCAGGGCCAGGCCGTGGGCGGGCTTGCGATGCGAAAGTGGACTTCGGCAGCACCGGCATCAAGGATCATTTCCTTGATCTTGCGCGAGGTGGTGCCGCGCACCACGGAATCGTCGACCAGAATGACCCGTTTGCCTTTGATCAGGGCGCGGTTCACGTTCAGCTTCAGCCGCACACCCATGTTGCGGATCTGTTCGGTGGGTTCGATAAAGGTGCGGCCCATATACTGGTTGCGGATGATCCCCATTGCATAGGGAATGCCCGATTGCAGGCTGAACCCGATTGCCGCAGGCGTGCCGCTGTCAGGGACGGGGCAGACCAGATCGGCATCGACAGGCGATTCCTTGGCCAGTTCGCGGCCGATGTTCTCGCGGGTTTCATAGACGCTGCGCCCGCCAAGGATGCTGTCGGGGCGCGAGAAGTAGACGTGTTCGAATATGCAGAAACGCGGGGCGACGCGACGGAAGGGGAAGTGGCTTTCGACGCCTTTGTCGGTGATCACCACCATTTCGCCCGGTTCGATCTCGCGGACGAACTCGGCGCCGATGATGTCCAGCGCGCAGGTTTCCGAACTGAGCGCCCAGCCGTCGCCAACGCGGCCCAGAACCAGCGGGCGTACACCCAGCGGGTCGCGCACACCGATCAGCTTGGTGCGGGTCATGGCGACGATCGAGAATGCGCCTTCGACGCGGCGCAGGGCGTCTTCCATGCGTTCGGGAATATTGCGTTGAAGCGACCGGGCCATCAGGTGGATGATACATTCGCTGTCGGACGACGACTGGAAGATCGACCCGCGTTCGATCAGTTCGCGGCGCAGGGCGTTGGCATTGGTGATGTTGCCGTTGTGGGCAATCGCCGCACCGCCCATTGCAAATTCGCCAAAGAAGGGCTGTACGTCGCGGATCGCGGTCTGCCCCTTGTTGCCCGAGGTTGAGTAGCGGACATGCCCGATGGCAAGCGGGCCGGGCAGGGTTTCCATGATTTTCTGGCTGGTGAAATTGTCGCGCACATAGCCGAAGCGGCGTGCGGACTGAAAGCCAAGCTCGGCATCATAGCTGACGATACCGCCTGCTTCCTGCCCTCTGTGTTGCAGCGCGTGCAAGCCGAGGGCAACGAAGTTCGAGGCATCTTGGGTGCCGATCACACCAAAAACCCCGCATTCTTCTTTCAGCTTGTCGTCATCAAAGGGATGTGCGGGTGGCATCATGCATTCAGTCACGGGCGGATGGCTCCGAATCTGGGGTTGGACAGGTTTCTGATACTGGGGCCGTCGCGTGGTGTCACGCCCTGCGGCCGAAATAGTTGCAAGATTGCGAACCTGTGCTTCATGCGTGGCAACGCAATCGGTTTGAGGCGACACAATCAACTGTGTGTACATTGAAACTAGGGGCGCGGTCCCGCCCGTACAACCCTTGAGCGGACGGGCTGAGACGCGAATGCTGCATTATTGCTCGCAGGTTCCGATGAGGCCTTCGTATTGCTGGGTGATCCAGCCAAGGGCCTCTTCGGGTTTGCGGTCCTGAATGTCCGTGGTGAAGCGGCCAAAGACCGCTGCCGAGCGGCTTTCGTCCACGACTGTAAATTCCTGTCCTGTGATCACGGTGTCGTAGACAAAAAAGGCGACGATAACCAAAAGTATTCCGCGCGCCACGCCAAACAGAAAGCCCAGCCCCTGATCCACGCCACCCAGAGCCGAGCGTTGGACCAGCGAGGAAAACAGCGGGGTAAACAAAGACACGACAATCAGCGCCACGGCAAAGACCAACGCAAAGGCACCGATCACGCTCAGCTCGCAACTGTCGGCCAGAAATTCACCCACAACCGGGATTTCGCGCACCAGCGGTTCGACCTGAGGAGCAAACAGAAAGGCAAGGACCGCTGCCGCGATCCAGCCCGCGATGGCCATGATCTCGCGCACGATGCCGCGCCCGTAAGCCAGCAGCGCCGACAGAATGATGACGATGGCCACCACGCCATCAATGATTGTGAAACCGTCCATCATCCGTTCCTTGTCTGTGTGGCACTAACCGGCACCAAATACTTCACCCACGAAACTGGTCAGGTCGTGCATTTGTTGCACTTTGATGCCCGACGTTTCGATGGCTTTGCCCCCTGAAGGGGCAAGTGCGGTGGTAAAACCAAGTTTTTGCGCCTCTTTCAACCTGTTTTCGGTTTGAGGCGCCGGACGTAGGGCACCTGATAGGCTGATTTCCCCAAAAACCACGGCCCCTTCGGGCAGGGCTGCGTCTTCGCGCGCACTTAAAAGCGCTGCGGCCACGGCCAGATCGGCAGCAGGTTCTGAAATTTTCATGCCACCGGCGACGTTCAGATAAACATCAAGGCCGGCAAAGGGTATGCCGCAGCGCGCCTCGAGCACCGCGAGGATCATCGCCAGCCGCCCACCATCCCAGCCGACAACCGTCCGGCGTGGCTGGCTGTGGGGCGAGGGGGCAACGAGGGCTTGCAGTTCGACCAGAACGGGACGGGTGCCTTCGATGCCTGCAAACACCACCGAACCTGCGCTGGGTTTGCCACGTTCGGATAAAAACAGCGCCGAAGGGTTGGTGACCTGTTCCAGCCCGCGACCAGTCATTTCGAAGACGCCGATCTCGTCCGCAGGGCCAAAGCGGTTCTTGACCGCGCGCAGGATGCGGAACTGGTGGCCGCGCTCGCCTTCGAAATAGAGCACGGTGTCGACCATATGTTCCACGACGCGCGGGCCTGCGATCTGGCCGTCTTTGGTGACGTGGCCCACAAGGATCACCGAGACGCCCTTGCGCTTGGCAAAAGTGGTCAGCTCGTGCGCCGCCGAGCGGACCTGACTGACCGAGCCGGGGGCGCTGTCGACCGTGTCGGACCACATCGTCTGGATCGAATCGATGATCGCAAGGCCGGGCTTTTCGGCTTCCAGCGTGGTCAGGATGTTGCGCAGGTTGGTTTCGGCGGCCAGTTGCACGGGCGCGTCGGACAGGCCCAGACGCTTGGCACGCATCCGCACCTGTGCTGTGGCCTCTTCACCGCTGACATAGATCGTTTTGACGCCCGCACGAGCAAATTCGGCAGCCGCTTGCAGCAAAAGAGTCGATTTTCCGATGCCCGGATCGCCGCCGACCAACAGCGCCGAGGCGGGCACAAGCCCGCCGCCCAGCACGCGGTCAAGCTCGTCTATGCCGGAATGGGTGCGCGGGGGCGGCGATTCTTCGGTTTGAAGATCGGTCAACTGGATTGCAGAGCCACGGTTGGCGCCGAGCGACTTTTTACCACCCGCCGACAGGCCCGCGTCTTCGACTATGGTGTTCCAATCGCCACAGGCGTCGCAGCGCCCTGACCATTTGGTGTGCGTCGCACCACAGGCGGTGCAGGTGAAGGAGGGTGTTTTCGCCATGGCACTGATGTGCCTGACGCAGAGGGGAGCGTCAAAAGGTAAATGTGCGAATAGGTCGGTGGCGGAGTTATTATATTTGCGGGGGCTCTGCCCAAGTTTTTATATTTGCGGGGCTCTGCCCCCGACGCTGCGCGTCTCCCCCGGAGTTTATCAGGCAAGATGAAAAGCTATTCTGCGGCCTTGGGCATCATCTTGGTCACAGTGTTGTCGGTGGTGACAATGGTCTGCAGACCCAGTTCTGGCAGCACCTCGCGCATTTCGGCACGCAGGCGGTCCAACTGGGCCGCGGCCACGGATTCCTCAAGTTCGACGTTGGTCAGCCAGTGTTTGAATTCGGAGCTGACGGCTTTGGCGTGGTCAAGACGGGTGTTGAACTGGTCCACCTCATATTGGCGTTGCTCAAGAAAACTGCGCGCGCGGGCGACGCGCTCGTCCGAATAGACTTCGGCCAGTTCCTTGGAAATGTGGGACATTTGGGCGGCGACTTCGAGCAAGGCAGGCTCGAGCGATCCCAGATCAGGGTGATCGCGCAGATAGGCGATGCGTTCGCGAACCGCGTCGAATTCGGTGGAAAAGCGAAAGACATCGCCGCGATCAGCGGCGTGAACGGCGGCATAGGCGCGGGTGATATCGGTCATATTGACCGAGAAATCGCGATGCGCGTTTTCAAGCTGCATGGTGCGGTAGGCGCTGGGGAGGAAAAAGCAAAGGCAGACAGCAAAAACAGTCAGGGCGATCTGGGCGTACATGCCTGCCTGCGGTACGGGGGCACCATTCCATGACAACGGCAGGTCGAACCAATGCCACTGACCGGTGGCTGCCATGCCCGTTGCCGCCGTCAAACCGACCGCGGTCAGAATGAAAAAGGCCAGCGCAGCCCGTTGCATCAGGAATCGAATAAGGTGTGCGAGCGTTCTAAAAGAGTTTGTCAAATGTCCTCCCCCCAGAAAACCGATACATCGGCAAGTATACGCCGATAGAGGGTCAACCACTAAGCGGAAACTTTGTTCCCTATTATTATCACCGGATTTTAGGCGTGCTGTGGTGCGGGGTCGGCTGAGAGATTGTTTCCGATTCTGCGGCAATACGTGAATTTACCTGCTTTTGTTCTGTGCGCAGGCCAATCCAAATCGAAGCGAGGATACAGGCGGTGAACAGATAGAGGCCCCAGGCGACTTCGATCCGGCCAACACCGATGCCTTTGGTCAGTGTGATGTAAAGTGCGATCAGAAAGATTTCGGCCATCGCCAGTTTGCCCAGCACATGCAGCGCCGGCAGGCAGCGCGGGCTGAGCAGATTCCAATGCAGCAGCGCAAGGCCGATGGTTTTAAGGTAGGGCGCAAAGAGCGCAAAGACCGTGACCACCAGTGCCAGAAACACGTCCGAGGCCCAAAGCGATTGCAGCCCTGTCATCACGCTGATTTCTGACAGGCCGAACAGCGGCAACAGTCCCGCGCGCATCAACGGGGCGAACCACGCCACGGGATAGGCGACCAGCAGGGCAAGGTTGAGACAGCGCAGCATGGGTGCACTTGGGCGCAGGGTGCGCAATGTGTCAAGTCAGTGCTGTTGCATCGCAATGCTGACCCGAACCGGCCGGGCGTTTCCGGCGCAGCCCTTGCACACAGGGTCGCATCCTGAACAGGCTTTTGTATCCAAGGGTTAGCGAACGGCGGCGATGGGCCCTGTGGCGCGACCGTGGATAAACTGGTCGACATAGGGGTCTTGGGACGTGTCCAGCTTGGCCACAGGTCCGCTCCATTTGATCACACCCTCGTGCAGCATCGCCACGTTGTCGGCGATGGCGCGCACCGAGGTCATGTCGTGGGTGATGGTCACTGCCGTCGCGCCCATTTCGGTGACAATCTCGCGGATCAGGTCGTTGATGACACCCGCCATGATCGGATCAAGACCGGTGGTGGGTTCGTCGAAAAAGATGATCTCGGGGTCGGCGGCGATGGCGCGGGCAAGGCCCACCCGCTTTTGCATGCCCCCCGACAGTTCGGCGGGCAGGCGGTCGGCCACATCCTCGGTCAGGCCCACACGCCGCAGTTTTTCGATGGCGATGGCGCGGGCCTGTTCGTGGGGGCGTTTGAGCGATCCGCGCAGCAAACGAAAGGCGACATTTTGCCAGACGGGCAGGCTGTCGAACAGCGCCGATCCTTGAAACAACATGCCAAAGCGCGCCAGAAACGCGTCGCGGTCGGTGCGGGTGATGTCGACGCCATCGACGGTGATTGTGCCCTGATCAGGCGTCACAAGACCCAGTACCGCCTTGATCGTGATGGATTTTCCGGTGCCAGAGCCACCGATGATGACCATCGATGTGCCCTTGGGGACATGCAGGTTCACGCCGCGCAGCACGTGGTTGCTGCCAAAGGATTTGTGGACGTTTTCAAGCGTAATCATAGCGAGAAAAACACCCCCGTCAGCACAAAGTTCGCGGCAAGGATCAGGATGGCGGCGGCTTCGACGCTGCCCTTGGTGGCGCGGCCCACACCTTGGGCGCCACGGCCTGAATTCATGCCGAAATAGCAGCCCATCAAGGCCGCAATAAAGCCGAACACGCCACCTTTGGCCAGTGACGACACGATGTCGCGCAGTTCAAGGAAATTCACTGTGTTTTTCAGATAGGCGGCGGGGTTGAACCCCAATGTGCCCGCGGCCACAGCCCAGCCACCCGCGATGCCGATCACATCGCCCACGCCCACCAGCAGCGGCACCACAAGGGTCGCGGCCAGCACCCGCGGCACTGTCAGATACTTCATCGGATGGGTCGACAGGGTGACAAGCGCGTCGATCTGTTCGGTCACCTTCATGGTCGCAATTTCGGCTGCGATGGACGAAGTTACGCGCGCGGCGATCATTAGCCCCACCAGCACTGGCCCCAACTCGCGCACCATGCCAATGGCGACAATCTGCGGCACCACGGCCTCGGCGTTGAACCGCGCGCCACCTGCATAGATCTGCAAGGCCAGCGCGCCACCGGTAAAGATCGCGGTCAGCCCGACCACCGGCAGCGACAGCCAGCCGATGTGCAGCAAGGCGATGGCCAGTTCACGAAAGTAGAACGGCGGGCGCAGCAGGTGGCTGATGGTTTGCAGGGCATAAAGCGTCACACGCCCCACAGCACCAAGCAGGCCCAGAACGGTGGCCCCGATGGCGGCCAGAATTTTCACTCGGTATACCTGCGGGCATAGCGGTGGCCCAGCGAGGTCAGGATTTCATAACCGATAGTGTCTGCGGCGCGGGCCAGATCATCGACGCCCTGATGGGGGCCAAGCAGTTGCAGATGGTCGGGATCGTGGTCCAGATCGGTGACATCGACGGTGATCAGATCCATCGACACGCGGCCCACGACAGGCAGGGCGGTGTCGCCTGCGTAGACTTGCGTCTTGCCGCTGCCCAAGGCGCGGATCAGCCCGTCGGCATAGCCGCCCGAAACTGTGGCGATGCGCGATGCACGCGGTGCTATCCAGCTGTTGCTGTAGCCCACAGGTTCGCCAGCGGCCACATCACGCACCTGAATCACCGGTGCATCAAGGGTCACCACAGGTTCGGCATCGGCAAAAGGCAGGCCGCCATAAAGACCCACACCGGGGCGGCACAGATCAAAGTGGTAATCCTCGCCCATCAGCGTGCCACCAGTGGCTGCCAGCGACCGCGGGGCGTCAATGCCGTCTGTCATCTCGTGGAACTGGCGCAGCTGGTGGGCGTTCATTTCGTGGTCCGGCTCGTCCGAGCAGGCCAGATGCGACATGATCAGGGCGGGGCGTTGGGCCACGGCGATGTCGCGCAGGGCGGACCATTCAGACGCCTGCATGCCCAGCCGGTTCATGCCGGTGTTCAGTTGCAAACCAAAGGGTGCACCGGGCAGGGCCTCGACATGGCGCAGCATCTGGTCGACCGAGTTCAGCACCGGTGTCAGGCGGGCTTCGCCAATGGCGCCTGTGTCGCCGTTCATATGGCCCGACAGCACATAGATTACGGGGCCTTGGCCAAGGGCTGCACGCAATGCGGCCCCTTCGTCGGCGGTGGCCACGAAAAAGCTGCGGCAGCCAGCGCGGGCCAGCACACGGGCGATCACGGGTGCGCCCAATCCATAAGCGTTGGCCTTAAGCACGGCACCGGTTTCAACCTCGGTGCGCGCGTCAAGCGATTGCCAATTGCGCGCAATAGCGCCCGTGTCGATTGTCAAAGTGGCCGTTGTCATGCGCGGGGTTGTGCCATGTTTCGATCCGAGGTCAAGGTGTATCGTCGCCGCGCCGCCCCGAGGCGGCGTAATATGCGGATATGCAACAAAAGGTGCCAGTGATCGCAGAGGCGGGTGCGCTTAAAACTCTTGCTCGCCCGCGCTTTGCTGCCACGGCTGCACGAGGTTGCCAAAGCGGGTAAAGCGGCCCTCGAAGCTCAGCTCGACGGTGCCAATTGGCCCGTGACGCTGTTTGCCGATGACCACTTCGGCGCGGCCGTGCAGGCGCTCCATCTCTTCTTGCCATTTGGCCATGGCTTCCAGATCGTGATCGCCGGGCTTTTCGCGCTCCTTGTAGTATTCCTCGCGGAACACGAACATCACCACGTCGGCGTCCTGCTCGATCGAGCCGGATTCGCGAAGATCCGACAGCTGCGGGCGTTTGTCCTCGCGGCTTTCCACCTGGCGCGACAGCTGCGACAGGGCGATGACCGGAATATCCAGTTCCTTGGCGATGGCCTTGAGGCCCATGGTGATCTCGGAAATCTCGTTCACCCGGTTTTCCGATTTGCCGGTGCCGCGCACCAGTTGCAGATAGTCGACGATCAGCACGTCCAGCCCATGTGTCCGCTTCAGACGGCGGGCGCGGGCGGCCAGCTGGCTGATCGGCAGGGCGGGCGTGTCGTCGATATAAAGCGGGCAGGCTTCCAGCGACTTGGCCGCATCCACGAACCGGCGGAATTCGGTTTCGGTCATGTCACCGCGGCGGATCTGCTCAGAGGGCACTTCGGACGCTTCGGAGAGGATTCGCGCGGCCAGCTGTTCGGCGCTCATTTCCAGCGAGTAAAACCCCACGACGCCGCCGTCGATGGCCCCCTCGGAGCCGTCGGGCAACAGGCCGCGTTTATAGGCCTTGGCGACGTTGAAAGCGATGTTGGTCGCCAGCGAGGTTTTGCCCATCGACGGACGCCCCGCAAGGATCAATAGGTCGGAGCGGTGCAAGCCGCCCAGCTTCTTGTCCATGTCGATCAGACCGGTCGAGACACCCGAAAGGCCCCCCTCGCGTTGATAGGCGGCATTGGCGACGTTGACCGCATCGGTCACCGCCTTGAGGAAGGACTGGAACCCGCTTTCGGTCTGGCCTTGTTCGGCCAGTTTATAAAGCTGCTGCTCGGCCTCGACGATCTGTTCGCGCGGCTCGGAGGCCACGTCGACCTTGGCCGCCTTGGCGCTGATGTCGCGGCCAAGGATGATCAGGTCACGGCGCACCGCCAGATCATAGATCATCTGGGCATAATCGCGCACCGCAAAGGCGCTGATCGCGGCACCGGCCAGACGTGCAAGATAGGCGGGGCCGCCCAGTTCCTTCAGGCCTTCGTCGTCTTCCATGAACGCCTTGAGCGTCACCGGCGAAGCAAGGTTGTTCTTGGCGATCCGTGCCGAGGCGATGTCGTAGATGCGCGCGTGCACGGGGTCGTAGAAATGGTGCGGCCCGATGATCGACGCGACACGATCGTAGATGTCGTTGTTGGTCAGGATCGCACCCAGAAGCTGTTGCTCGGCCTCGATGGAATGCGGCATGGTTTCGGCGGCCTGAACCTCGGGCGTGCCGTTATGGATACTGCTGATCTCGTTCATTGCTGACCCCGTTTATTGACCCGTCTTGCGCGGGTGCCCTGTCTTAGACGGCAGGGCGCTGCGCAAGCAATCTGGAAATCCTGTGGATAACCCGACCGTAGGGGGTAGCCTACATCATCTGGTGGAAAATTGCAGTGCCTTAACCAGATGATGTGGCGGACTTACGCCTTTTTATGTGCCTCTTGCCACCCGCGCGGGTCGTTCAGGAAGGCTTCGACGCCGTCGAGGGTGGCCGCGTCAAAGGTGCCTTGCGCCTTGGCTTCGGCCAGCACGTCCCACCATGTACACAGGTGGTGCAGCGCAACCCCATGATCGCCCAAGGTCTTTTCGGTTTCAGGGAAGATGCCGTAGTAAAAGATCACCGCCGTGTGGCCGCAAGTGGCGCCGGTTTCGCGAATCGCATCGACAAACGACAGCTTCGAGCCGCCGTCGGTGGTCAAATCCTCGACCAGCAGAACGCGCTGGCCTTCGGTCATCACGCCCTCGATGCGGGCGTTGCGGCCGTAGCCTTTGGGTTTTTTGCGGACGTATGTCATGGGCAGCGCCATGCGTTCGGCCACCAGCGCGCCAAAGGGGATGCCAGCGGTTTCGCCGCCTGCCACGTTGTCGAATGCCTCGAAGCCTGCGTTGCGCATGACGGTCACGGTCAGAAAATCCATCAGGGTCGAGCGGATGCGCGGATAGGAGATCAGCTTGCGGCAGTCGATATAGGTGGGGCTGGGCAGGCCCGAGGCCAGTGTGAACGGGTCTTTGGCATTCAGGTGCACGGCTTCGATCTCAAGCAACATACGGGCAGTCAGGCGGGCCATTTCGGCGGCATCGGGATAGCTGGTAGGGATCATGTGGGTCGTCCTCGGGCGTTGGCGCGTGTGGAGGGTGCGGGAGCCTCCGGCGGGAGTTTATTTGGCAAGATGAAGTTCAGGTGACCGACCAGTCCAAGGGCATCGCGGGGTCGAAGATGGTAACGGGGCCGTCGTCAGTGTCGATGTGTGGCGGGTAGGTCGGCGGTGTTTTGGTCAGCGTCAGGGTCGTGGTATTGGCAGGCAGGCCGTAGAAGGCGGGGCCGTTCAGCGAGGTGAACTCTTCGAGCCGGTCAAGCGCGCCATCCTGTTCAAAGACCTGCGCAAGGATCGACATGGTGTTGGGCGCGGTAAAGCAGCCCGCGCAGCCGCAGGGCAGCAGCTTGTTGGCATCGGTGTGCGGCGCGCTGTCGGTGCCCAGAAAAAACCGCACGTCGCCGGAGGTGGCGGCACGGCGCAGGGCAAGGCGGTGGACCTCGCGCTTGGCCACGGGCAGGCAATAGTAATGCGGTTTGATGCCACCTGCGAGGATATGGTTGCGGTTGATCACAAGGTGATGCGTGGTGATTGTGGCACCCAATGTTTCGTCTTGGGCGCTGGCGTAGTCCACGGCGTCGGACGTGGTGATATGTTCCATCACCACCCGCAATCCGGGCGTGGCGCGGCGGATCGGATCGAGGACGCGGTCGATGAACACCGCTTCGCGGTCGAAGATGTCGATGTCGGGATCGGTGACTTCGCCGTGTACGCACAGCGGCAGTCCGATCTCGGCCATCTTTTCCAGCACCGGACGCACAGTGTCGAAGTTGGCCACACCCGAGGCTGAATTGGTGGTGGCCCCGGCGGGGTAAAGCTTGACCGCTTTGATCAGACCAGAGGCGTGCGCCTGTGCCACGTCAGTGGGGTCGGTGTCCTCGGTCAGGTAGAGGGTCATGAGCGGCGTGAAATCCATGCCCTCGGGCAGGGCGGCCATGATCCTGTCGCGATAGCCTTGGGCCTGTGCGCCGGTCACAACGGGCGGCACCAGATTGGGCATAATGATCGCACGGGCGAAATGGGCAGCGGTTTGGGGCAGGACGGCACGCATCATTGCGCCATCGCGCAGGTGCAAGTGCCAGTCATCGGGGCGGCGGATCGTGAGGGTATCTGTCATGCCCTGCCGTTAGCACGCGGCGCGGCAGCGCACCAGCGTCAGTTGCCCAGTTCTTTTAGCTTGCGGGCAAAGCGGGGCGCATTCATGCGGCCCGTGACGTTCTTGCAAAGGGAATGGATCAACTGCACGCGGTTGTCGATTTCAAGCGACGACAGCAGGTTGCGCAGATAGGGCGGATAGGCGCGGCGCGCCCGCCAGAGGGTGGCAAAGCTGGCATCGTTTAGCGCGCCGGTTGCGGCCTGTTCCAGCAGCGGTTTCAGCACGTCCATCTCGATCATGTTGGTCTGGATCGCGTCTCCCATATGGCGGGTGCGAAGTTTTTGCACATTGGCGCGGGTGAACAGCGCCGCGTGCATCGCGTCCAGACTTTCGCGCGGATCATAGATAACAAAGGCGCGGGCGGCGGCGTCCAACATGTCGGGCGCATAGCCGTAGCGCCGTGTAAAATCAGTGCGGCGCATGTCGGAAAAGCGGTCGTCCCATTCGGTGACACGCACATCAAGTGTGGCTTGGGGCTGGATCGTCAGCACGGTGGCACCGGGCGAGGCGACCGAATAGGCCGCTGCTGCATAGCCGCAGGGGCCTGCGCCGTAAAACACGACTGTTTCGAATTCGTCGAAAAAGCCGTCATCGACCAGACGGTCAAAATAGGCATAGAGGGCTTCGTCGCGGAACCAAGTGTCACCGTCCGAACCTATGCACAGATGCGACCAGCCATGATCGCGCACCATGTTCCAGCCCAGTGGCACCGCAGCTTCGGACAGCGCACGCATTCCTTGGATTGTCTCGAAGGTGACCAGCAGTGTTGTGCCCTGTTCCACAAATGCCGCGAAATGGCGTTTGCCCAGCGGCTCGAAATAGCCGCGTTCTTCGGTAATACCGGCCAGTTTGGTCAGCCATTCGCCTTTGGTGAGGCCTGAAAGCTCGGCGTTGAATGTGTCGGCTGCATCCTGCATCGGGGGCCCTCGGTACCTAAAGCGCGCGGATTTTTCCACGCGTGTTTAGGCCGCAGAGCTAAATGCGCAATGCGGCAAAATTGCGGAAAAAAAGCGCTACTGAGGGGTCTTTGGTGCGTCTTTCGCATCGATGCGGGCATTGCTGCGGGCGCGGTTGGCGTAACGGATCATGAACGCAGCGGCCTTTGGGGCAACAGGACGGGTGGGGCCTGCCATCAGCAAACGACCGAACAGAGCGCGAAACGGTTCTTGTTGCATCAGCGTGTCAAAGCGGGCGTGCCGCCATGCAACCGCCTGTTGATGCAGCGGGCCCAGCACCGGATCGGACATGAGGTCGCGTAGGACAGGCGCACTGGCGGCGGCCATGCGCTGGATGCTGGTATCGGTATCGTCGCAAAAATTCCGCTCGATCCAGTAATCCAGCCCCAACGCGTGATCGGAATGCACTGCGCGGCCACGGTCGGCCTTTAGCACATAGCTTTCCATTGCGCCCAGAGGATAATGGTTAAGCTGTGCCAGCGCAAAGTTCGACCGACCGTAATTGCTGAATAGGCGTTTGGTCTTGAACTGCGCATCCAGTGCGCGGCCTTCGCCGTCGAACCAGCGTGCGCGCTCCAGCAGGTCGGGGTCGGGGTTGCGGGGGCGGTGGACACCGAGTTTGCGATAGGTGCCGTCATTTCTGTACAGCGTCTTGAACATCGACGCGCGCCACGGCCAGTGCAGCACCACGGGCGCGCATTTGGTAAAGGTGCGGGTGACAGGCGCGTCGGTATACCTGACCTGATCCGCGTTGCCGAACAGCCGCCATGTCAGGGTGATGGCGGTGGCATCGGGCAGGGCGTCCAGCAGGGCAGGCACGGTGCCGTCGCCCGTATGGATGTTCACAAATTCGTCGACGTCCAGCGACAGGATCCAGTCGGCCTGTTGGACCACGTCCAGCTTTTGCGCGTGTTTAAGCGCGGTAAACTGGATGCCGCCCTTGTCATAGGGTCCGTCGTTGCGGATGTGCGTCAGCCAGCCGCGATCGGCCAGTGCATCCAGCATGACATCGGTGCCATCGTCACAATCGTTCGAGAACACCAGAAAATGCGTAAAGCCGCAGGCGCGGTGATGCGCCAGCCATTCCAGCAGGAACGCGGCTTCGTTGCGGACGCACAGAACGGCAAGAATGTTCACGCCGTGGGCCATGTCCTGCGGAATGCGACGATCTTGCCCGACGATCCGCGTGCGTAATACTTCAATCCGGCCTCCATCATTGCAGCAAAAATGGCATCGACCCCTGCGGGGCCGATCCATCTGGGGTGCAGTTTGACCACAGCCGCCCGCAGCCCCGTCAGGTCAAGATCGGGTACCAGATCGGCCTCGGCGCCTTGAACATCGACCACGACCAGCGTGGGCGACAGGCTTTTCATCAGGGTCTTTGCGTTTTGCACCGTGATTTTACCGATGGTCTCGGCGGGGCTGTCTTCGCGTTCAATCAAGGACGACATGGCGGGGTTCTTGCGCATGTAAAAATCGGCTGTGCCCTTGCGTTTGCCCAATGCGCCGGAAATCACGGTCGCATTTTCAATGTTGTTCAGTGCGAACATCCCCGACAGATAGGTTGCCAGTTCTGGATTTGCCTCGAGTGCGTGTACCATCCTGACCTTTTGGAGCCTGGCAAGAGTGGCCGAAACCGCGCCGAACCCCGCGCCGATGTCCAGCACTGTATCTTCGGGCAGTGCGGTGCGGCCGCACGCGGTGACAAGTGCGTTTTCGTAAGTGTTCTTGCGCAAAGCGGTTCTGATGGCGGGCGTCATAAAGGCCGCTTTGGGAAACTGCAGCCCGCGTGATTTGATGCTGGGTTGCGGGCTGGGTGCAGCGTCTGTGGTGCTGTCCATCGTTAGCTCTCCATATCCAGTGCGAGGGCATAGGCCACACGCTCGACTTCTGTCAGCTTCACTTCGAGCGCCTGTTTATACAGATCCTCGAATTCGGGCATGGCGTGCAACTCGCAGGCTTTGGCTTTGTGCCAGTCCAGACCCGTCTGGTGCCAGCCGCGCAGGATGTCGTCCTGCATCAACCGGTCGTATTCCGCGCGCAGGCGCGGCAGGTTGCGTTTGATGGTGATGTCGCGAAAGTCGGACCAATCCATGCGTATCCAATAGTTGATTCCAATGGACCGGTCGACGTGCAGCGCACGCCCGCGCTGGCGCTTGATCAGAAAGCTTTCAGCCGACCGAAGCGCATAGTGGTTCAGTTGCAACAGATCGTAGCCGATGGATTTTTTCGATGACCGCCAGCCGTTTTCAGCGGCTTCCTTGGTCATATCCTTGCCCGAGCCGTTGACCCATTTCACCGTCTTCCTGAACGCTTCGTCCAGCTTGTTGGGGCGGTGGCAGCTGATTTTTTCATAGGCGCCGATGTTCTTGAACATGGTCTTGAAGCCCCAGACCGTGTGCGGCTTCGGGCAGTACTTGGGCGCACAGCGATCGAACTGGTCGATCACGAAATCATCGGCCAGAGCGGTGATCCCGTTGTGACCGAACAACCGCCACGTCATCGCCACGTTGGTCGCATCGGGAACCGCGTCAAAGAAATCCTGAAGCGTGCCGTTGCCGGTACGCACGTTCATGAACTCGTCCACGTCGATGTGGATGATCCAGTCGGCGTTTTTGATCACCGGTTCCTTCAACGACTGGTTCAGCGCGTATTGCTGGGGCGAGTTGCCCTTCCAACCGTCGTTGTTGCGGTGTTGCAGCACCCCCATCTCTTGCAGGCGGTCAAGGATTTCGCTGGTGCCGTCCTCGCAACCGTTTGTATAGATCAGAAAATTATCCACACCCATTGCGCGGTGATAGGCGACCCACTCGATGATATAGGGTGCTTCGTTTTTCATGCAGCCAACGATGACATTGCCGCTGCTGCCTGGGGGCAACTCACGCGGTGGTATAGGTGCGAATGCTGCGGCCAACTGTTCTTCGTCGATCGAGCCCAGCTTGTTGTGCGGGGCAAAAGACGAATTTTTAAGCTTGTCAAAGTTCTGGATCGCAAGCGGCGGCATCAGCTTGCGGGCGGCCTCGGTCAGCCCGTCATGTTCTGACGCAGGGGCCGCAGGCCGGGCGCTGCCCTTGGGCGATTTGGTGGCCTTGGCGGCGTCCAGATCGGCGCCTTTGGTCTTGCGCTCTTCGCGGGTTGCTTTGTTGATGCGCCACATAAAGCCCAGCAGGTATTGCGTGGCGCGAAAGCCGAACCTCGGATCGGCCTCTTGCCATGTGCCTTTGGCGCGCGGCTTTTTGAAGGTGTCTTTGGTCAGCGCCGGTTGCGATTTCAGCAAGGCGGTGTTGTCTGCGGTAAATGTTTTCGAGATGGCAGACAGCGACGCCACATCAACAGGATCGCCATCCACGTTGATTTCATTGATAAAAGATCGCCATAATTGGCGCGGCAGAATGCGTTTGCGGTCGGCCAGAACCTGCAACAACAGCGCGTTCATCTGCCGCCCGCGTGTAAGCGCCGCTGCCGATGTGGGCGCAGGCACCTCTGTTGGCGTCGCTTTGCCCAATACTGCGTCAATCCCGAACATGGCGCGGATTTCGTCGGTGACGGTATCGGCGGCAAACCCTTCGGCGTCATAGGGGCGCAAGGTGACACTTCCCGCGCCAAAGCCCGTCTCCCAATGGGTCACGAGACGCCTGTAGTCCAGCCAGAATGGCGCGGCCTGATTTTCAATGAAGACGCCCGCCTGCGGGTCGATTGCGGGGGCGGTGGCAAGGCAGTCGTCCCACCATGTTTTGCTGCCCGCCAGTTCCATCTCTTGTGCCAGTGACCTGCCGCGCCCTTCAAGGATTTGTTCGGCGTACCAGCGCGACAGCAGACTGGCCTGTTCGTCCACATGGGCAATGATGCGAATATCGTCCGACAGCGGCCTTAACAGCCCGTGCAGCCGCGCAATTTCAGAAGATTGCCCCAGACTGACCCCCAGTTGCGAGGCAGACAGGATCAGGTCGGTCGGATTGTGCTGTGCCACCTCACGGGCCAGATCGTTGGCCACGGTGTCAAATAGAACCTGTTGTTTATCCTGCGGAATATACCCACGGTTAAAGCGCAACGGATCTACATGCGCGGGGTCGGTGACGGCCATATACAGCCGCGTGTGGTTCTTGGGGCCCGGACTGCGTGGAAACAGATAGCCCTTGGCCAGCAACTGCTCGCGTTTGTCGGCCATGACCGATTGCAGACGGTCTGCGCCCACTTGTTCCAGACCAATATGCAAATGAATGCGCATCATGACGCCTTTTTGTTCGAATTGCTGTTCACGCGGCCCCACCACGGCAGGGGCACACCCAGAAAGGACGCGATGCGGTCGCGCGCGCCCGCGTCGGCCACATCATATTCCAGAAAATCTTCGCGGTCGTGAAACAAAGCCCGCAGATGCGCGTAATGGGCACTGATCCACTGTTCGCGCTGCTTTGTCGTCTCGCCGTAACCTGCGGGCAATCCCGGAATATCCGCCTGCGGCAGCCGTGCCACACCCAAATCGGACCACGCCAGCATCGACTGGCTCAGTTGGAACGGATCGCGATTCGAGGCCAGAAATTTCACGCCCGGATGGTGGGTGCGAATCGCTTCGATCAGGCCGAAATCCATCTGCGGCCACAGCGACTTCCCGTCGCGCAACAGGCTGATCTCGGTCACGCATTCGAATGGCCCCAGATGCGCACCGGGGTCGCCTGTTTCGAAATACCCGCGATACAAAAGTTCGGAAACATACTGGTTGTGCAGGGGTTTCACAGTCGTCTGCTTGGGTCGCACACGATAGTCGGCCACCTTGAAATCCGCCATTTTCAGCGCGCGTGCCAATGTTGTCGTTCCGGTCTTGGGCAGGCCCAGATTGACGACGCGCAGGCTCATGTCACAGGCTCCAGCCCCAACGCCTCGATCAACGCCTGCTCTTGCGGCGGCAGTTTCGATGCGGCACGCAATTGCGCCTGCATTTTCTGGTATTCCGGCTGCGCGAGCAATGCGTCACGCTTGGCGATATGGGCCGCGACAGCCTCGGCGTGCAGGGCGGCAATTTCGGGGTCGGCCATCAGCTTTGCCATCTCTTTGCGCAGGGCAGGCACATACTTCTGGATCGACGTATCTTCCCAAGCCGCATCGTTCCGCTCGCGCCAATAGGTGTCGTCAAAGGCGCGGTTCTCGCGGTTCACGTCGCCGCGGTCGTTCTTGACCAGATAGCTGTCAAGCGAACGCAGCGCGTAATGGTTCAGCGTTGCGAATTTGCGTGCGCCATGTGCGGGAAAGCGGCGAATGCGGCGCGGGTTGGCAGCCACCAGAAACCGGTGCTGCACTGGACGCCCCGACGCATCGGTCCACAGGGGGCGTTTGTGCTTGGGCAACTTCTCGCGGAAAAACGGGCGGTGCGCGCCGTAGTACTTCAGCGGGAAATCGGCACGCACCAATGATTTTACCTCGATGGCTGTCTCGCCACACCACAGATCGGGGTTGTGGCTGCGGGTGAACTGCTCAATTACAGGACGGTCTTCGAATGTATCCACACCGTCATTGGCGAAAAACTGGAAATTGATGCTGATCGCTTGCGGATTTCCACAGGCGTCGATCAGAGCAGGGATCGTGCCGTCCCCTACATGAATGTTCAGAAATTCGTCGACATCCGCAACCCAGACCCAGTCAGAGCCTGCCACCATGTCCCGCGTCTTGGCATCCTTCAACGCCTCCATCTGGTAATTGCGCCCTTCGGCGGGGTTCGGCAGATGGCGCACGATGCCGCGGGCCTGCAACGCATCCAGAATCCGGTCGGTGGCATCGGAGCAATCGTTTGAATAAAAAAGAAAATCCGTCACGCCCAGCAGGCGATGAAAGGCAATCCATTCCAACAGAAATGGGCCTTCGTTTTTCACGCATGTCACTGCTGCTATGCGCATCTGTGCGCCCCCGCTGTGGCCCAGCTTTGGTCACACTTCATCTGCCCTGTCCGCCTCTGATCGGGTTGTCGTCAGACCAATATGCCTGCAAAACCTCTGTTATACCTTACCGGATAATGTCAGCCGCAAGAACATGCGTCAACGGCGGCAGCGCACCAGACCTTGACCTGACCCGCCAGCGATGCACGTTTGTCGCAACCAAAGGGAGACACGGATGACCAAACCCATCTCGATCGACGCTGTGCAACAACAGTTGGGCGCCGAAGGCTATGTGTGCGACCGCGCGCTGGGAACGGTGGTGTTTCTGGCGCTGTCGCTGGGCCGTCCGCTGTTTCTGGAAGGCGAGGCAGGCGTCGGCAAAACCGAGATTGCCAAGGCATTGGCCGCCTCTTTGGGCCGCCGTCTGATCCGTTTGCAATGCTACGAGGGGTTGGATGCCTCCAGCGCTGTCTACGAATGGAACTTCCCCGCCCAAATGATTGCCATCCGCACCGCAGAGGCCGCAGGCACCGCCGACCGCGCCGCCCTTCAGGCCGAGCTTTTCAGCAAGGATTTCCTCATCGAGCGCCCCTTGCTGGACGCCATGCGCCCTGACGAAAACGGCGCCCCCGTTCTGCTGATCGACGAACTTGACCGCACCGACGAACCCTTCGAGGCCTATCTGCTCGAAGCGCTCAGCGACTTTCAGGTGACAATTCCCGAACTCGGCACCATCAAGGCTCCCGAGCCGCCCATCGTAATCTTGACTTCCAACCGCACCCGCGAGGTCCACGACGCGCTCAAGCGTCGCTGCCTTTACCACTGGGTCGACTATCCCGATTTCGACCGCGAGATGGAAATTCTCAGCGCCCGCGCGCCGGAAGCCGCCAAAAACCTCAGCCGTGAAGTCGTGGCCTTTGTCCAGCAATTGCGCACCGAGGATCTGTTCAAGAAACCGGGCGTGGCGGAAACCATCGACTGGGCGAAATGTCTGATTGCCCTCGACGTGCTGACCCTGTCGCCCGAGGTCATCGCCGACACGCTGGGCGCTGTGCTGAAATATCAGGACGACATCGCCAAACTGCAGGGGTCCGAAGCCAAACGCCTGCTGGATCAGGCCCGTGCCAGTCTGGAACCCTCCTGATGCTTCTTTTGGCCCGAAATATCCCGGGGGTCCGGGGGCTGGCCCCCGTGCGCTGAGGCGATGGTGGAACACATCCCCCTTGAGGTGCCCGAAAACCCGCGTCTTGCGGGCAACATCACCCATTTCGCACGCGCCTTGCGACGCGCGGGGTTGCCCATCGGGCCGGGTCGGGTGATCGACGCCATCCGCGCGGTCGAAGTGGCAGGCTTTACCGAGCGGCGCGATTTCTACTGGACGCTACATGCCTGTTTCGTGAACCGCCCCGAACACCGCGTGATCTTTCGCCAGATCTTCCGGCTGTACTGGCGCGATCCGCGTTATCTGGAACATATGATGGCCGCGATGCTGCCTGCGATCCGTGGCGTTCAGGAGGAACGCGCAGGGCAGGCGGGCGAGAAACGCGCCGCCGAAGCCTTGCTGGACGGGGCCGAAGCGCCTGATTTCGATATGGATCAGGACGAGGATGAAGGCGAGACACAGATCGAGGTGGATGCCAGTTTCACCACATCCTCTGAGGAAAAGCTGAAAACGCTGGATTTCGAACAGATGAGCACCGCCGAGATGGCGCAGGCCAAGCGGATGCTGGCGCGGATGCGTCTGCCGGTAGAGCCGATGGCCACGCGCAGGATGCAGGCGGCGTTGCGGGGCCGGGTCGACCCGGCCAAGACCCTGCGCGCTGCCATGCGCACCGGCGGCGAAATTCGCGCCATTGCCCACCGCGCGCCCCGCAAACGCTGGCCGAACCTTGTGGTGCTGTGCGACATTTCCGGCTCGATGAGCCAGTATTCCCGTGTAGTGCTGCATTTCCTGCACGCGGTCAGCAATGCCAAAGGTGCGGGCTGGGCCAAGGTCCATGCGTTCACCTTTGGCACGCGGTTGACCAACATCACGCGCCATCTGGATCACCGCGACGTCGACGCCGCACTGGCCGCCGCAGGGGCCGAGGCGCAGGATTGGGAAGGGGGCACACGCATCGGGGAATGTATCGAGGCGTTCAACCGTGACTGGTCACGCCGCGTGCTGGGGCAGGGCGCTGTGGTTCTGCTGATCACCGACGGTCTGGACCGTGGCGCACCGGACGTGTTGGCGAAGCAGATGCAACGGCTGCATCTGTCGGCCAAGCGGCTGATCTGGCTGAACCCCTTACTGCGCTGGGACGAATTTGCGCCCAAAGCCCGCGGCATCGCCGCCATGCTGCCCCATGTAGACAGTTTTCGCGCAGGTCATTCGATTGCTTCGCTGGAAGAACTGGCCGAGGTGATTTCGCGCAAGGACGATGTGGGCGAAAAGGCACGGCTGATGAAGCTGATCGGGCAATAGTTGCCACCACTCCGCGCGGCGCAGGGACGGGGCCAAAGCCCCGCCCGAATTATGCTACTGCAACTGCAAAGCTGGTGCGGTACACGTCGGCCAGTTCGGCCAGCGGGGCGGAAACCGACCCGAACCGTACCTGATCACCGCCGAATTTGCCGACCGAAATAATGGCCACACCGGCCTGACCGGCGGCTGTCATCAACGCTTCGGCTTGGTCGAAGTTGCACGCGATCAGATAGCGGGCCTGATCCTCGCCAAACAGCGTCGGCGTGTCGGATATGTCCAGCGTGACGCCCACACCGGTTTTTTCGGCCAGTTCAAAGGCGGCCAGTGCCAGACCGCCATCGCTGAGGTCGGTACAGGCGGTGATCAGCGCGCGGTTGTCGCGGATGAACCGGCCGTGCTTGGCCTCGGCCTCCAGATCCACATGCGGCGCATCGCCTTCGACGCGGCCAAAGACCTCGGCCAGCAGGGCGGATTGGCCAAGATGGCCTGTGGTTTCTCCCAGCACCAAGGCAACGTGGCCATCGCGCACGTCGCAGCCGATGATGTCGTCGCTGTGGTGGATGATGCCTACAGCGCCGATTGTGGGTGTGGGCAGGATGCCGGTACCGTCGGTTTCGTTATACAGCGACACATTGCCCGACACGATGGGCATGTCGAGCGCGGCAACCGCTTCACCGATGCCTTTGATTGCGCCAACGAACTGGCCCATGATTTCGGGCTTTTCGGGGTTGCCGAAGTTCAGGTTGTCGGTTGTGGCCAGAGGTGTGGCGCCCACGGCGCACAGGTTGCGGTACGCTTCGGCAACGGCCTGCTTACCGCCTTCGACGGGGTTCGCCTTGACATAGCGCGGGGTCACATCCGAGGTGAAGGCCAGCGATTTATCGGTGCCATGCACGCGCACGATGCCCGCGCCCAGACCCGGCGTGCGGGCGCTGTCGGCCATGACCATCGTGTCGTATTGCTCGTAGACCCACTGTTTGCCCGCATAGTTGGGCGACGACAGCAGCGCGCGCAGCCCGTCGATCGGGTCGATACCCGGCACCTCGGCCAGCGGTTCGGCGGCGGGCGTTTCCACCCACGGACGGTCGTATTCAGGGGCGGAACTGGCCAGTTTCGACAACGGCAGATCGGCCATGGTTTCGCCATTATAGACGATGTGGAACCGGTCCTCGGGGATGGTTTCACCGACAATGGCGAAATCCAGATCCCATTTGTCAAAGACGGCCTTGGCCACGGCCTCAAGCTCGGGGCGCAGTACCATCAGCATGCGTTCCTGCGATTCCGACAGCATCATTTCGTAGGCGGTCATGTGATCTTCGCGCACGGGCACGTTTTCCAGATGCAGGCGGATGCCCAGCTTGCCCTTGTCGCCCATCTCGACGGCGGAACAGGTCAGGCCCGCGGCCCCCATGTCCTGAATGGAAATCACCGCACCCGTCGCCATCAACTCAAGCGTCGCTTCCATCAGCCGCTTTTCGGTGAAAGGGTCGCCAACCTGAACGGTGGGGCGTTTGTCTTCGATGGTGTCGTCGAATTCGGCCGAGGCCATCGTCGCACCGCCCACGCCGTCGCGTCCGGTCTTGGCCCCCAGATAGACAACGGGCATACCGACGCCCGAGGCCGCAGAATAGAAAATCTTGTCCGCATCCGCCAGACCTGCGGCAAAGGCATTCACAAGGCAGTTGCCGTTGTAGGCAGGGTCAAAGCGCACTTCGCCGCCCACACATGGCACGCCGAAACAGTTGCCATAGCCGCCCACACCCGCAACGACGCCGTTGACCAGTTGCCGCGTTTTGTGGTGCGACGGTTCGCCAAAGCTGAGCGAGTTCATCGAGGCAATGGGGCGTGCGCCCATCGTGAACACATCACGCAAAATGCCGCCAACGCCGGTGGCCGCGCCCTGATAGGGTTCGATGTAAGAGGGGTGGTTGTGGCTTTCCATTTTGAAAACCACGGCCTGTCCGTCACCGATGTCGACAACGCCCGCATTCTCACCCGGGCCGCAGATCACCTGCGGGCCGTCGGTGGGCAGCGTGCGCAGCCATTTCTTGGAGGACTTGTAGGAACAGTGTTCGTTCCACATGGCAGAAAAAATGCCAAGTTCGGTGAATGTCGGTTCCCGCCCGATGATCTCCAGCAGCCGCTGGTATTCGTCCGTGCTCAGCCCGTGGCTGGCGATCAGGTCAGGTGTGATTGCTGGTTCGGTCATGCGCCCATGTCCCCCGTGACAGATGGTGGCCTGTCTTTATGGCAGCTTGGCGCGCGGGGAAAGGGGGGACGGGCCGGATTTACATGCGGCAAAAAGAAAGGCCGTGCTGAGAGGTAAGGAAAGCACGGCCTTTCGATATCATGCCGCCCCCGAATGGGGGGCAGCGAGATTAACAGATTTTAGGGCAAGGTCACCGACTTGCGGTCGGAGTATGTGCCACGGCCACTGTCTTCGGAAGCCAACACCATATCATCAAGTGTGGTGCCCAGAGCGATTTCGCCGTCACCCAGCATCACGTTACCGGGTGTCACGGTGATGATCAGAACTTCGGTGTCAAACTTGGCTGACGCGTCGTCCGTCAGATCGACCACCAGTTCGGGGCTGCCCTGAGCGGAGACGTTCACATTCTCGACCATGCCGATAACCATACCATCTGTGGTTTCCAGATTCTCGCCGCGCGCATTGCTCAGTGCGCGGAACGCGTCCTGCGACATCGCGATCTGGTTGGTGTCATATTCGGCATAGCCGTTCGATACACGCGGGTTGGTGGTATCGTATTTGAACTGGTTCGATGCGACCGGATTGTCTTGGCCACCTTCAAATGTGGGCGAGTTGCTTTGCAGATCGGGGTTATCTGTATTTTCCTGCGCCAGTGCGGGTACAGCGATCAGAGCGGTGATTGTGGCGGTTGTTGTCAAAAACTTGCGTGTCATATTGTAATTCCTCTCGTTGGGAGTTGCTGGTGGAACAACGGCCAAGTCGTGGGTCAGTTCCCGCTGACTTTTCAGAAAAATTCTTCGTGAACAGGGGAACAATTTCTGCATCCGTGCAATACCTGCGCCCGGGAGAGAAAAATGCTCGTGAAAAATCACGTAGATAGAATATTGAGATACTTCCGGCGGAGCGCCGGCACGTCATTCGGTGGCATGAGGCTGCGGCCAGACACGCAACAATTCCTGCCCGAAAAGCAAACGCTTTGGCCAAAAAAAAGGCCGAGCACGAAGCTCGGCCAAGTCCAACAGGGAGGTATGAAGATGATGCGCTAAGCGATCATCGTCTTCGAGGCCGATTTAGGGGCAGCAGTGCTGCCAAACAAGGCAGAATGTGAACACCAGACGGAATGGCCGCTATGCACTCTTTGCATGGCTATTCTTTTTGTTTGCTTTTCAACTGTTTACGGTACAGCAAAATCTCTTCCTGAACAAAATCGCGAAAGGCGGAAATACGCTGCGAATGGCGCAATTCCTCGGGGTAGGCGAGGAAAACGGGAACATCCGCCGATTCAAGGTTGGGCAGGACGCGCACAAGCTCGGGAAAGTCGTTGGCCAGATAGTCCGGCAGCACACCGATTCCCAGATTGTGCAGCACGCCCTGCAAGACGCCGAAATAATTGTTGACCGTCAGCAGGGAATTGATCTCGTGGGTCATCAGTTCCTGAACAAGGCTGGCACTGGCGCCGACTTGGGCTGAATCCGTGTTCTGACAGATCAGGCGGTGATCCTTCAGGTCTTCGAATGAATCCGGAAACGGATGCTCTTTCAGGTAGTCGGACGATGCGTACAGGCGCATCTTGACGGTCATCAGCTTTTTGCGGATCAGGTCGGCCTGACTGGGTTCTTTCATGCGGATGGCCACGTCTGCTTCGCGCATGGGCAGATCCAGCACCCGTTCTTCCAGCATCAGATCGACGCGCAGATCGGGGTGTTTGGCGTAAAGCTTGGGCAGGCGCGGAGCCAGCCACAAAGTGCCAAAGCCGGTGGTGGTGGTCACGCGCAGATCGCCGAACACTTCTTCTTCGCTGTCGCGGATGCGCGCGGCAGCGGCGTCCAGACGTTTTGTCATGGCGCTGGTGGCATCGAACAGCAGTTCGCCCTGCTCGGTCAGGATCAACCCCCGCGCGTGGCGGTGGAACAGCGTGGCTGCCAGTGATTCTTCAAGCCCGCGAATCTGGCGGCTGACGGCGGACTGGCTGAGATTCAGCCTGTCACCTGCGTGCGTCAGACTGCCCGCATCTGCCACCGCGTGAAATATTCTTAGCTTGTCCCAGTCCATCACACTGCTTTCTGATCGTTGAGATCACCCTATAGTAAAAGACATGGAAACCTACCACTCGTCAAAAGGCCCGTGGCGGAAAGTCGCATTATTGTCTATACAGGTCATAGTTTGTGACCTAATATTGCTGAAAGTCTGACATATATATATCCAAGCTGGGAGGCACAGGTGTGACCACGCAAAAGATTTCACTGAACGACCGTTACGATCTGGAACGCAGTCCGGTGCTGTTGAATGGCACGCAAGCGTTGGTCCGGCTGATGATGATGCAGAAATCTCGCGACCGTGCAGCTGGCTTGAACACCGCGGGATTGGTGACCGGCTATCGCGGATCGCCGCTGGGCGCGGTCGATATGCAGATGATGCGTGCGGCCAAACCGCTGGCCGAGCATGACATCACCTTTCAACCCGGTCTGAACGAAGACCTTGCCGCGACCGCCCTGTGGGGCAGCCAGCAGGCCGAACTGCGCGGCGAAGGCAAGTTCGATGGCGTCTTTGGCCTGTGGTACGGCAAGGGGCCGGGTGTGGACCGTTCGGGTGACGTGTTCAAACATGGCAATATGGCAGGCAGTTCCCAACATGGCGGCGTGTTGGTGGCGATGGGCGACGACCACACCGGCGAATCCTCGACCGTGTTGCACCAATCGGAATTCGCACTTCTGGATGCCTATATGCCCGTGGTGTCGCCCGCAGGCGTTCAGGAAATCATGGATTATGGTCTTTATGGTTGGGCGCTCAGCCGTTTTTCCGGGCTTTGGGTCGGTCTGAAAACGATGAAGGACACGATCGAGGCCACCAGCGTCGTCAACGGCGATCCCAACCGTCTGAGCTTTGTCGTGCCAGAATTCACGATGCCCCAAGGGGGGCTGAACATCCGTCTGGTCGACACGCCTGTCGATCAGGAAACCCGTGTCATCGACTTCAAACGCTCTGCCGCCGAGGCGTTCAGCCGTGCCAACGGCATGGACAAGCGCATGTGGGGCAAGCCCGGTGCCAAGATCGGCTTTGTCGCCGCCGGTAAAAACTGGCTGGACCTGATGCACGCGCTGGACCTGCTGCACATCGACGAAAACGAGGCCGAGCGTCTGGGGATCACCACCTATAAGGTGGGCCAGACATGGCCGCTGGACATGGACACCTTCCACGAATGGGCCGCCGGTCTGGACCTGATCGTGGTGGTCGAAGAGAAACGCAAGCTGATCGAAGTGCAGATCAAGGAAGCCATCTTTGACGACCGCGATGGCCGCCGCGTCTATGGCTGGCACAAGGGCGATACATGGGAAAACGGCCGCAGGCTGGAACTGTTCCCGACGCGCGGTGCCTTGGATCCGATCCTGATTGCTGAAAAATTGGGCGATATCCTGATCGAAGAGGGCCGCAACACCGATGGCATCAAGGCGGGGCTTGCGTCCCTTTCCGAGGCACGGCGCAACGACAATGCTCAGGATCTTGCGGCGCGCTTGCCTTATTTCTGCTCGGGTTGCCCGCACAACTCGTCCACCAAACTGCCAGAAGGCAGCCGCGCCTATGCGGGCATCGGGTGTCATTACATGGCGCAGTGGATGGACCGCAGCACAGTGGGTTACACCCACATGGGCGGCGAGGGGGCCAACTGGATCGGCGAGGCACCTTTCTCGAAGACCGAGCATGTGTTCCAGAACCTTGGCGACGGCACCTATAACCATTCAGGTATTCAGGCGATCCGCGCCGCTTTGGCCTCAAAGGCGAACATAACCTACAAGATTCTGTACAACGATGCGGTCGCCATGACCGGCGGGCAAGCCAACGAAGGCGGGCTGAGCGCCTATAAGATCGTCGAAGAGCTGCGCGCCATCGGCGTGCCCACCATCGAAGTGGTCTACGACGAGAAGGAAGACGTCGATCTCGCCCGTTTCGGCAAGGGCATCGCCACCCACGAGCGCGCGGAACTGGACGCGGTGCAGAAACGTCTGCGCGAAGTCAAAGGCGTCAGCGCTATCGTCTATATCCAGACCTGCGCCGCCGAGAAACGCCGCCGCCGCAAGCGGGGCACCTTCCCCGATCCCGACAAGCGCGTGTTCATCAACACCGACGTCTGCGAAGGATGTGGTGATTGCGGTGTGCAGTCCAACTGCGTGTCGATCGTGCCCAAGGAAACCGAACTGGGCCGCAAACGCGCCATCGACCAGTCGTCCTGCAATAAGGATTTCTCCTGCCTCAAAGGGTTCTGCCCGTCCTTCGTGACGCTGGAAGGTGCGCAGGTGCGCAAGGACCCCACGACCAAGCTGGACCTGCCCGACATGCCGCACCCCGACCTGCCTGCGATCGACGGCACGTTCAACGTGGTCATCACCGGCGTCGGCGGTACTGGCGTTGTGACCGTGGGGGCGGTGATGGCCCAAGCGGCGCATATCGACGGCAAGGGGGCAGGCATGATGGAAATGGCCGGTCTCGCGCAAAAGGGCGGTGCCGTGCACATCCACTGCCGCCTTGCGAACAAGCCCGCAGACATCACGGCGATCCGCGTCGCCACAGGCGAAGCCGATGCGCTGATCGGCGGCGATCTGGTCGTTAGTGCCGGTGCCAAGACGCTGGGTCTGACCAGCACGGGCCGCACCGGCGCCGTGGTCAACAGCCACGAGATCATCACCGGCGATTTCACCCGCGATACTGAATTCGCTCTGCCCGCCGACCGGCTGACGCTGGCGCTTCAGGCGCGCTTGCAGGACAAGGTGGCGCTGTTCGATGCCTCCGATCTGGCCAAGGCCGTGCTGGGCGATTCGATCTATTCCAACATGATGCTCATGGGGGCCGCATGGCAGCGCGGCCTGCTGCCGTTGACGCACGACGCCATCGTCGAGGCCGTCACGCTGAACGGTGCAGCCGTCGAGCGTAACTTGCGGGCCTTTGAAATCGGGCGCTGGGCGGTGCTCTACCCCGAGCAGGTGCAAAACATCCTGACGCCCAAAGTGGTGGCCCTGCCCAAGACGCTGGACGAGAAAATCAGCTACCGCGCCGATCATCTGGTGAAGTATCAGGGCAAACGTCTGGCCAAACGCTATCGCAAGATGGTCGAAGCCATTGAAGACAAGGCCGTGCGTGCCGCCGTCGCCGAAGGCTATCACAAGGTGCTGGCCTATAAGGACGAATACGAGGTTGCCCGCCTGTTGCAAACCACCCGTGCCAAGGCCGAAGCCGAGTTTGATGGTGATTTCAAAATGAAGTTCCATCTGGCCCCGCCGATCCTGTCCAAGCAAGGCAGCGACGGTCGCCCCGTAAAGCGTACGTTTGGCCCGTGGCTGGAAAAACCGTTGCGTCTCATGGCGCGGTTCAAAGGTCTGCGCGGCACGCCGCTGGATGTGTTCGGCTATACCACCGAACGCAAAATGGAGCGCGCGCTGATCACGCAATACGAGGCTGACATGAAGCAGGTGCTGCCGCAGCTGACAAATGACACCCGCGACGCCATCGTGGCGCTTGCCGAACTGCCCAAGTCGATCCGCGGTTTTGGTCCGGTGAAACAGGCAAACGAGGCCAAGGCGGCGAAGCGGCGCGAGGAACTTCTGGCGGTGATCCGCGCAGGGGGCAAGGACATGGCGAAAGCGGCGGAGTAAACCGCTTTCGTCACATTACTGTCACCGGTAATGTGCGATAAGACACTTTGCAGGAACCGCATGCGTCTGGTTCGGAGATAAAGATGGCCCCGTCCAAGCGTGCAATCGCGCGTGACATTACCTATTCTCACTCGGCGACGTCGCGCAGTGGCAGGGCTATGATCCGTTTGATCGAGAACAGCACTGGCAGGCTGCACCTGATCCGCCGTGCCGATGGCTATCAGGACGAGGTCGCGGCGGGCCGCGATTTCTGGTCGGTGATCGTGGAACGCTATGGGCTTTCCTTGGATGTGGTGGGCGGCGCGCTGGAGAATATCCCGCGCACCGGTCCGCTGATTTTGATCGCTAACCACCCTTATGGAATTCTGGATGGCATGATGATGGGGCATATCCTGTC
The DNA here is from genome assembly GCF_002222635.1 of Pseudosulfitobacter pseudonitzschiae. Classification (NCBI taxonomy): domain Bacteria; kingdom Pseudomonadati; phylum Pseudomonadota; class Alphaproteobacteria; order Rhodobacterales; family Roseobacteraceae; genus Pseudosulfitobacter; species Pseudosulfitobacter pseudonitzschiae. Next base: position 1,837,027 of record NZ_CP022415.1, on the reverse strand, counting down.
GGTCATGCGGGGCGATTTCCGCATTCTGGCCAATTCGGTGTTCAACCGCGCCGAAGAGTTGAACCGCGTGTTGTTGCCGATCAGTTTTGACCAGACCCGCGAGGCGCTGGCCCTGAACATCGAAACGCGGCGCACCGCCTTGCGCTATCTGTCTGATGGCGGTGCAATCGGTATTTTCCCCGGTGGAACGGTCAGCACGGCGGCCAAGCCGTTTTCGCGCCCGATGGACCCGCGTTGGCGCGGCTTTACCGCGCGGATGGTGGCAAAGTCGGGGGCGACGGTGGTGCCGGTTTTTTTTGACGGCCACACCAGTCGGCTGTTCCAACTGGCCAGCCACATGCACAACACCCTGCGCCTGAGCCTGCTGATCAAGGAATTCAAGAAACGCGTCGATACACCGGTGCGGGTCGTGGTTGGGCAACCTTTGGGGCGCGATGTTCTGGACCCGTTGGCGGGCGACAGCAAACAGATGATGGATTTCCTGCGCAAAGCGACGTATGACCTCAATCCAGATCCGGTCAAATATTTTGATCTGGGATATGAATTCGAGGAACGGCACCGCTGACATGCTCACCGGCGCCCTGAGGAACGCGGCGTAACAGGTTATGGCAATTGGTGTTTTTGACAGTGGGTTGGGCGGCCTGACCGTTCTGGAAGCAGCGCAAAAGCGGCTGCCGGATGTCGAGTTCATCTATCTGGCGGACACGGCCAACGCACCTTATGGCGTGCGCACCGCCGATGACATCTACAACCTGACCACCGCCGCCGTGCAGCGCCTGTTCGATGCCGGTTGCGATCTGGTGATTCTGGCCTGCAACACCGCCTCGGCGGCGGCATTGCGCCGGATGCAAGAGGGCTGGGTGCCCGAGGGCAAGCGTGTCCTGGGCGTGTTCGTGCCGCTGATCGAAGCAATGACCGAACGGCAGTGGGGCGATAATTCGCCCCCGCGCGAGGTGGCAGTCAAGCACGTCGCCCTGTTTGCAACACCTGCAACCGTCAGCAGCCGCGCATTCCAGCGCGAACTGGCGTTTCGTGCCATCGGTGTGGACGTCGAGGCGCAGGCTTGCGGCGGTGTGGTTGATGCCATCGAAGACGGCGACATGATCCTTGCCGAGGCGCTGGTGCGCAGCCATGTCGACGCGCTGAAACGCAAGATGCCACAACCGCAGGCAGCCATTCTGGGATGCACCCATTATCCGCTGCTGCAAGACATCTTTCAGCAGGCGCTGGGCGCGGATGTCGACGTGTATTCGCAGGCCGGTCTGGTGGGCGAAAGCCTCGCCGATTATCTGGTTCGTCATCCCGACAAGATGGGCAGCGGCACAGCGGCCTATCTGACCACAGGCGACCCCAAGCGGGTCAGCGATCGCGCCGTGCAATTCATGCGACGACAAATCAACTTTGTCTCTGCCTGAACACCTTACACACATCCTTAATATACGAGGTCTGACATGACCCATTCTGTCGCAATTCTGGGGGCCAGCGGATACACTGGCGCCGAACTGATCCGGCTGATCTCTGAACATCCTTCCATTAAAATCAAAGCTTTGGGCGCATTTTCCAAGGCAGGTCAGAAGCTTTCGGAGGTGTTCTCGCATCTGCGCCATCTGGACCTGCCGGATATGGTGGCCTTCGACACAATCGACTGGTCGGGGATCGACCTGTGCTTTTGCGCGCTGCCGCATAAGACCAGTCAGGAGGTCATCCGTGACCTGCCCAAGACGCTGAAAATCGTCGATCTCAGCGCTGATTTCCGGCTGCGCGACCCTGCTGATTACAAGACGTGGTACGGCAACGATCACGCCGCCACCCAGATGCAGGCCGAGGCGGTCTATGGGCTGACCGAGTTCTACCGCGACGAGATCGCGGGCGCGCGGTTGGTTGCGGGCACGGGGTGCAACGCGGCCACGGGTCAATTCGCCTTGCGTCCGTTGATATCCGCCGGTGTGATCGGGCTGGACGATATCATTCTGGATCTGAAATGCGCCGTTTCGGGGGCGGGCCGGTCGCTGAAGGAAAATCTGCTGCACGCCGAACTGAGCGAAGGTTACCACGCCTATTCCGTCGGTGGCACGCACCGCCATCTGGGCGAGTTCGATCAGGAGTTTTCCAAAGTTGCGGGCCGTCCGGTCAAAGTGCAATTCACCCCGCACCTGATCCCCGCCAACCGCGGTATTCTGGCCACCTGCTATGTCTCGGGCGAGACGGACGCGGTACACGGCGCATTGGCTGCGGCCTATGATGCCGAACCGTTTATCCATGTCCTGCCCAAAGGCGAGGCCCCCAGCACGCGCCACATTCGCGGCAGCAACTTTTGCCACATCGGCGTGATCGGAGACCGGATCGCGGGGCGCTGCATCGTCATCGCGGCGCTGGACAACCTGACCAAAGGCTCCAGCGGGCAGGCATTGCAAAACGCCAATCTGATGCTGGGCCTGCCGGAAACCGCTGGCCTGATGATGGCACCGCTGTTCCCCTGATCCGTCAGGGTGCGACGAAAGGAGCGGGCGGCGCGCGTTGATTGGCGCGCCGTTCGTGTCTAAGTACGGGACAAGGATGCTTTCATTTGGGAAAGCAGTCGGAGTCACGATGAAAAGTCTCAAGAAACAACGGCGCGTTCAGATCATTCTGGTGACGGCAGTGGCTTTGGCACTCAGCACTGCGCTGATCGGCTATGCCATGCGCGACGGCATAAATTTTTTCCGCGCGCCCAGTCAGGTGATCGCCGAACCGCCGCGCCCGTCAGAAGTGTTTCGCATCGGCGGTTTGGTCGCTGCGGGATCGTTGCGGCGCGGACAGGGCGAGGTTATCCGCTTTGATGTGACCGATGGGGGCGCGACTGTGCCAGTGGTGTTCAGCGGTGTTTTGCCAGATCTTTTTGGTGAGGATCAAGGCATGGTCGGCACCGGAAGTTACGTTAACGGTGTATTCGAAGCCACTGAAATTCTTGCCAAACACGATGAAACATATATGCCAAAAGAGGTCGTGGACGCGCTGAAGGAACAAGGCGTCTACAAAGACCCCGAGGGCTGAGAGCGCACGGTCCGCTTAACACCTGTTAATCATTTCCAAACCACAGTCCGCGCCAATTGCAGCAGGCACAAGGGTTGGACATGCAAACTGTCAGAGACATCGCCATCGAGATCGTCGCCCGCGAAGGCGGCTATGTGAACGACCCCGACGATCCCGGCGGGGCGACGAAATTCGGCGTGACGATCCACACTATGCAGCGGCTTGGGCTGGATCTGGATGACGATGGCGATGTGGATGCTGTCGACGTGCGCCAGCTGACGCAGGCACAGGCCGTCGACATCTTCGTGCGCCACTACTATGAGCGGCCATTGATCGCGGACCTGCCGACCGGACTGCAAGCATCGGTTTTTGATATGTATGTGAACGCAGGCGCCAATGCCGTGCGTATCCTGCAACGGCTGCTGTGCGAGATGGGGCACGCGGTCACGGTGGATGGCGCGTTGGGGCCGCAGTCATTGACGGCGGCGCGCACAGCTTACAATCAGGCTCCGCAGGCGATGGTTGACGCCTATGGTATCGCGCGGCGCAACTATTATTTCCGCATTGCTGACCGCCGTCCTGCCAGTCGCAAATATGCACGGACACAGGCGGGCGACAAAGGCGGCTGGATCCGCCGTGCCGAGGAATTCATCAGCGGCGCTTATCACATGACGAATGCGGAATTTGCAGCAAGGGTGGCGATATGGGGATGATCGAACGGATGCTGGGCCTGTTGTTCGGCAACGGGCGCAATGTGGTGCGTGACACGGTCGAGGTGTTTCGCGAGAACGCCGAAACCGGCAGCCAGCGCGCCCAAGAGGTGCAGGTGCAGGCCATGCGCCAGTTTGGCGCGGAATACAGCGTGGCGCGCCAAGGCGGGTTTGACCGGTTCATGGACGGGCTGAACCGGCTGCCTCGGCCACTGCTCGCGTTGGGAACCTTGGGTCTGTTCGTCTCTGCGATGGTCGAACCTTTGTGGTTTGCCGAACGGATGCAGGGCATCGCACTGGTGCCAGAGCCGCTGTGGTGGTTGCTGGGGGTGATCGTGTCCTTCTATTTCGGGGCACGGCATCAGGTAAAAGCGCAAGAGTTCCAGCGGCAGATCGTCGGCACGATGGCCCATGTCCCTCAGGTGATGGACAACATCCGTGCGCTGCGCCACTTGCGGGCCGAAAGTGTCGGAGTGGCCGACACGGGCAATAACGCGCAGCTGACGACGGCAGCGACATTACCCGATCGCAATGCGGCGCTAGAGGTCTGGAAGCGGGCAGGTCAGGAGTAACCTCCGGCTTGCGGGATTTTCTGGCCGGAGATTACACAGCGCGCTGACACTGATGTGATGCGACACAATGACAGCGCGTTGTACTGCGGATTGTGAGGGAGGGCATGCAGGCCTATAAGGCGTGCATGATTACAGAACTTGGTCACTTTTCGCTGATCCTCGCCTTTTTGGTGGCGATCGTACAGGCCGTGGTGCCGATGATTGGCGCGCAGCGGCGCAATGCGGCGTGGATGGCCGTGGCCGAACCTGCAGCCGCAGCGCAGTTTTTCCTGACACTGGCTGCCTTTGGCGCATTGACATGGGCATTTGTCACATCGGATTTTTCGGTGCGTCTGGTTGTGTTGAACAGCCACTCGGCCAAGCCGATGCTGTATAAAATCAGCGGCACATGGGGCAACCACGAAGGCTCGATGTTGCTTTGGGTGCTGATCGTGACGCTGTTCGGCGCAATGGCGGCATGGTTCGGGGGCAATCTGCCGCCCAGCCTGCGTGCGCGGGTGCTGGCGGTGCAGGCGGCAATCGCAGTGGCGTTTTTCGCCTTTATCCTGTTCACTTCGAACCCGTTTTTGCGCCTTGCGGTGCCACCCTTTGACGGCCAAGATCTGAATCCGCTGTTGCAAGACCCCGGTTTGGCCTTTCACCCTCCGTTTCTGTATCTGGGCTATGTGGGGCTGAGCATGACGTTCAGCTTTGCGATGGCCGCCCTGATCGAAGGGCGCGTGGATGCCGCGTGGGGCCGCTGGGTGCGACCCTGGACGTTGGCGGCGTGGGTTTTCCTGACCATCGGCATCGCGCTGGGATCGTGGTGGGCCTATTACGAATTGGGCTGGGGCGGTTTCTGGTTCTGGGATCCGGTCGAAAACGCTTCGTTCATGCCGTGGTTGCTGGCGGCTGCGCTGTTCCATTCGGCCATCGTGGTGGAAAAACGTGAAAGTCTGAAATCCTGGACGATCTTGCTGGCGATTTTGGCCTTTGGGTTTTCACTGATCGGCACGTTCATCGTGCGCTCGGGGCTGCTGACCTCGGTCCATGCCTTTGCCAATGACCCCGAACGCGGGGTGTTCATTCTGGCCATCCTTGCGGTCTTTGTCGGCGGTGCGCTGTGTCTTTATGCAGCGCGCGCAGGCGCGATGGAGGCGCGGGGCGTTTTTGGCATGGTCAGCCGTGAAAGCGCGCTGTTGGTCAACAATATCCTGCTGGCGGTGGCCTGTTTCGTCGTCTTTGTCGGTACGATGTGGCCGTTGCTGGCCGAGATGTTTCTGGATCGCAAGCTCAGCGTCGGGCCGCCGTTCTTTAACATGGCGTTCACGCCATTCATGGTGCTGCTGGGGCTTGTTCTGCCTGTTGGCGCCGTGCTGCCGTGGAAGCGGGCCAAGCTGGGCCGCGCCATGCGCTTGATGGTGCCCGTGTTTGTGCTGGCGCTGGCGCTGGCGGGGCTGGTTTGGGTGATGCAGACGGGGCGCAGCATGTTGGGCCCTGTGGGGCTGTTTCTGGGGGCATGGCTGGTGATGGGGGCCGCAGTTGACCTGTGGATGCGCACAGGGCGCGGCGGCGTTGGTCGCTTGTTCCGTCTGCCGCGCGCGGACTGGGGCAAGGCCGTGGCCCACGCAGGCTTTGGCGTGACTGTCTTTGGCATCGCGGGGCTCACCGCTTGGCAATCCGAAGATATTCGCGTGGCACGGTTTGGCGAACCCTTTGACGTCGGGGCCTACACGCTGACGCTGGACAACGTGTTGCAGGGCGAGGGGCCGAATTACATTACAACGACGGGGCTGGTGACGCTTGCGAAAGACGGACGCGAAATTGCGCAAATGCGGCCTGAAAAGCGGGTCTATCCGGTGGCCCAAATGCCAACCACCGAAGCCGCGATTGACCAATCGCTGGCGCGCGATGTCTATGTGGTGATCGGTGATGAACAGGACGCGGGCGGTTGGGCCGTGCGCACTTACATCAAACCGTTGGTCAACTGGATCTGGATCGGCTGCGCCCTGATGTCTCTGGGCGGTGCCCTCAGTCTGAGCGACAGGCGGTTCCGCGTGGCCGCAGGGGCGCGCAGAACCAGTGCGGTGCCTGCGGAATGAAACGGCTGGTGATGATCCTGATGCTGCTGGCCGCCCCCGTCTGGGCGGTCGAGCCGGGCGAGGTGCTGGACAATCCGGCGCTGGAGGCGCGTGCGCGCGAAATCAGTCAGGGGCTGCGCTGTCTGGTGTGCCGCAACGAAAGCATCGACGAAAGCCACGCGCCACTGGCACGCGATCTGCGGTTGCTGGTGCGCGAACGTTTGGTGGCCGGTGACACCAATGCCGAAACGGTGGATTTCATCGTCGCGCGCTACGGCGAATACGTTTTGCTGCGCCCGCAGGCAACGGGGGCCAACTGGCTGCTTTGGGCTGCGGGGCCGATCATGCTGTTGTTGGCGTTGCTGGCTGCCGGTGTCTATGTGCGCGGCAGATCACGCGCATCCGAACCGCAAGATCAGGCGCTAAGCGCCGAGGAATCCCGACGGCTGGCCGAAATTCTGGACGAGTGACGCGCGGTTTCGCTGTGCGTCAGAATCTGGTTTGCTAAGCTGCGACCAAAAGTGACGGCCCGAAGACGGCGGCCCAAGCGAACACAGGGAAGGGAACCCCGATGCATTACGAAACGCTGACCTACGATCTGGCCGACGGTGTCGCCACAGTGACGTTGAACCGCCCCGAAAAGATGAACGCGCTGAACAGCCAGATGCGCGCCGAGATTGCGCAGGCCGTGGGCCGTGGCGGAGAAGAGGCACGGGTCGTGGTGCTGACGGGGTCCGGTGACCGGGCGTTCTGCTCGGGTCAGGATCTGGGCGATGGCACCGGCGGTCTGGGGGCCGAGAACACAGAACGCACCCTGCGCGACGAATATGCGCCGATGCTGAGGGCCATCGTGAATTGTCCGGTGCCCACAATTTGCGCTGTGAATGGTGTGGCTGCGGGTGCAGGCGCCAACCTTGCCTTGGCCGCGGACGTGGTGATTGCCGCCGAGCGGGCCTATTTCCTACAGGCCTTTGCCCGTATTGCGCTGATCCCTGATGCGGGCGGCACCTATACGCTGCCACGCACGATGGGCATGTCCAAGGCGATGGGGGCGGCGCTGTTTGCCGATCGTATCAGCGCCAAACAGGCCGACGACTGGGGCATGATCTGGCAAGCGGTGCCGGATGCCGACTTTGACAGCCATTGGAAGGCCCGCGCCGCCCATCTGGCCAACGGCCCCACCAAGACCTATGGCGCGATCAAGCGGGTGCTGCGGGCCAGTTGGGCCAACGATCTGGAAGAACAGCTTGAGCTGGAAGCGTCCGAACAAGGCCAATGTGCCGAAAGCCGCGATTTTGTCGAAGGCGTGGTGGCCTTCACCGAGAAACGCAAAGCGAATTTCGAGGGGCGTTAAAGCCCGTCGACATGGATCGTGCAAAGTCTGTGCCATTTCCCGACAGCGGCCATTCGTGTTGAGTGCGGCGAAGGTCGGCTGTGAGCCCATCTTGCAAAAATTCTGCTTCGCGGCGAATGTCGGCAGTCAGGAGACAGACAATGACCTTCAACAATGCCTCTAGTTTGGAACGGGTTTTTGCTAGCCTCATTTTAGTAGTTTGCGACCGATCCAAAAACGAGGGTTTGTCGGAAGTCACTCGCTTCGGAATAGGGGCGCGAAGAGCCTAATTATGTTGGTTGCTCCCCACTGATGAATTGCTGTTTAAATTCGGCAAGTAAACGAGCAGGATGAGAGATATGTTGGAGTTTTTCTGGGGCATGGTTGGCAGCCGCCCTATCGAGTGGATCGCGGTTGTATGTGGAATACTGAACGTAAGTCTGATCATCCGACGTTCGATATGGAATTATCCGTTCGGCTTTGCTGTGGTGACGCTGTATTTTTTCATCTTCTGGGAGTATCGGCTCTATAGTGACGCGCTGTTACAGGTCTATTTTTTCTTTATTCAGTTCTACGGTCTCTATGTCTGGCTAAACGGACGTGCGCGCGACGGTCGGATCATTGTGGCACCTTTGGGAGCTGGCATATTCGCGTTGTATCTTGGGGCAACCGCCATTGTGTGGTTGATCGTTGCAAGTCTGATGGCAGCCTATACCGATGCAGCCGCGCCGTTCTGGGATGCGGCAGTGGCGGCGCTAAGCATAACTGCACAATTCCTATTGTCGCGAAGATACTTGCAAAGCTGGTATTTGTGGATTGCCGTGGATGTGCTGGCGATTGCCCTTTTCTACACGCGCGGACTGGAGCCGACGGCAGCACTTTACGTCGTGTTCCTATGCCTTGCTATCACAGGATTGTTCCAGTGGCGTCGGGCCGCGATGCAGCCTCTGACGACATGAAAACACACGGCTTTCTACTGGGGAAGTTTATGCCGCCCCATGCGGGCCATCTCTATTGTGCCGAGGTCGGGAAGGCGCGGTGTGATGTGATGACGGTGCTAGTGTGTAGCCATGACGCAGAGCCGATCGACGGATACCTAAGGGCCAAGTGGATGAGGGAATGCCTGTCGCGGCCCGGCTATCGCGTGCTGCACATGCATCGCGACATTCCACAGGCACCAGAGGATCACCATAATTTTTGGCCTATCTGGCGCGCAGCAATTACGGAGTTTCACCCCGAGCCGATTGATTGGGTCTTCGGCTCGGAAGGCTACGTCCACCGCCTCGCGCAGGAAGTCGATGCGCGGCCCTTTCCAGTGGACTCGGAGCGACAGGTTGTGCCGGTGTCGGCCACGGCAATCCGAGAAGATCTGACGAGCAATTGGAGCCATGTGCCAGTTCCAGTGAGGAGCCACTACCAACGCCGCCTTGTTCTGGTGGGAGCGGAAAGCACCGGCAAGACGGTATTGTCCGAAGCCTTGGCCGCACGGCTTAAAAGTGTGCCGATCCCTGAATATGGGCGTGATTACGACGCCGTCTTCCGGCATGGGCAAGATTGGGTCGCGGCAGACTTCGAGGCGATCATGGCGGGCCACAAAGCGTTGGCCGATACGATGGCGGCGCGAGGTGGACCGATTATTGTCGAGGATACGGATTCCTTGCAAACGTTGGTTTGGGCCGAAGCGTTATTAGGCAAAGTGCATAAGCCGCTCGTAGACTGGGCACGTTCTGCGGTTGAAGGGAAGACTTACCTTCTGCTCGACCACGCAACGCCTTGGGAAGATGACGGAACACGACATTTCGCTGACCCGGCGCGCCGAGCGTGGTTCACCAGCAGGCTGCGCTCTTGGTTGGATGAGTTGGGGGCAGATTGGAAATGCATCGAGGGTGAGGATTGGGCCGAGCGAACGGCAGCGGCCAATGTCTTTCTGGATACGCTTAGCTAGCCTCCCCAAAAGGACCGTTTTGGGAAGCCTGCCGTAAGCAGCCATTGGCGCAGCCGCAGCGAAAGCGCACTTCGTCCGCAGTTTGCCAGTTCGCTGCCTGCGCGGCGAAGGTCAGCTATCGCAGGTTCGAGCCAAGAGTTGTTGGCCCGCTTCAGACTGACCGTAGCCATTTACGCCCCCGATGTAACGGCAGCTTGCGTCCCGCAAACCAACCACAGCCACCGTCCCGCATACACCTCATGAAAACGCTCCCGAAGTTTCCCTCGGAAGTGCCATGTCCTGTGGACCTCTTCGCCTGAAAACCGCTCCGTGCGACCTTGGCAACACCACCCGACGCCTTGAAACCCATGATTTCAGCCGACGTCGGATGATGCAGGATCACGTCAAACCGCTTCAGCGGTTTTCGATATCCACATAGTCGCGGGTGGTTTCGCCCAGATACAACTGGCGCGGACGGCCGATCTTGTTTTGCGGATCGCCGATCATTTCCTTCCACTGCGACACCCAGCCGACGGTGCGCGAAAGCGCAAAGATCGGTGTGAACATCGACGTGGGGAAACCCATCGCCTCGAGGATGATACCCGAGTAGAAATCGACGTTGGGGAACAGTTTCTTTTCCGCGAAATACGGATCTTCAAGCGCCTGCTTCTCCAGCTCTTTTGCCACTTGCAGGGTCGGGTTGTTCTCGACGCCCAGCAGCTCCAGCACTTCGTCGGCGCTTTCTTTCATCACGGTCGCGCGCGGGTCATGGTTTTTGTAAACGCGGTGACCAAAGCCCATCAGACGGAACGGATCGTTCTTGTCCTTGGCGCGGGCGATGAATTCGGGGATGCGGTCCGGTGTGCCGATCTCTTTCAGCATTTCCAGACAGGCCTGATTGGCGCCACCGTGTGCGGGGCCCCACAGGCAGGCGATGCCGGCAGCGATACAGGCGAACGGATTGGCACCCGAAGACGACGCCAGACGCACGGTCGAAGTCGATGCGTTTTGTTCGTGGTCTGCGTGCAGGGTAAAGATACGGTCCATCGCGCGGGACAGAATCGGGTTCACCACATAGTCTTCGGCAGGCACGGCAAAGCACATGCGCAGGAAGTTGGACGCATAGTCCAGATCGTTGCGCGGATATTCGAACGGCTGACCGATGGTGTATTTATAGGCCATCGCGGCAATCGTCGGCATCTTGGCGATCAGACGGATCGAGGCGACCTCGCGCTGCCATTCGTCGGTGATGTCGGTGCTGTCATGATAGAACGCAGACATCGCGCCGACCACGCCGACCATAACGGCCATCGGGTGCGCATCGCGGCGGAAGCCACGGAAGAAATTCATCATCTGCTCGTGCAGCATGGTGTGGTTTGTCACACGGTTTTCGAAATCTTCCAGCTCTGTCGGGGACGGCAGTTCGCCGTACAGCAACAGATAGCACACTTCGAGATAGTGCGATTTGCCCGCCAACTGGTCGATGGGATAACCGCGATGCAGCAACACGCCCTTGTCACCGTCGATAAAGGTGATGGTGCTGTCGCAGCTTGCAGTCGACGTATAGCCCGGATCGTAGGTGAACACGCCCGCTTGTGCGTAAAGCTTGCGGATGTCGAGAACGTCAGGTCCTGCGGTGGGCGAATAGAGCGGCAGTTCGTAGTCGTTGCCGTCAATCGTGAGTTTTGCAGTCTTAGTCGAGTCGGCCATGCGGTCCCTTCCTGAGTTTCGCCCGTGCGGTCAAAGCCACCGGCGGCGCCCAAACCGAAGCTTGGGCCAATTGCTACGTCGCTTATCCTTTAGAACGGGTTAACCAGTCTCAGATAGCGACATCGGTGATGCGGGCCAGGGTTTCATCGGGACCCAGAACCAGCATCATGTCAAATACAGAAGGGGTCACTGCACGACCTGCAAGTGCCGCCCGAAGCGGCCCCGCAAGTTTGCCGAACTTAGTGTCGTTCTGTTCGGCAAAGTCGTTTAGTTTCGCCTCCAAGCTGTCACGGTCCCAGCTATCATTTTGCAGATGCGGCGTCAATTGCGCGAGCAAGGCGCGGTTTTCCGTATCCAAAGCTTTGGCAGCCTTTTCATCCACTTGGACAGGACGCGAGGTTAATGCAAACTGTGCTTTTTCAAGCAGTTCGGGAAAGGTTTTCGCCCGTTCCTTGAGGAAAGGCATGGCTTTGACCAATGTCGCATTTTGCACATCCGTCAGGGCAGGCAGCCCTGCGGCTTCCAGAAATGCGATCAATTCGCGCTGCAACGCAGCGTCATCGCTTGCGGCTATATGCTGCCCGCTCAGGTTTTCCAGCTTCTTGGTGTCAAACCGCGCAGGGCTCTTGCCGATACCGGACAGATCGAACCATTCCAGCGCCTGCGCGTCGGTGAAAAACTCGTCGTCGCCGTGGCTCCAGCCCAGACGCGACAGATAGTTGCGCATCCCCGCCGCCGGATAGCCCATCACCTGATATTCCTGCGCCCCCAGCGCGCCGTGCCGTTTCGACAGCTTTTTGCCGTCGGCCCCGTGAATCAGCGGGATATGCGCCCAGACCGGCACCGGCCAGCCCATCGCGTCATAGATCATCATCTGGCGTGCGGCGTTGTTCAGGTGGTCGTCGCCCCGGATCACGTGGGTCACGCCCATATCGTGATCGTCGACCACCACCGCCAGCATATAAACGGGCGTGCCGTCCGAGCGCAGCAGCACCATATCGTCGAGCTGGTCATTGCCGATGGTCACATCGCCCTGCACCTCGTCGCGGATCACGGTTTTACCGTCCAGCGGGGCCTTGATTCGAATGACAAAGGGCGCGTCGGGGTGCGTGCCGGCATCCGCATCGCGCCATGGCGAATGAAACAGGGTCGATTTGCCTTCGGCCTTGGCTGCCTCGCGAAAGGCGGCGATTTCATCCTGCGTCGAGAAACATTTGTATGCTTTGCCCTGCGCCAACAGGTCCAGTGCCACCTCGGCGTGGCGCGGAGCGCGTTCAAACTGGCTGATCACCTCGCCGTCATGGTCCAGACCCAGCCACGCCATCCCTTGCAGGATCGCGGCGGTCGCGGCGGGAGTAGAGCGGGCGCGGTCGGTGTCTTCGATGCGCAGCAGGAACTTGCCGCCACGCCCACGGGCATAAAGCCAGTTGAACAGCGCCGTGCGTGCGCCACCGATGTGCAGATAGCCCGTGGGCGAGGGCGCGAAACGGGTGACAACTTGGTCGGACATGAAGCGTTTACCTTTCAGTAACCAGAAGATGGCTAGGGTTGGCGCCTGTCTACCCAGTGGACCCATAAGGGGCAAGCATGCGCATGTTACCGGCGTTAGAGCACGCGATGCTGATCCAGCGCGGGCATTTGTTCCACTGGGTGCCGGTCTGTCTGGCGACGGGCGTTGGCGGCTTCTTTGCGCTGCGGTTCGAACCGGACGGGATAATGCTGGCGGGGGCAGGTGCCGTTGCCGCGGCGCTGGCCGTTTTGGCACGCCACATGGGCGAGGCGTTTCGCCCTGTGCCCTTTGCGCTGGTGTTGGTGCTGGCAGGCGCGTTGCTGGCGGCTGGGCGCGCGCACAGCGTGGCAGGGCCGGTGCTGGGCTGGCGCTATTACGGCGCGGTCGAGGGGCGGGTGGTCGCATTGGACCGCAGCGGATCGGACGCGGTGCGTATCACGCTGGACCGTGTGGTGCTGGAACGGGTGTCGCCCGCCCGCACCCCCTTGCGCGTCCGCGTGTCTCTGCATGGCGACGGTCAGGGGATTGGTCCGCAACCGGGCATGCGGGTCATGACCACCGCGCATCTGTCACCCCCCGGTGGACCGGTTGAACCGGGCGGCTTTGATTTCCAGCGCAACGCGTGGTTCGCGCAACTGGGCGCTGTGGGCTATACCCGCGTGCCGCTGGTCGGGCTTGAACCGGCCGAGAATGGCTGGTCACTGGCCACGTTCCGGCTGCGGATGGCGATGTCGGCCTATGTCCGTGCCGCCTTGCCCGCAGATGTGGGCGGTTTTGCCGCCGCCGTCACCACAGGCGACCGCAGCGGCATCAGCCTGCGCGCGCTCGAGAATTTGCGCGCCAGCAATACGGCGCATCTGTTGGCAATTTCGGGGCTGCATATGGGCCTGCTCAGTGGTTTTGTGCTGGGGTTGCTGCGGCTGGTGCTGGCGGCCATTCCGCGTGCGGCCCTTTATCTGCCCGTGCGCAAGATTGCCTCCGCAGGTGCGCTGGTGGCGGCCACCGGTTATCTGGCGTTGTCGGGGGGCAATGTGGCCACCGAACGCGCCTATGTCATGGCTGCGGTTGCCCTGTGTGCTGTCATGCTGAACCGCCGCGCGATCAGTTTGCGGGCGGTTGCCATTGCCGCGATGATCGTGCTGGTTCTGCGCCCCGAGGCCTTGCTTGGCCCCGGTTTCCAGATGTCCTTTGCTGCCACTGTGGCGCTGGTTGCGGTCTTTGGCTGGATGCGCGACAGCGTGCTGAACGCGGGGCCGCGTTGGGTGCAACCCTTTGTGGCCGTTATGGTTTCCTCGGCTGTGGCGGGGCTGGCGACGGCGCCCATCGGCGCTGCACATTTCAACACGGTATCGCACTACGGGCTGCTGGCCAATCTGGCATCGGTGCCGTTGATGGGGCTGTTGGTGGTGCCTGCGGCGGTGCTGGCGGGGCTGCTGGCGCCACTCGGGCTGGACTGGATCGGGCTCTGGCTGATGGGGCTGGGGCTGCGCTGGATTTTGGCGGTGGCGGAATGGGTCGCCGGACTGGACGGCGCACGCGGCTACGTGCACGGGCCAGACCCGTGGGCGTTGCCGATGATCGCCTTGGGCGGACTGATGGTGATCCTGTGGCAAGGGCATGGGCGTTGGAGCGGTCTGGCCGCGATGGTGTTCGGGTTCATCCTGTGGATCGGTGCGGACCGGCCTGCAGCGTTGATTGCCGAAGACGCAGGGATCGTCGGCGTGATGACCGCGCAGGGCCGCGCGCTGAGCAAGGAAAAAGGCGCGGGATTCGTGGCGCAGAACTGGCTGGAGAATGATGGTGACGGGGTGGACCAGCAGGGCGCGGCGGCCCGTTGGCAGGGCGATGTCGCATCGCGCACCAAACTGGCCACCGTCGGCACCGCCGAACTGGTGCACCTGATCGGCAAACGGGCGTTGGCGGATTTCGGACCGTGCACGCCGGAGCAGATGGTGGTGGTCAGCGTCACACCCGAAGTGCCGATGGGCGATTGCGATATCTACGACCCCAAACGCCTGCGCCAGACGGGCGCGATTGCGTTGGTGCAGGACAAGGATGGTGTCCAGATACGCACCGCGCGACAGGTTGCGGGCGACAGGATGTGGTCCGGCTGGGCGCGTTGAAGTGACATGAAACACCGGCGGCTCCCGACGCACTGAATTTCCACAGAAGACGCGTATCAGGCGCTGCGCAGGATAGGTGAGCGAAACTGAGATCAGCGCCCGCCGGTCGTGCTGCAAGCACGCCTTTGGTATGTCGTGCTGCAAGCACGTCTTTGGGATGTCGTGCTGAAAGCAGGCCGCGCGGAAACTTTTGTCAGGTGCTGAACACCGGCTAACGCACAAAAAAACGGGGCGATTTTATCCGTGATAAACCCGTCAGGACCGCCTCATATTACCGCCTCAATAATATGTACCATACGCCGCCCGATATGTACAAAAACGGCTTTGGGCATGCATGGGAGGCCCGAAAGACGGCAAAGAATATGTACCAAACGCCGCTGATTATGTACTGATCAGATCAATATGTGCGGATCAGCCCGACCAGCTTGCCCTGAATTTTCACGCGGTCGTCGGCGAACACGCGGGTTTCATAAGCAGGGTTCGCCGCCTCAAGCGCTATGGTGTTGCCGCGCTTCATATAGCGTTTCAGCGTCGCTTCCTGATCTTCGATCAATGCCACGACAATATCGCCGTTTTCCGCGACCGAAGTTTCGCGGATCACCACGACGTCGCCGTCGTTGATCCCTGCCTCGATCATAGAATCGCCTTTGACTTCAAGCGCATAGTGTTCACCCTTGCCGGTCAGCATCTGGCCGGGAACGGCCACAGAATGCGATGCCTGCTGGATCGCCTCGATGGGCACACCGGCGGCGATGCGGCCCATGACGGGTAGTTCGGTGGCATAAAGCGCCTCGACCGGCAGGGCAGAGGCAGGTGCAGGGCCATCGGGCCGGTCGCCGTCAATTACACGCGGCGCAAAGCCGGAAGTCGGCGCACCCCCCATGCTTTCGGGCAGCTTAACAATCTCGATGGCGCGGGCACGGTGTGCCAGACGGCGAATAAATCCGCGTTCTTCCAGCGCTGTGATCAGCCGGTGGATGCCGGATTTTGATCGCAGATCCAGTGCCTCTTTCATCTCGTCAAAACTGGGTGGCACACCGTCGCGCTGAACCCTTTTGTGAATGAATCCCAACAGATCCAGTTGCTTTTTGGTCAGCATGTGTAAGGCCCCTCAACAGAGTTGATTTGGCTTTGTTCTATTCATGTTCCCGTTTTGTGTCAACCGCTGCGCTGCTTTAGATGTCGATTACATCCACAAGATCGCCCACGGCGCGGGCCGGATCATCGGGGGGACGCACGATCAGCGCATTGGCGTTGGCCAGCACGCTAAGCAACGAACTGTCCTGCCGCCCGGCATCGGATACACCGGCCGCATCGGTCACGGCACGCATGTAATGTTCGCGGGGGCCGTTGGCCTCCAGCGGTGTGCTCAGCGGCATCTGGCGGCGCGGGGCGGGGGCGGCTTGCAAACCCTGCATCGCACGGATCACAGGGGCCAGAAACACGGTGCCGCAGACCATTGCGGACACGGGGTTGCCCGGCAGTCCGATCATCGGCGTGCCATTCAGCGACCCCGCCATCAGCGGCTTGCCCGGGCGCATTGCCACTTTGTAAAACGATTGCTGCATGCCCATCTGTGCGGCCACTTCGCCCACAAGATCATGATCCCCAACCGAAGCGCCGCCGATGGTCACCACCAGATCGGCCCCCGCTGACAGTTCCAGCACTTGGGTCAGCGCCGGTTTGGTGTCGCGGGCGATGGGCAGGATGCGCGGCACGGCACCCAGATCTTCCAACAGGGCAGCAAGGCCAAAAGTGTTCGACACGATAATCTGGTCGTCGTCGGGTATCTCTCCGGGCATCACCAATTCGTCACCGGTCGAGATCAGGGCAACCACAGGTGCGCGGCTGACGGGTACCTGCGCCACGTTCATAGCAGCCAGCAGCGCCACATCACCCGCCGACAAACGGCGCGGGGCGGGCATTGGCGTGCCATGGGTGAAATCGGTGCCCGCCGGACGGATGTTGTTCGCGGTGCCAAGGTTGTGGTTCAGGGTGATCAGGGTGCCACGCCGCGTCACGTCCTCTTGGATTACAACGAAATCAGCGCCTTGCGGCACGGGAGCGCCGGTAAAGATGCGCACGGCCTGACCTGCACCCACGGTGCCGTCAAACCCGTGACCGGCGGCAGATTCGCCGATGACCTTGAACAGCGCGTCGGTTTCGACTTCGGTGGATTTGACCGCATAGCCGTCCATCGCTGAAGCGGCAAAGGGCGGCTGGTTGCGCCGTGCTGTCACCGTTTCGGCCAGAACCCGACCATGCGCGCGGCGCAGCGGGACGGTTTCAACCGGCAATGGGCGGACTAGGGCAAACAGATGGTCAAGAGCTTGCGAAACCGGTATCATGACGCCTCGTACCGTCCTGATTTTCCACCATCTTTCAGAACCACATGCAGCCCGCCGATTTCCATCGCCTTGTCCACAGCCTTGGCCATGTCATAGACGGTCAGCGCCGCAGTCGAGGCTGCGGTCAGCGCCTCCATTTCCACGCCGGTCTGGCCGGTGGTTTTGACGGTGGCCGTAATGCGGACGCCGGGCAGGTCGGCGTCGGGGGTCAGCTCCAGCGCGACCTTGGTGATCGGCAACGGGTGGCACAGCGGGATCAGATCGGATGTGCGTTTGGCCCCCATGATGCCCGCCAGCCGTGCCACGCCCAGAACGTCCCCCTTTTTTGCGCGCCCTTCGGTAATGATATCAAAGGTTTCGCGCGCCATCTTGATGTGGCAGGCGGCCACGGCGACGCGATCGGTCACGGCCTTGTCGGTGACATCGACCATATGCGCCTGACCTTCGGCGTCGAAATGCGACAGCTTTCCTGCGGGGGTGTCCACCACGTTATATGCCCCCACCGGGTTGCAGCGGGTTGGCCAGCAGGGCGCGGGTTGCCGCGGCCACATCGTCGTGACGCATCAGGCTTTCACCGATCAGGAAACTGCGCACGCCGTACATCGCCATTTCGGCCAGTTCCTTGGGCGTGTTCAGACCGCTTTCACAGACAATCGTGCGGTCCTCGGGCACCAGTTTCGACAGCGTGCGGGTGGTGTCCAATGATGTCTCAAACGTCTTGAGGTTGCGGTTGTTGATGCCGACCAGCGGGCTTTTGAGGACACTGGCGCGGGTCAGTTCGGCCTCGTCGTGGACTTCGATCAGCACGTCCATACCCCATTCCACAGCGGTTTCTTCCAGTTCGATCGCCTGACTATCTCCGACCGAGGCCATGATGATCAGGATGCAATCGGCACCCAAGGCGCGCGCCTCGACCACCTGATAGGGATCGTACATGAAATCCTTGCGCAGCACCGGCAGGGTGCAGGCGGCGCGGGCATCGACCAGAAACTGTTTGGCACCCTGAAAGCTGGGCGTGTCGGTCAGCACCGACAGGCAGGCCGCACCGCCCTGTTCATAGGCCTGCGCGTGGGCCGCCGGATCAAAGTCGGGGCGGATCATACCCTTGGACGGGCTGGCCTTTTTGATCTCGGCAATCAGCCCATAGCCTTCGCGCGATGCGGTTTGCAGGGATTGGGCAAAGTGGCGCACGGGCGGTGCGTTGCGGGCCTCGGCCTCGACATCGGCAAGGTTTTTGGCCCGTTTGTCGGTTGCGACTTCTTCCAGCTTATAGGCTTTGATGCGGTCTA
Organism: Pseudosulfitobacter pseudonitzschiae; assembly: GCF_002222635.1. Classification (NCBI taxonomy): domain Bacteria; kingdom Pseudomonadati; phylum Pseudomonadota; class Alphaproteobacteria; order Rhodobacterales; family Roseobacteraceae; genus Pseudosulfitobacter; species Pseudosulfitobacter pseudonitzschiae. Next base: position 1,818,436 of record NZ_CP022415.1, on the reverse strand, counting down.
GGATTGTCTCGGTCATCGGTTGACTTTCTGTGTCGGTCGGCAGGGCAGCGTCGGGCGGTCAGCCCTCCTGCGTGATTTTGGCGACAGCCGCGATTTTGGCGCGGGCCGCACCGCTGTCGATGGAGGCACGGGCCATTTCAGCACCTGATTTCAGGTCTGGTGCGGCATCTGCAACAACTAGGGCTGCGGCAGAATTCAGCAACACCGCGTCGCGGTAGGCCGATGGCGCACCATCCAGCAGCGCATTGAACGCCACCGCGTTTTCCTCGGGCGTGCCGCCCACGATATCCTTGAACGGATGCACCGGCAGGCCCGCATCCTCGGGGTGAATTTCGATATCGGTGATCGCACCGTTGTCCAGCGCAGAGACCCACGACACGCCGGTAATCGTCAATTCGTCGGTGCCATCCGAGCCGTGGACCAGCCATGCCTTTTCGCTGCCCAACTGGCACAGCGTTTCGGCCATCGGGCGGATCAGATCGCGGCGATAGGTACCTGTCAGCTGGCGTTTGACGCCTGCGGGGTTGGTCAGGGGGCCAAGGATGTTAAAGATCGTGCGCGTGCCCAGTTCGGTGCGGGCGGGCATCACATGGGCAATCGCGGGGTGGTGCATGGGGGCCATCATAAACCCGATACCGGCCTCGCGCAGGGCGCGCTCGACGGTCTTGGCGCCGACCATCACCTTCAGGCCCATCTGGGTCAATGCGTCCGCAGCGCCGGATTTCGAGCTGAGGTTGCGGTTGCCGTGTTTGGCCACCACCACGCCCGCACCCGCCACCACAAAGGCCGTCGCGGTTGAAATGTTCAGCGTGCCCTTGCCGTCGCCGCCGGTGCCGACAATGTCCATCGCGCCCTCGGGGGCCTGCACCGGATTGCATTTGGCGCGCATCACGGCGGCAGCGGCGGCATATTCGTCCACGGTTTCGCCGCGCGTGCGCAAAGCCATCAGCAGCCCGCCGATCTGCGCCGGTGTCGCTTCGCCGTCGAACAGAATGGCAAAGGCCGCTTCGGCCTGCGCGCGGGTCAGCGGGCCATTGGCAGCAGCGTCGATCAGGGGTTTCAGGGCGTCACTCATGCGGGCACCTTTAGCAGATCCAGGAAATTCTTCAGCAGCGCGTGCCCGTGTTCCGACCGGATGCTTTCGGGGTGGAACTGCACACCGTGGATCGGCAGATCGCGGTGTTGCAGGCCCATGATGATTCCGTTGTCCAGTGCGGCGGTGATTTCAAGGCAATCGGGCAGGGTGGCGCGGTCGACGATCAGCGAATGATAGCGCGTCGCGTCGAAAGGCGTGGGCAGGCCCGCAAACAGGCCGGTGCCGCTGTGCTGCATCGTGCCCATTTTGCCGTGCACGATGTCGGGTGCGCGCACCACCTTGCCGCCAAAGGCCTGACCGATGGTCTGGTGGCCCAGACAGACCCCCATCAGCGGCGTGCGGGTTTCGGCGGCGGCCTGTGTCAGTGCAAGGCAGATGCCAGCCTGATCCGGATCGCAAGGGCCGGGCGACAACAGAATACCTGCGGGGTTCATCGCCATCGCCTCTTGCACGTTCAGCGCATCGTTGCGGTGGACCGCCACCTCGGCGCCCAATTCGCCCAGATAGTGTACCAGATTGTAGGTAAAACTGTCGTAATTGTCGATCAGCAGCAGCATGGGTCAAACTTTGCATTTAGGGGGCTGGAGGCCAGGGCCACCTGCACTGTATAAGCGAGGCATACTTGTTCAGGCTTGCCCGCCAGCGTCAAGGGGGCGGGGGCCGAAGACAGGGTACAGTGGGCGATGACAAGGGCACAAAAAACCCGTTAGGGTGAGCACGCAACAGGCAGGGACGAACAAATATGGCGCGAGGGTTTTTGAGCGGAGCAGTGGTAGGCGCCGTGATCGGTGTCAGTGCCGCAGGGCTGGCATCAATCATGGCCGACAAGGCACCCGCGCCGGATATGGCTGTGGATGCCCCTGCGTCTGGCACAGCGCCCGAAGCCTCCAGCGGCGATAGCCCGCAAACCGCAGGCGACGCCGATCTGGCCACAGTCACAGGTGCGCCGCAGGTGGCAAAACCCGAAGCAGACGATGTGGCGGTGCTGGATGATGCAGGCACCGATATGCCCATGCGCCCCGAAACGGGCGGCACCAGCGGCATTGAAGCCCCCACGCCGCCCGAGGCCGAAAGCGGCGTCGAAGTGCAAAGCGATGCACCCGTCCTGCCCAGTCCGCAAGCGGCCTTGCCCGCGCAGCCCGATGCGGACAAGTTGAGCATTTCGACCGAACCGGCACAGCCGCTCGCGCCCGAAGTGGCCGCCGACAGCGGATTCGAGACCGCAACATCCGAGGCGCAGGCAGAAACCGCCATCGTCGTGCCGGAGACCGTTGCGCCCGAGGCCGACACGCCCTCCACCGACGCCCCTGTTGCCGAAGAAGATACAGGTGCCACACCCCTGCTGGAGCAGCGCATGGGCTCTTTGGTTGATCGCGACGACCCGCCCGAGGCGGAACCTGCGCCAGATGCAACCGTGCCACAGCAAAAACCCATTGATGCCTATGCCGCAGTGGTGGAAGTGGACAGTTTCAAACCGATGATGTCGATCGTGTTGATCGACAATGGCGCTGATCTGTCCGGTGGCACTGTCGGTCTTGCCGCCCTGCGCAGTTTTCCCTATCCGCTGAGCTTTGCCATCGACGTCAATCTGCCTGATGCCGCCGAACGCGCCGCTGCCTATCGCGCCCAGGGGCTGGAAGTGCTGGCGATGGTCGACCTGCCCGCAGGGGCCACCCCCAGCGACGCCGAGGTCAGCATTTCTGCCGCGCTGGACGCGGTGCCAGAGGCCATTGGCGTGCTGGAAGGCACCGGAACAGGATTTCAGGCCGACCGTGCCCTGTCCGATCAGGTGGTCAGCATTCTGGACAGCAGCGGCCACGGTATCGTGATGCAATCCAAGGGCCTGAACACCGCCCAAAAGTTGGCGGTGCGCGACGGTGTGCCTGCGGCAACCGTGTTCCGCGACTTTGACAGTGCAAACCAGACGCCAACAGTCATCCGCCGCTTTCTGGATCAGGCGGCGTTCCGGGCCGATCAGGAGGGGGGCGTGATCATGCTGGGCCGCGTGCGCCCCGATACGATCTCGGCGTTGCTGCTGTGGGGGCTGCAAGACCGCGCCGAACGCGTGGCGCTGTCGCCGGTGTCAGCGCTGCTCAAGTCGCAGGTCGCGCAATAGACGTCAGATAATCTCGTCTTCGTCAAAGATCGGGTCGGACCCGAGTTGGGCGGTCATATCTTCGACGGTGTCTTCATCCGCACGCGGGCCCAATTCGGCCAAGTGAAAGATCGCATCGCCTTCGTTCACCACGGGCAGAATCGCCCGCCCGATCAGAATGCCCGGTTCAGGGGCCGTCAGCTCGACCTCGACGTGGCCGAACGGGTCTGAAATGGCGGCCAGAACGTCGCCTTTTTCCACCACTTCACCAGTGTCACGGAAGGTGCGCAGCAAACCACCCGCAGGCGCGCGCAGCCAGTGCGATCCCTTGCACAGCAACGAGGCGGATTTGCCCTTGGCGATGCCTTTGGCGGGCAGCATGTCTTGGGCACGCATCACGCGCATGATCCCCGCCACACCGGCGCGCACGGCAAATTCGTCAAACCGCAGACCTTCGCCCGCTTCGTAAAGCAGAACCGGCGTACCACGTGCCGCAGCCTCGCCGCGCAATGATCCGTCGCGCAGGGGTGAATTCAGAATCACCGGTGCGCCGAAATCACGCGCCATCTTTGCCGTCACCTTGTCACCGGGGGTGACGCGGCATTGCGGCAGGTTGGTGCGGTGGATCGCCGCCGAATGCAGGTCGATGCCAAAATCGCAGCGCAAAACAACTTCGTTCAGGAAAATATGGGCCAACCGCGATCCCAGCGACCCCAACTGCGTGCCGGGAAAGCAGCGGTTCAGGTCACGTCGGTCGGGCAAGTAACGCGAGCGGTTGAGAAAGCCGAAAGAGTTGACCACAGGCACCACCAGCAAGGTGCCGCGCAGGCTGGACAGTTGCGGCGCGCGCAGCAGGCGGCGCACGATCTCGACGCCGATCACCTCGTCGCCGTGCACAGCCGCCGACACGAACATCGTGGGACCGCTCCGCTTGCCGTGATGCACCTTGACCGACATATGCACAGGCGTGTGATCGGGCAGGATCGACACCGGCAGATCCACGGTGCCACTGGTGCCCGTTGCGATACGTTTACCGGCAATCTCGAAAGGGGGACGGCTCATGAGGCAGGGGGGCCTTTTTGGGGTTCAGTATATCCCGCGCGTCGGGCACGGTTGCAGCTTTATCCGTTGCCCCCGCCAAAACGTGCCGCATCTTCTGCCGCACGGCGGATCGCGCCGGATTTGTGCATGGTTTCCATATATTCCGATTGCGGATCGCTGTCATAGACCACGCCGCCGCCTGCCTGAATATACAGGGTCTGGTCCTTGACCACGGCGGTGCGCAGGGCGATGCACATATCCATATCGCCACCCGCGCTGAAATAGCCGACACCGCCGCCATAGACGCCGCGTTTTTCCGGTTCCAGCTCGTCGATGATCTGCATGGCGCGGACCTTGGGCGCGCCGGAAACCGTGCCTGCGGGCATCCCTGCAAAAAACGCGTCCAGCGCGTCCTTGTCGGGGGCCAGTTCGCCCACGACGTTCGACACGATGTGCATGACGTGGCTGTAGCGTTCGACGATAAATTCTTCCGTAGGGCGCACGGTGCCGATCCTGGCGACGCGGCCCACATCGTTGCGGCCCAGATCCAGCAGCATCAGGTGCTCGGCCAGTTCTTTCTGGTCGGCCAGCAGGTCGGCCTCCAGCGCGCGGTCTTCTTCGGGCGTGGCACCACGGGGACGCGTGCCCGCGATGGGGCGTATGGTGACCTCGTTGCCGAAGACACGTACCAGAATCTCGGGGCTGGCGCCGATCACCTGAAAGCCGCCAAAGTTGAAATAGAACATGAACGGCGACGGGTTGGTGCGGCGCAGCGACCGGTAAAGCGAGAAGGGCGGCTGTGGGAAAGCCTGCGACCAGCGCTGGCTGGGCACCACCTGAAAGATGTCACCGGCGCGGATGTAATCCTTGGCCTTCTCGACGGCCTGCAAATAGCCCTCGTGGGTAAAGTTGCTGACCGGCTCGTCGCTGACCGACGCCTCGCCCAGATCACGGGTTTCGCGCGGCATGGCGCGTTCCAGATCGCGCACCGCGTCCATCACCCGTTCAGCCGCTTGGGCATAGGCGGCGCGTGCGCTTTGCCCGTCGTTCACCCATGCCGGTGACACCACGGTTACCTCGCCCTTGACCCCGTCAAGAACGGCAATAACCGAAGGGCGCAACATCAGCGCGTCGGGCAGGCCCAGCGGATCGGGGTTCACATCCGGCAGGTGTTCGACCAACCGCACAGTGTCATAGCCCAGATAGCCGAACAGGCCCGCCGCCGCCTGTGGCAGATCATCGGGCAGGTCGATCTTGGATTCCGCGATCAGAGCGCGCAAGGCGTCGAGCGGATTGCCATCCATCGGTTGGAACGCATCGGCATCATAGCGCGCGGCGCGGTTCACAGCCGAGGTTTCGCCCTCGCAGCGCCAGATCAGATCGGGTTTCATCCCGATGATGGAGTAGCGTCCGCGCACTTCACCGCCCGTCACCGATTCCAGCACAAAGGCGTTTTCCGCAGCGCCCGTCAGTTTCAGCATCAGCGACACCGGCGTATCAAGATCGGCGGCAAGGCGGGTGTAAACGATCTGGTTACGACCGGCGTCGAAACCGGCGGCAAAGTCGCTATATGCGGGGGTTAAGGTCATGTTAAAGTCATGGGGTCAGGGAAAGTTCACATGAACGGCCTGCACCGCGCGCTGGTCGATCTGCGGACGGGCACGCACGGTGGCGTCGACGGTGTAGATGTCCAGAATGTTCTGCGCCAGCGACTGGTTCATCTGTTCAACCAGCTGTTCTTGCAACGCGGCAGCTTCGGCATTGTCGGCAGCGGGCAGAACCTTGTCCAGACGTACGATCACAACCATGCCTTCGCCAGTGACCAGATTGACGTCGCCCGCATTCATTTCAAACACTTGCGCCATGAAACCGCGCGGGGTGTTCTGGATGAAAGCGTTGCGGGTCTGGTCGGCCTCTTCGATCGAATCCAGCCCCAGATCAGCAAAACCCGCGCCGTCTTTCAGTTGCGGCAGCAGCTCTGCGGCTTTGGCGGTCAGGGCGGTTTCGGTGCGCGCGTCGACCATGTCGGCGGCCACGTCCTCGCGGGCCTCTTCAAAGGTGGCGTCGCGGGCGGGGGTGATCTTGTCCAGACGCATGGCAAAGATGCCGCCATCGCTCAGCACGGTAATCTGCGGATAGTCGTCTTGGGTGATGGCAACGGCGGCCTCGCGGAATTCGGCATAGCCTGTCATCTGGTCGTCGGAGCCGTCGAACCAGTCAACGGTGTCCAGCGTCATGTCGCTTTCGGCGGCCAGTTCTTCCAGCGTTGCACCACCGGCCAGCAGATCGTCATAGTCGCGTGATTGTGCTTCAACCTGACGGCGGGCGCGGTCGGCGGCCAGCGTGGCGCGCAACTCGGGCTCGGCTTGCTCGAAGGTGGTGTTCTGCGCGGGCAGAACGCCATTGATGCGGAACAGGGCAGGCCCCAGCGCTGACGGCAGCGGGCCCACAACGTCGCCCACGTCTGCGGCAAAGATCGTTTCGCCCGCAGCTTCCAGTTCGTCCAGTCCGACATCGCCCATGTCCACATCCGCCAGATCCAGACCACGGTCCTGAACCAGTTGTTCAAACGTGGTGCCTTGCATTTCCAAAGAGGCGGCTGCGCGGTCTGCGGCCTCGTCGTCAAGGAAGGGCAGGCGTTCGACCAGACGGCGCTCGGGTTGTTGGTATTCCTCGGCGCGGGCGTCATAGGCCGCTTGCAGATCGGCGGCGTCGACTTCGACCTGATCCACCAGCATGTCGGGGGTCAGCAGCGCATAGGTGATGGTTTTGGTTTCGGGGCGTTGATAGTCTGCCTGATGCTCTGTGTGATAGGCGCGCATCTCGTCTTCGGTGGGGGTTGCGACCGGCACCTCCAGGTCTTCGGCGTTCAGACGCGACCATGTGAAATTGCGCGCTTCACCGACGTAATTGACCAGTGTCTTGGCATAGGTGCCGGGCATCACGACGCCCGAAGCGATGGCCCCTTGCAGCAGCGTGCGGGCGGCCTCTTCGCGCAGGGAAGTTTCAAAGTCCGTCTCGGTCATGCCGGACTGTTCAAGCGCCAGTTTATAACCCTCGCGGTTGAATTTGCCGTCAACACCGCGAAAAGAGCGGATTTGCAGGATTTCGTCGCGCAGCGCAGCATCGCCAATGGACAGGCCCAGTTTGTCGGTCTCGTTGTCCAGCGCGCGCTGGCGGACCAGACGTTGCAACACGGCCTGATCCAGACCCATCGCCTGTGCTTGCGCAAAGGGCAGCTGTTGGCCGGTCTGCGCCTCGACCGCGCGAATTTCCTGACTAAGCTGGCGTGCGTATTGGTCAATGTCGATGTGTTTGTCGCCGACGGTGCCCAAAGTGCGCAACGTGCCTGACAGGTTGGTCGCGCCAAAGCCGCCAAGACCAAGGATCAGCATCCCCATCAGAATCCAGACTGCTATTTTCGACATGTTTTTGGTGCGTACAGCCATGATGCGGATCCTCGGATAAAAGTTTGCCTTGTCTAGCGAGCGTGCCGAGCAGGGGCAAGGGCCGTCAACTTGGCAGGTTCAATGCGGCAAGACGGCGATAGAATTCAGCGATTCCCGCGATATCAAGATTGGCAAAGGCAATGCGCAACTGGCGTGTGCCGGTGTCGTCCTCTGCCGGGCAGAACATAGTGCCGGGCAGGCACAAAATGCCCGCATCACGCACCAGTTGCGGTGCCAGATCCGCCGAGGACATCGCAAAAGGATGCTCGAGATAGGCAAAATAGGCCCCCAGCCCCAGCAACCGCCAGCCCTGCGCTGCCAGCACGTCGAACCCGCTGGCGATGGCCGCGCGACGGGCGAGGATTTCATCGCGTTCGCCTGCGACCCATTGCGACAGGTTTTCCAGCCCCCAAAGGGCGGCATACTGGCCGATCTGGCCGGGGCAGATGGCTACTGTATCCAGAAATTTTTCAACCTCGGCCAGACGTGCTGGTGCTGCGACCAGCGCGCCGACACGGTGGCCAGTCAGGCGATAGGCCTTTGAAAAAGAATAAAGATGAATGAATGTGTCCTGCCAGCCGTCCTGTTGGAACAGCGCGTGCGGTGCGCCTGTGCGGATGTCGAAATCGCGGTAGGTTTCGTCGACCAGCAACGCGATGCCCGCCTCCTGCGCCAGATCGTAAAAGGCGCGGACCAGTTCGGCGGGATATTCCACGCCGCCGGGGTTATTGGGTGTCACCAGCGCAATCGCTCGGGTGCGCGGTGTGATCAGCGCACGGGCAGCATCGACGTCGGGCAACAGGTCGTCGCCGGTGCGCAGGGCGACCGAAGCGACGCCTGACATATCCAGCCACATCTTGTGATTGAAATACCATGGCGTCGGCAGGATCACCTCGTCGCCCTCGGCGCAGAGCGTGGCAATCGCCGCGGCGAACGCCTGATTGCAGCCAGAGGTGATGGCAACGTGATCGCCCGTGACCTGTGCGGCGTAGTGGCTGCTGATCTGCGATGCCAGCGCATCGCGCAGGGCGGGCATACCCAATACGGGGCCGTACAGGTGCGCATCATCGCGGGTCAGCGCGGCGTCGGCCATCGCCTGACGCAGTGCGGGCGGGGGCGGATCGACCGGCGCCGCCTGACTGACGTTAATCAGCGGGCGGTCGGCGGGATGGGTGACGCCATCCAGCCAGCGGCGGGCCTCCATGACGGGCGGTGCGAATGTGGTGGCGGTGCGTGGCAAATTCATCGGTTGGCTCCGGATAAGAGGGCAGGTGCCTCCGGCGGGGGGCTTTCAAGCCAGAGACGCAGGACCGGTGGTTCAGTCCTTGCCGCGGTAGGGGTCGACGTATTGCAGCGCCATGTCCCACGGGAAGAAAATCCAAGTGTCTTGGCTGACCTCGGTGACAAAAGTATCGACCTGTGGGCGGCCCTTGGGCTTGGCATAGACTGTGGCAAAATGCGCCTTGGGGTACATGGCGCGCACCACCTCCAGCGTTTTGCCGCTGTCCACCAGATCGTCGATGATCAGGATGCCGGTGCCGTCGCCCATCAGTTCGGGGTCGGGGGATTTCAGCACGCGGGCCTCTGACTGGTCTTGATGGTCATAGGATTTGATGCTGATCGTGTCGACAGTACGAATGTCCAGTTCGCGCGCGGCAATCATCGCGGGGGCCATGCCGCCACGGGTGATCGCCACCACAGCGCGCCAGCCTGCATTTTCGGGACCATGTTCAGCCAGACGCCACGCCAGCGCACGGCTGTCGCGGTGGATCTGGTCCCAGCTGATGTGAAAGCCTTTTTCGTGGGGCAAGCGGTCGGTCATGGGATCATTTTCCTGTAAGCAGTTTCAAGCCAAAGCCACCCAGCGCCATCGCCGCGATGCGGTCCAGCACGGGTTTGGCCGAAAGATAGCGCGCGCGGGCCGGACCGCTGGACAGCAGCAGGGCACAGGCTGTGTAGAACAGTGTTTCAAGCACGAAGTGGTTGGCAACAATCAGTGCGATATTGGCAGCATCCAGCCCCTTGGGAAAGATCACCACGATGATTGCACCTGCAAAGAGCATGGATTTGGGATTGCCGAGATTCACCAGAAAGCCTGCCAGAAACGCCCGCCCGCGCGGCACGGTGACATCGCCCAGCGGGTCACGGGCGTGGCGCCACGTTTGCACCGCAATCCAGATCAGATAAAGTGCGCCGCCGGTTTTCAGCGCCGTATAGGCCCAAGGGAACAGGGCAAATAGTCCGCCCAACCCCAGCAGCGCCGCCGTCGTCCACAGGGCCGCCATTGACGCAAGCCCCAACCCTGTGGCCACGCCCGCCGCGCGACCGGCGCTGACCGACATACGCACCGATATCAGAAAGGCAGCACCGGGACTGAGCAGGGCGGCGATCAGGATTGCGTTAAAGGCAAGCAGGCTTTCAATCGTCATTTTGCATCACTTTGTAATGTCGGGGGCGTCGACCGCCTTCATGCCGACCACGTGATAGCCTGCATCGACATGCAGGTTTTCGCCCGTGGTCCCGCTGCCCAGATCGGACAGCAGATAGAGCGCGGCCTTGCCCACGTCCTCGATGGTAACATTGCGGCGCAGGGGCGAGTTGTACTCGTTCCACTTCATTATGTACCGGAAATCACCGATGCCCGAGGCGGCCAGCGTTTTGATCGGACCCGCCGAGATCGCGTTGACGCGGATGCCATCTTTGCCCAAATCTTCGGCAAGGTACTGCACGGATGCCTCAAGAGCGGCCTTGGCCACGCCCATGACATTGTAATGCGGCATGACCTTTTCGGCACCGTAATAGGTGAGGGTCACCGCACTGCTGCCGGGGTTCATCATCTTTTCCGCGCGCTGCATCACCGCCGTGAACGAATAGACTGAAATGTCCATCGACATGGCAAAGTTGCCGCGGCTGGTATCGACATAGCGGCCACGCAGCTCGGATTTATCGGAAAAACCGATGGCATGTACCAAAAAGTCCAGATTGCCCCACGTGTCTTTCAGCGACGCAAACAATGCGTCAATCGACTCTTCGTCACCCACGTCGCAGGGCAGGACGATGTCGCTGCCCAATTGTGCCGCCAGTGGCCCCACGCGTTTTTTCAACGCATCGCCCTGATAGGAAAATGCCAGTTCCGCGCCGGCATCCGCCAGCATCTTGGCAATGCCCCATGCGATCGACTTGTCATTGGCAAGGCCCATGATCAGCCCACGTTTGCCCTTCATTAGCTCATGCGCCATCAATAACCCCTATGCCTGCAAGCCACTTTATCTCAGCGACCTTTAGGCGATTGACCCGATGCCATCAAGAGAGTTGGTATACATAGGTCTTGGTCTATGTGCGGTGTGTTACACTGGTGCAAATCGGGGCATGAACGATTTGAAGGTATCCAAGGGGACAGAAATGGCGGAACGCAGTGGAAAATTCGCAGGGAACGATCCCTTTGCTTTGGTACGCAGCTGGTTGGCCGAGGCCGAGGCGTCGGAAATAAACGACCCCAATGCCATTGCGCTGGCAACGGTGGACGCAACTGGCCTGCCCAATGCGCGGATGGTTCTGTTGAAAGACATCACCGACGATGCGTTCATTTTTTACACCAACTATGAAAGCGTCAAGGCGCAGGAACTGGAGCATGCAGGGACTGCGGCCTTTGTCATGCACTGGAAATCGCTGCGCCGTCAGGTGCGGGTGCGCGGCACTATCACCCGCGAGGACGGAGCGCGGGCGGACGCCTATTATGCCTCGCGGTCGCTCAAAAGCCGACTGGGCGCTTGGGCCTCTCGGCAAAGTCGTCCGCTGAAGAACCGCGCGACGCTGATGGCCGAGGTCGCAAAAGTGACCGCACAGCACGGCACCAACCCCAAACGCCCGCCGTTCTGGGGCGGCTACCGGATCACGCCGGTCGAGATAGAATTCTGGGCGGATGGTGATTTCAGGTTGCACGACAGGTACAGATGGCGGCGGCAAACCGAAGCCGAACCATGGGAGATCAACCGCCTGAACCCGTGAATCTCGCGCAGCGCGAAATGCAGAATACTGATTTTTATAATCTTTTCACGCTTGAAAAGCAGAGTCTAAATCGTGCAAGTCTTGCGGATGAAAAATGCTGGAACAGCCGGACGTATGAAAGACGACCTCGTGGAAGATGAAGACTCACAACTCGAATCCGTCACCGGGCTGGTCAAATGGTTTGACCCGGTCAAAGGGTTCGGCTTCATCATTGCTGACACCGGCGGGCCTGATATATTGCTGCACGTCAATGTGTTGCGCAATTTCGGACAAAGTTCGGTCGCGGATCAGGCGCAGGTAAATGTAACCGTTCAGAACACCGAACGCGGCGTTCAGGCGGTCGAGGTTTTGTCGATCGTCCCACCCCACGGCACCGAAAGCGATCAGGCGTTGGCGGATCTGGCCGAGATCGGCATCGTGGATGTTCCGTTGCTGCCGGGGCGGGTCAAATGGTTCGACAAGGGCAAGGGGTTCGGCTTTGCCAATGTCTTTGGCCAGCACGATGATGTGTTTTTACACGTCGAGGTGTTGCGCCGGTCGGGGCTGGCTGATCTGCAACCGGGCGAAGCCTTGGCAATGCGGGTGATTGATGGCAAACGTGGTCGCATGGCCGCCGAAGTTCACGCTTGGGAGGCGGCGCTGTCAAAGGACGACTGACAATGCGCTGCACTTTGTTTACCGGTCTTTTTCTGATCTTTGGCGCCAATGCGCTTTGGGCGGCCTGTTCGGACGAAGCCGTGGACCTGCGCGGGGACTGGGGCCGGGCGCGGTTCAATGTTGAAATTGCCGACGATAATGAAGAACGCGCGCAAGGGCTGATGCACCGGAGCAAAATGGCGCAATCGGCGGGAATGCTGTTTGTCTATGAAAGCCCGCGCCGCATGTCGTTCTGGATGCGCAATACGCTGATCGAACTGGATATGCTGTTCATTGATGCGCAGGGCGTGGTGCAGCACATTCACCACCGCGCGATACCGCTGGACGAGACGCCGATTTTCGGGGGCGAGAATCTGTTGGCGGCGTTGGAAATCAACGGTGGTCTGGCCGAAAGGTTGGGCATCACCGAGGGCACTCAGGTGCGCCATCCGACCTTCTCAGACAACGATGCTGCGTGGCCTTGCACAGAATAGAACGGATTGCGCGCTTTTGCTCTTTTCAATCGGCGGGGTGGTCGTTATGCACCGCGCATGGTTCGGGGTGTGGCGCAGCCTGGTAGCGCACCTGTTTTGGGTACAGGGGGTCGGAGGTTCGAATCCTCTCGCCCCGACCATATAAATCCCACGATATTTGATCTTTTACGGCACGCGCCAAGCGCGCGCCGGATCAGGCATGTTCAGTCGATGGATTTGCCACCGGCGGCGCGCATCATCTGGTCCAGCAACTGGTCCAGTTGGCGGTCTTTATAATAGATGCGCCGCGAATTGCCGGATTTCTGCGGCACCTCGGCAAAATAGCTGAATTCGATCATCGAGCTGTCGGGCCCTGCATCGGTGCGGCGCTGCTGCTTTTGCATGACCACGGTGGGGGTTTTCAGCGCACCGTCATATTCCAGCAACAAGAACGCGGCGAAATCGGGTGTGGGCAGAGTACGGCACTGAACGATTCCCCGCGACGGCGTCGCCAACGTGTCACCGGGTGAGTCGCAAGCATCACGGAATGCTTCGTGCAGCACTTCCGGGTCTTCCGAGAAAAATGCGCGCCGGACCGGCAAATCTTGTGGGTTGCTTACGATTGTCTCTACATATTGTGGAGAACAGGCCGCCAATAAGATAGGCAACAGTGCCGTGATCGGTTTCATAAGCGTGCCCTTTTTGCCATTTGCACCCAGACGACCATAAATGCCAACCAAGGACAAATCGTTTCACGCCGCAGCGCAGAAGGAGGGGATGAAGCTGGGGACAACTTCATGAACAACCTCATGTGTTTGGGCTAAGCTTGCCAGTGTATTCAGAAATTCCCCACCCTGCCTGTGGGTAACATTTCGAAGCTTTTCCACCGCGAGAACCGGCTGAATCACTCTGGCGGTGGAACGCGCCGAACGATAGATACGGTCAAGTCCCGAGCGGTCAAAAAAATTCTAAAAATTTCGTTGACGCAAGGCCGTCTGATACGTCAGGTTGTGCAGACACCATCAGTCACCACAACATTTAGTGGACAACACTAAGAGCAGACTGATGACACCGGGACAGAGTATTAACGTCAGATACGACGAATCCCATGCTGGAAATTTGCATTTCAGCTGGCCAGTACGTGTCTGTTTTCAACCCGGCCGGAGACCCAAGCGGACCGCTGCAACGTCAGCGTTTCAAATTGAAAAGCTGGACATGAGGCAGCGCGATGAAAATTGACAGAAAGTTTACCCAAGCCGGAGCAGATGCCTACGCATCCTTGGATTTCATTACGACCGTTTCCGAAATCCGCAATCCCGACGGGACAATCGTCTTTCATCTCGACAACGTCGAAGTGCCATCATCGTGGAGCCAGGTGGCCAGCGACGTCATCGCGCAGAAATATTTCCGCAAGGCCGGCGTGCCCAGCAAGGTCGAAAAAGTAAAAGAAGAGGGCGTTCCCGAATTCCTGTGGCGCTCGGTTCCGGCAAAAGGCGCCGAGATGGGCGGCGAGACGTCGTCCAAGCAGGTGTTCGACCGTCTGGCAGGCGCTTGGGCGTACTGGGGTTGGAAGGGCGGCTATTTCTCGACCGAGGCCGACGCGCAAACCTATTACGACGAAATGCGCCACATGCTGGCGACCCAGCGCGCGGCACCCAACAGCCCACAGTGGTTCAACACGGGCCTGCACTGGGCCTACGGCATCGATGGTCCGGCACAGGGCCATTACTATGTGGACTACCAGACCGGCAAACTGACTCGTTCCAAATCCTCATACGAACATCCGCAACCGCACGCCTGCTTTATCCAGTCCGTGGCCGACGATCTGGTGGGCGACGGTGGCATTATGGACCTGTGGGTGCGTGAAGCGCGCCTGTTCAAATACGGCTCGGGCACCGGCACCAACTTTTCCAGCCTGCGCGGCGAAGGCGAGAAACTGTCGGGCGGAGGCAAGTCCAGCGGCCTGATGGGTTTTTTGAAAATCGGTGACCGTGCTGCTGGTGCGATCAAATCGGGCGGTACAACACGCCGCGCCGCCAAGATGGTGATTGTCGATGCGGACCACCCCGACATCGAGGATTTCATCAACTGGAAAGTCATCGAAGAGCAAAAAGTGGCAAGCATCGTCGCAGGCTCGAAGATGCACGAACAGAAGTTGAACGCGCTGTTTGCCGCGATCAGGGCATGGGACGGCGCCGAGGCAGACGCCTATGATCCCAAGGTGAACGAAGGACTGAAAGCCGCCATTCGCGATGCCAAAAAGGTCGCGATCCCCGAGACATACATCAAACGCGTGCTGGATTACGCCAAGCAGGGCCACACCAGCATTGAGTTTCCCACATATGACACCGATTGGGATTCCGAAGCGTATAGCTCGGTGTCGGGCCAGAACTCGAACAACTCGATCCGCGTGACCAACGCATTCCTGACGGCTGTTGAAAAAGACGCCGACTGGGAGTTGATCAGCCGCACCGACAACCGCGTGACCAAGACGATCCGCGCCCGCGATCTGTGGGAACAAGTGGGCCATGCCGCATGGGCCTGTGCCGATCCGGGCATCCAGTACCACGACACCGTAAACGAATGGCACACATGCCCCGCTGACGGCGCGATCCGCGGCTCGAACCCCTGTTCGGAATATATGTTTCTGGACGACACCGCCTGCAATCTTGCGTCGATGAACCTGCTGACGTTCCTCAAGGACGGTGAATTTCAGGTCGAAGATTACATGCATGCCGCGCGTCTGTGGACCGTGACGCTGGAAATCAGTGTTATGATGGCGCAGTTTCCGTCGAAAGAGATTGCGCAGCGGTCCTATGACTTCCGCACGCTGGGTCTGGGTTATGCCAACATTGGCGGTCTGCTCATGAACATGGGCTACTCCTATGACAGCACCGAAGGGCGCGCGCTGTGTGGTGCGCTGACGGCGATCATGACCGGCGTGGCCTATGCCACTTCCGCCGAAATGGCCGGCGAGCTGGGGTCGTTTCCAGGCTATAAGAAAAACGCCAAGCACATGCTGCGCGTCATCCGCAACCACCGCAACGCAGCCTATGGCAATGACGAGGGTTATGAGAAGCTGGCGGTGAAACCGGTGCCGCTGGACGTTGCCGGATGCCCCGACATGCGTCTGGTCGAGATGGCGCAGACCACTTGGGACGAGGCGCTGGCCTTGGGCGAAAAGCACGGCTATCGCAACGCCCAGACAACGGTGATCGCGCCCACAGGCACCATCGGTCTGGTGATGGACTGCGACACCACAGGTATCGAGCCCGACTTTGCACTGGTGAAGTTCAAAAAGCTGGCCGGTGGCGGTTATTTCAAGATCATCAACCGCTCGGTGCCTGCGGCACTGGAAAAGCTGGGCTACGGGTCGGCGCAGATCGAAGAGATTGTCAGCTATGCGGTGGGCCACGGCACCATCGGCAACGCACCCGGTATCAACCACACCTCGCTGACCGGTCACGGGTTTGGCCCGAACGAGTTGGCCAAGGTCGATGCCTCGCTGGAAAGCGCTTTTGACATCCGGTTTGTGTTCAACCAGTGGACCCTGGGCGAAGAGTTCTGCACCAAGGTGCTGGGCATCCCTGCGGACAAGCTGAACGATCCCACCTTTGATCTGCTCCGCCACTTGGGCTTTAGCAAACGCGACATCGAACTGGCCAACGACCACGTTTGCGGCACCATGACACTGGAAGGCGCGCCATTCCTGAAGCCCGAGCATTACGCGATTTTCGATTGCGCCAATGCCTGCGGCAAAAAGGGCAAGCGGTATCTGAGCGTCGACAGCCACATCTATATGATGGCCGCCGCGCAATCGTTCATCTCGGGCGCGATCAGCAAGACGATCAACATGCCCAACGATGCCACGATCGTGGATTGCCAAAAGGCCTATGAACTTAGCTGGTCGCTGGGTGTGAAGGCCAACGCGCTGTACCGTGACGGATCGAAACTGTCGCAACCGCTGGCGTCGGCACTGGTCGAAGACGATGAAGAAGCCGAAGAGACATTGGCATCGGGTTCGGCGCAGGAAAAAGCCACGGTGCTGGCCGAAAAGATCGTTGAAAAGATCATCGTCAAAGAGATTGTCAAATCGCACCGCGAAAAGATGCCCGAGCGTCGCAAGGGCTATACCCAAAAAGCCATCGTTGGCGGCCACAAGGTTTACCTGCGCACCGGCGAATATCAGGATGGAAATCTGGGTGAAATCTTTATCGACATGCACAAAGAGGGTGCCGGTTTCCGCGCCATGATGAACAACTTTGCCATCGCGGTGTCAGTTGGTTTGCAATACGGTGTGCCGCTGGAAGAGTTTGTGGATGCCTTTACCTTCACCAAATTCGAACCTGCGGGCATGGTTCAGGGCAACGACAGCATCAAGAATGCGACGTCGATCCTGGATTACATCTTCCGCGAACTGGCTGTGTCCTATCTGGATCGCACCGATCTGGCGCATGTGCAGCCCGAAGGGGCGTCATTCGACAGCATCGGGCGCGGTGTCGAGGAAGGTGTCAGCAACCTGAGCGAGATCAGCGAAACCGCCGCCAGCCGGTCGCTGGAAGTGCTCAAGCAAATCTCGTCCACCGGTTATCTGCGCAAACGTCTGCCGCAGGATCTGACACTGTTGCAAGGCGGTATGGCCGACCCTGTCGTGTCCCTGCAAACGCTGGTGCCCCAAGTGGCCACCGGCACGGGCGGGGCCAGCATGGCGACAACCGCCGTGGCGTCGGGCGGGGTCAGTCTGGATGCGCGGACCAAGGCAAAGATGCAGGGCTATGAGGGGGAAGCCTGCGGCGAATGTGGCAACTATACGCTGGTGCGCAACGGCACCTGCATGAAATGCAACACCTGCGGCGGCACGTCCGGCTGTAGTTGACAAAGAGATCACGTTTCCCTTGGCGGAAAACGTGCAAGGGGGTCCGGCCATCCCAAATAATGCCAGACCCCCGACGACATAGGGTGGGGCGGAATATTGTCCTTCCCACCTTGACACGGGGCGGGTGCGCTCGCCCCCTGACGACGTTCAGGCCGCAGGCAAAAAAATTTCCGAGCGGTTAACATATTGAGCCTGAACGGCGAGACTTCAGGGGAGGGCTTCGGCTCTCCCTTTTTTCATGTATTCAGTAGCTTGCAGTGCGTCGTTTATCCGAATCTTCAGGATTTGGCTGATCGTGCCTGTTCGCCTTTTCGGTTTTCAGTTCAGGCGTGCAGCAGGCGCATGTTATCCATACCGTCAAAAGCCGCTGACCCGTGGCAGCCAAGTGCTGAGAACCGGAACGAATGTCAGCAGCATCAGCACAATGAAGTTCGCCAGAAAAAAGGGCGGCATTTCGCGTATCAACGCGGCTGGCTTGAGATTTGCCGCCGCCGAGACGACAAAGATCAGACTGCCCACCGGAGGTGTCGTCAGGCCCAGCGTCAGGTTTACAATGACGACGATGGCAAAGTGATCGGGTGCAATCCCCAATGCGTGGCTGATCGGGGCAAGAATCGGCACAAGGATCATGACGCCGGGAAGCGGGTCCATGAACAGGCCGAAAACCAGCATCAGCACGTTGACGGCCAACAGGAACAGAATGGGCGACAGGTTCCACGCAATGATCGTCTCGGCCAGGAACTGTGGTACGCCTTCGATCACCAGAACCCAGGCAAAGGCACGCGCAGCCCCCAAAATCAGCAGCACGGCGGCGCTGACCAGTGCGGCGCGCAGGATGATGGCAGGCAGATCGCGCAGGCGCAGTGCGCGGTAGATGAACATGCCGCAGAACAGCGCATAGAACACCGCGATCACCGAGGCTTCGGTGGGTGTGAAAATACCGCCGCGGATGCCGCCGACGATCAGAACGATCAGGCCCAGTGCGGGCAGGGCCATCGCGGTGGTGCGCAGCATCTCGACCGTGTCGGGGCGTGTTTCGGTGCTGCGAAAATCGCGTTTCCAGCTGACATATCCGTTCGTCGCCAGATTACCCAAGGCCAGCAACAGACCCGGAATGACCCCCGCCATGAATAGCGATCCAACCGACACTTCCTGATCTTGCAGCGCATAGATGATCATCACGATTGATGGTGGAATGATCGGGCCGACCACAGCGCTGGAAATTGTCAGAGCGCCGGCATAGGGCCGGTCATAGCCGCCCTTTTCCATCATACGGATCATCATGGCACCGGGGCCTGCCGCATCGGCCAGCGCTGATCCTGAAATGCCCGCGAACATGGTAGACGAGATCACGTTGGCATAGCCCAATCCGCCGCGCAAATGCCCCACGAATTGAGAGGCAAACCGCAGCAGCGTGTGGGTGATCGCGCCGCCGGTCATGATCTCGGCGGCCAGAATAAAGAACGGGACTGCCAGCAAAGGAAAACTGTCGAGGCCCGAGAACATCTCTTTGACGACGACAATCTCGGGGTAGGAACTGCCCAAGGCGATGGCGGCAAAGACGGAAATAGCCATCGCAAAGGCCACCGGCAGGCCCAGAATCATTAGCCCGAACAAAGAGATAAACAGGATTTCAGCCATTTGCAGCACCCGGCGCATTTTCAGTCGCGCCGTCGGCTTGCTTGTACAGCCCCGCGTGAATGAACGGTTTGGCGATCAACAGCAGATGCACGATCAACAGGCTGAAACCCACAGGCATCGCGGCATAGACATATCGAAACGAAAGCCGCAGGGCAGGGGTTTGCTGAAAGCGGGCGCGTTCCATATATTGCCAGCCAACATAGACCATGAACCCGAAAAACAGCAGCAGCGTCACCACGATGGCCGCGCGCAGCAGCTTTTGGGAACGGGTGCTGATGAAATCATGCAGGTTAGTGATGGCCACATGCCCGCCCATCCGCAGCGCCAGTCCGGCCCCCAGGAACGTCATCCAGATCATCAGATATCGCGCCGCTTCGTCTGCCCAAGGCAGTGAATGGTTTGTCGTGTAGCGCAGCGCGACATTCGCGCCGACAATCAACGTCATCGACGCCAACAGGCCAATCACTGCCACTTCGTTGAGCGACACAAATATTCGTTCGATCCTGCGCACCATTCCCTCCGGCAATGACAAAAGCGGCCGAAAGCTTGCGCTCCGGCCGCTTGGATTACAGCATGCGGATTATTCTGTCGCCGAAATACGGTCGATCAGGTCTTTGCCGTAGGTTTCGTAGTAGCCTTCATAGGCGCTTTCGACCGATGCGCGGAACGCTGCCTTTTGCTCTTCGGACAGTTCATTCACTTCCATGCCGCGCTCTTTCAGCGTCTCGACGCCGCTTTGCTCGACATCATCCACAAAACCGCGCATGGCAACGACGGCTTCGGTTGCGCCTTCTTCAAAAGCGGCTTTTTCCTCGTCCGACAGACCATCCCAGAACGGTTTCGAGATCAGCAGCATGGCGGGCGAATAGACGTGGCCCGACAGCGTCAGGTATTTTTGCACTTCGTTCAGTTTAACCGAAACGATCACCGAAAGCGGGTTTTCCTGACCGTCGATTGTCCCTTGTTGCAGGGCTCCGATCACTTCGGGCCATGCCATCGGCGTGGGGGCCGCACCCAGCGCGTTGAATGCGGATAGGTGAACGGGGTTTTCCATCGTGCGCAGCTTCATGCCCGCCAGATCTTCGGGTGTCTCGATGGGATTGCGGTTGTTGGTGATGTGGCGGAACCCTTGTTCGCCCCAAGCAACTGCGACCAGTCCGGCACCGTCGAAGTCGGCCAGAATTTCCTGACCTACCGGGCCGTCCAGCACGTTGCGTGCGTGTTCGAGGCTGCGGAACAGGAACGGAATGTCGGTCACGCCTGTGGCGGGGACAAAGTTGCTGAGGGTACCGGTCGAGACAATTGTCGCCTCGACGGTGCCAAGTTGCAGACCTTCGACCACTTCACGCTCGCCGCCCAGACCGGACGAGGGGAAATGGCGGAACTTGAACTTGCCGTCGGTTTTGGCTTCGACGACTTCCTGCCACTTTTCTGCGGCGACGCCGTAGTGTGAATCCGGTGCCAGTGCGTAGCCGATTTTGACTTCTGTTTCGGCGCTTGCAACGCCTGCTGAAATTGTAGCGACAACAGCCATCAGGGCCGTTTGGCGTATCTTGTTGAAAAACATATTTTCCCTCCTCCAAGGTCTTCGTAATCTCTTCGAATTGCTACCTTGCGCTCCGGAGCATGGCAATGGCCGAAGCTAAGATTGCGCGGGTCATTGGTACCGTTTTCAGTAAACGCGGATGCAGCGCCTTGGCGATTTGGCACAACTTGTGCCCAAGGTCGTGTTTCTGCCTGTGCCCGTCCGCGCGACCCACGCGCGCGTTTTTGCAAGATTGTACAACGCGGGGATTGTAACAGGCTGGGCCACCGGCGCTGGTTCCAACTGACTGCGCAACATGGGCCAATGCACTTGCCATAGCGCGTTCGCCGCCTTAGGTGGGCGCCTTGAGACACGGCACCAAGGGGAGCACGCCCATGCAAACGCCCTATTACCTGATCGACAAATCCCACCTGTTGAAGAACATGGAAAAAATCGCGTGGCTGCGCGCGGCTTCGGGGGCGAAATCCCTGCTGGCGTTGAAATGTTTCGCCACCTGGTCAGTGTTCGATTTCATGGCGGAGTATATGGACGGTTCGACCTCGTCCTCGCTTTACGAAGTGCGCTTGGGGTCCGAGAAGTTCGGCGGAGAAACCCATGCCTATTCCGTGGCTTACGCCGATCACGAGATCGACGAGGTGTTGACCCAGAGCGACAAGATCATCTTCAATTCAATCGGCCAGCTACAGCGGTTCGACATCCAATCCCAAGGGCATGTGCGCGGTCTGCGCGTCAATCCGGGTGTGTCCACCTCGGGTTTTGATCTTGCCGACCCTGCGCGCCCCTTTAGCCGTTTGGGCGAACATGACCCCGACCGGATCGCCGCCGTGGCCGACAAGATCAGCGGCCTGATGTTTCACAACAACTGCGAAAACGACGATTTCGAGCGGTTCGACGAGATGCTGACCCTGATCGAGGACCGTTTTGGCGCGATCATCACGCAGATGGATTGGATCAGTCTTGGCGGCGGCATCCATTTCACCGGCGAAGGCTATCCGTTGGACCGTCTGGCGGCGCGGCTGAAGGGCTTTGCCGAAGACAACGGAGTACAGGTCTATCTGGAACCGGGTGAGGCCGCGATCACGGGGGCTGCGACGCTGGAAGTGACCGTGCTGGATACGCTGCACAACGGCAAGGATCTGGCCATCGTCGATGCTTCGATCGAGGCCCATATGCTGGATCTGCTGATTTACCGCGAACCGGCCAAAGTCAGCCCCGACAGCGGTGATCATGCGTGGATGATCTGCGGCAAATCCTGCCTTGCGGGCGATATCTTTGGCGAATTCCGCTTTGACAAACCGATCAAACCCGGTGACCGGATTTCATTTCAGGACGCAGCCGGTTACACAATGGTTAAGAAAAACTGGTTCAATGGGGTGAAGATGCCCGGCATCGCCATACGTGAACTGGACGGAACCCTGCGCATGGTGCGCGAATTCGATTACGCCGACTTTTTGGCGGCTCTTTCCTGAACACCAAACATAAGAGGTCTCTTGGATACATGAAACGCAATGTTCTTATCATCGGCGCAGGTGGCGTCGCTCAGGTCGTGGCGCATAAATGCGCGCAAAACAACGATGTGTTGGGGGATTTGCATATCGCTAGCCGGACGGTTTCGAAATGCGAGGCCATCATCCAGAGCGTGCACGACAAGGGCGCGATGAAACAGGACGGCGTGTTCAAGGCCCATGCGGTGGATGCGATGAACACCGCCGCTGTGGTCGATCTTTTGAAAGGCACGGGCGCGCAGATCGTGATCAATGTCGGTTCGCCCTTTGTGAACATGACTGTTCTCGAGGCGTGTATTCAGGCGGGTGTTGCCTATATCGACACTGCGATTCACGAAGATCCGGCCAAAATCTGCGAAACCCCGCCGTGGTACGGCAACTATGAATGGAAACGCCGTGAGGATTGCGCGGCGGCCGGTGTGACGGCGATTTTGGGCGCGGGTTTTGATCCCGGGATGGTCAATGCCTTTGCCCGTTTCGCGGTGGATGAATACATGGATGACGTCAAATCCATCGACATCGTCGACATCAACGCGGGCAGCCACGGCAAGTATTTCTCGACCAACTTCGACCCCGAGATCAACTTTCGCGAGTTTACGGGCACCGTCTATAGCTGGCAGCAAGGCGCTTGGCAGGAAAACAGCATGTTCGAGGTGGGCCGCGAATGGGATCTGCCCGTCGTTGGCAAGCAAAAGGCCTATATGTCTGGCCATGACGAGGTGCATTCGCTGGCGGCCAACTATCCGCAGGCCGATATCCGGTTCTGGATGGGCTTTGGCGATCACTACATCAACGTCTTTACCGTGCTGCAAAACCTTGGTCTGTTGTCCGAACAGCCCGTGGTGACCGCCGAAGGGCTGGAGGTTATCCCGCTGAAAGTAGTCAAGGCTGTGCTGCCCGATCCGTCCAGCCTTGCGCCGAATTATACCGGCAAGACCTGCATCGGTGATCTGGTCAAAGGCACCAAGGATGGCGCCGAGGCAGAAGTGTTCGTCTACAACGTGGCCGACCACAAAGAAGCCTATGAAGAGGTGGGCAGCCAAGGCATTTCCTATACCGCAGGCGTGCCGCCGGTGGCCTTTGCCATGCTGATCGCGGATGGCACCTATGACGTGGCCAAGATGGTCAACGTCGAGGAACTGGACCCCAAGCCGTTGTTCGCGCTGCTGGATGACATCGGCCTGCCGACGCGGGTCAAGGATGCCAACGGCGACCGGGCGTGGAACGCATGACCTGAGGGGGGGCGATGCGATGCGCCCCCCTTTTTTCGGCAGGATTAAGGCGCGGGCTTATTGGCTGGTGTCACTTAACTGCTTCATCCATCTCACCTTCCAACATGCGCCGCAGTCTTGCCCGTGCGCGGGCCAGACGCGACATGACTGTGCCTTGGGGCAGGCCGGTCAGTTGTGCCAGACGGGCCGGTGACGTCTCGCCCGCTGCGACCAGCCGCAACAGGTCGGCCTGATCGCGAGGCAGCGTTTCGATGGCACTCAATGTGTCCGCATAGTCCAGCCGCATGGGCGCATCGGGCAGCACCGTGGCATGATCTTCCTCCAGCTCCTCGGTCACCGGCGCACGCCGCCACGCCATCCGCGCCTGATTGGTCAGCGTGCGCATCGCATAGGCGGGCAGGTCGTCGATCGGCCCGCCATGGCGCGCGCGCAGGATCAGGCGCAGCAGGGTCTCTTGCACCAGATCGTCGGCGGCGCTGTGTGAACGTGTCAGCCGACGCGCACGGCGGGTCAGCATTGGGATGAGGCGGGACAGGGGTGCTTGTGTTGTCATGGCGCGACCTAACCCTGCGTTGCACACGCTGAACAGACGGGGGTTTCTTGCCGGTTTTCCAAAGCGGGGCTTTTTGGGCGACGGCTTGCCGAGGTCTTTGTCGCAGATCGGCGCGGTGCCGCGCGTGGGGTATGGTGGTCAGCCCGTCAGGGACGCGATGCGCCGTTTTCGCATCAAACCCTATGAGTGCCCAACGAGGCCTCGTGACTTGAAACCTAAAGGAGTACCATCATGACCAAATTCAGCACATTTGCCGCAGCCGTTGCCGTTGCTGCATGCCCCGTGATTGCCAGTGCAGACACGCTGTCAGAGTTGGATGCCAATCAGGACGGGTTTTTGACACTGGACGAAGTGCAGTCGGTCAATCCCGAGATGACGAGCGACCAGTTCATCACGCTTGATCTGGATGCCAACGGGGCGCTTGACGAAGAGGAAGTCGCCGCCGCAACCGAAAGCGGAATGCTGCCCGCCCCCTCGGAAGGCTAACGCCTTGGGCGTCCGGCTTAACCCCGAGCCGGACGCCATTTTGTATCTATGCTGGCAGGTGAATGTTGAACTTTGCCCGTATCGCCGCATCCAGCGCCGGATCGAACCGCGCGGCGGATCGTTCCGACAGGATTTCGTTCTTGCGCTCTGTGGCCCGCGCGATCAGATCGGGTTTGCCGCGCTCGGCCCATTCTTTGGGCGAAGTGCGATCGCCAAGGGCAGGATAGACGTTGTCCATCTCCATCCGGCCCAGCGTTTCGGCGGTGCCAAGATAGTGCCCCGGACCGCCCATGCACACGGCCTCCATCTGGTCCAGCGCCATCGTCTCGTCGGTGACTTCGATGCCGCGCACACAGCGCATTGCCTGACCGATCAGATCGTCGCCTATAATCAGGCTTTCGTGACAGAACCCCAGCAGCGATGCGTGCATCCCCGCCGCCTCGTAAACCATGTTCAGCCCCGACAGCCCCGCCATCACGTTTGAACACATCTGTTCCCATCCGGCCTGCATGTCGGGCAGTTTGCTGTCGGCAATGCCTGCCGCGGCTCCTCCGGGCAGGTCGTAGAAACGATGCATCTGCGCGCAGCCTGCCGTCAGCAGCGCCTGTTCGCCCGATCCGCCGGTCATCGACCCTGTGCGCAGGTCCAGATCAAAAGGCCAGGTGCCAAAAATCGCGGGCGCCCCCGGCTGAACCGCGTGGACATAGACCAGACCCGCCAGACATTCCGCCACCGCCTGCACGATCGCGCCCGCGATACTGCCCGGAGCGGTGGCCCCCGACATGCCTGCAGACAGCAGCAGCACAGGCATGCCGTGTTTGATGCACGCCTCCATCACCAGACAGGATTCGGTGGCGAATTTCATTGGTGGTACGACAAAACAGTTGGAATTGCTGACAAAGGGCCGTTCGCGCCACGCCGCTTCGCCGCCTGCAATCAAGTGCAGCATCTCGATGGCGGGGGCGACAAAGGCGGGGTCGGTGAATGATACACCGACGTGTTTGGTCGTGCCGGATGTGCAGGCATAGACCGAATTCATGTCCATCTCGAAGTTGTCAAAGATGTCTCGACAAACCATCGGACGCTGTACGAAATGGATATTGTCCAGCCGGTCGCAGATGCGCGCGGCGTCGTGCAGATCTTGCACCGTGCTTTCGCGGTAGCTGCGGCCATCCGGTTCGACCATATGCACCGCAGCCCCTGCGGTGCCATAATGAACGCGGGTGCCTGACAGATCCAGATCATGCAACCCGTCGCGGCTGTGCAGGGTCAGCGTGCGGTTGGCTTTGGCAATGGTGTCTTCAACCAGCGCACGCGGAAAGCGGATGCGCCCGTCGTCGCCCAGAGCCGCCCCCGCAGCCGTCAGATGGGCCACGCCCGAAGGCGGCGCATCCGCCAGCCCGATACGTTCCAGCGCATCAAGGGCGGCGGTGTGAATGCGCAAGACATCCGCGTCGCTGAGGGGGGTGTACTGTCCACCCGACATTCCGGCGCGGATGGGGCGCAGGTGGTCGGCCAACGGGGCAGCGCGTGCGGCGCGGCGCGCAGCGCGGCCACCTGTGCGCGAGGGGGAATGATCGTTCATGGTGCAATTTCCGTGTGCAAGAGAATGGGGCAGGGTTGATCGGTGGCAAATCGCTAGGGCCTGCCGCGTGCGGCGCGTCCGCGTTCGGCACCAATTGTGCGCACAACAAGAGCGATTTTACACAGATCAGCCTGCATCCCAGTCTCCTTGGCAGAGCGCCAAAAGCGGCGATCCTGTACGGGGTGAAACGATCCTGCGCCTGTGCGTGCCGGTCTGTCCTGCCCGTTTGCGACATAGGGTCGCAATCGGACCACGGCTGATCACCGCTTAACGGCCCGCCGCCCTGCGCGGGTTCCCGCCTTGGATTGCAGAACACGAAAATGTGGGTGGAACTTAACCCCGCAAATGGCGTTTTGCTCACAGTCCGTGGAAACACAACGCTGCGTGCAGAAACCTGCACTGCGGTGTCTACGGCGAAGCATGCTTAAGAAATGAAACTAGGAGCAACACAATGAAACGTATCGTTTACGCAGGCGCACTTACACTGGCTGCCGCAGCCCCGCTTTATGCTGGCGCCCCCGCTGATCCGGTGATCGAAGCACCGGTTATCGTGCCCGCAACACCCGCATACACGGGTGGCGACTGGACAGGCTTCTATGCTGGTGGCCAACTGGGCTATGCCGACATCGACGGCACCGGCGCGGCGGATGGGTCCGGTGGCACATACGGTGTGCACGGCGGTTACAACTACGACTTTGGTCGTTTCGTACTGGGCGGCGAGGTCGATTACGACCAGCTCGACATTGATCTGGGCGGCGGCGGCACAGCCGACAATGTTGCACGCCTGAAACTGAAAGCGGGCTATGACCTTGGCCGCACTCTGGTCTATGCCACAGCCGGTGCCGCACGTGCGGACACATCGGTTGGCAGCGACAACGGTGAATTCTACGGTCTGGGCGTCGCCTACAAAGTGAATGATCGTTTCACCATGGGCGGCGAAGTGCTGGAGCACAGCTTTGACGACATCGCAGGTTCGGGTTTGGACGCGGACGCGACCTCATTCACACTGCGCGGTTCGTACAACTTCTAAGCGCAATGAATCGTCAGGATGCCCTATGGGCGTCCTGACCACATGAACACGACTGGCGGCGGCATGTCGGGCGGGTGGTTTACCACTTGCCGGACGCGCCGCCGCCGCTGCTTGAGCCTCCGCCAAACGAGCTGCTGCTTGACGATGAAGAGCTGCGTGTGGCCGACAGCATCGGCACCATGATAATTGCCGTATCCCCGAAATCGCAGTTGCTACAGGATGTTGTACGCTCTTTCTTGCCCTTCGAAGTGCGGGTGGCCGCGTCGATCGTCCTGTCCTTGATTTGCAACGATCCGCGCGTCCCGCAGGATGGGCATTTGCGCAATTTGAGCCGGATCTTGCCCTGGAAGATCAGCGCGACCAACCCCAGCGGAATGATTGAAAGCCACCACAAACCGCCGCCGCCCTCGGCTGGTGCTGCGGGTTCGGGGGGTGGTGTGTTGGCGGCAAAGGGGCGGGCGATCACGTCGATGGTGGCGCTGACGCCTTGGGCTATGCCCGCGGGGTAATCGCCGTCCCTGAACCCGGGCAAAAAGGCATCTTGGACCACGGCGTCGGCTACATCGTTCCAACCGTCGCCAAAGCCGGCACCCAATTCCAGCCGCATCGCCCTGTCTTCGGGAAGGACCAACACCATGATCCCGTCGTTGCGTTCGGCATTGCCCACGCCCCAGTGGTTGAACAGGCCGGTGGCAAACTGCTCGAGCGTGCTGTCGGGGTCATAGGTTTCCTGCCGCGTCAGGGTGACGACTGTCATTTCGATGCCGGTGTCGTCGCGCAATGCGTCTAGCTGTGCCGAAATCGCAGCCTCGGTGTCGTCGGGCAGGATGTCGGCAAAGTCGTTGACGGTGATGGAATTGTAATCGGGATAGAATTGCGCGCTGGCCAGCGCTGGCCAGAGCACCAATGCAAGGGTCGCAACGATCCGCTTCATGGCAAAACCTTTCCTTAAAATAGGAACAGGTTAAATCAAGATTGCGATTATGTCAGGTGACATTCGCAGCGGTTTTCCCCGCGTACCCCAGGGGGCTTGCCACACTGCACACCGCACCCGCCCGTCATGCTGTTGGTGTAACGGGCGGGTGCGGCGCGTATGACGACGCCCTTATTTTTTGGCCAGATCAGCCGCAAAGGCGCACAGGGTTTTCAACGCCGCGATAAAGCGGTCGTCGTCGATTGTCATCGCCACGCGGATGTGTCCCGCAGCCGCCTGACCAAAGCTTTCGCCGGGCATGACCGCAATGTGGTGTGCATCCAGCAGGGTGTTGGCAAAATCGTCGCCGCTTTGCCCCGTGGCGCGGATGTCCAGCATCAGGTACATCGCGCCCTGCGCCGGAACCAGCGTCACGGTGTTCTGGGCGGCCAGCACTTCCATCGCCTTTTCGCGACGACGGCGGAAGGGTTCTGCAACCTCTGCCTCGACCTCGGGGCCTTGGTTCAGCGCAAAGCTGGCGGCGTCCTGAATATAGCCCGGCACGCCGTAGGTTGTGTTCGTGGCCAGATTGACCAGATTGCCGATGACCTCTTCGGGGCCGACGATCCAGCCGCAGCGCGATCCGGTCATGGCGTGGGATTTCGACATAGAGCCCACGACAAGCGTGCGCTCTGCCATATCCGGAAGGGCGCGCGGGCTGATGTGCTCGCCGTCCCAGACCTGTGTGTCGTAGACCTCGTCCGAGATCAGCCAGAGGTCGTGCGCCTTGCAGACATCCGCGATGCCTTGCAGGGTGTCACGGCTGTAGACCACGCCGGTGGGATTGTTGGGCGAATTGATCAGCAGTGATGCCGCGCCCTGTTCCGCAGCCGCCGCAATGTCTTTGGCGCGGGGCTGAAAGGCGTTATCGGCCAATGCGGGCACCGATTGCGGTACAGCACCGACCGCGCGGATCGTGCCGGGGTAAGTGGCGTAATAAGGATCAACATAAAGCGCCGTGTCACCGGAATCGCAGACAGCGGTGTGGGCCGCAAACAGGGCGGCCTGACCGCCGGGGGTGATGATGACGTTGTCGCGGGTGGTGGGCACACCGGTGCGCGCCTGCACCCGTGCCGCCACTGTGTCGCGCAGGGCATTGATGCCCGGAACCATCGCGTAACCGGTGTGCCCGCCCATCGCACTGCGGTGCATCTCTTGCAGAATGGGCGCTGCGGTGCCGATGTCGTGCTCTCCGATGGTCAGTTCAGTCACGGCGACACCTTCGGCAATCATGCCGCGCGCCTTGAGGAACACGTCCCAGCCGTCCGACCCGCCGCCGTTGATATTTGTAATCCGATGCGAAAGCTTCATTTGCCGCTCCTGTCCCAGTCAATTTTCGGCCAAGGGGTCAGAGAGGTCCGGAATTGTCAACACCATCCACCTGCATCAGGGACTTGACCCCGCGCGCCGCCGTGGGTTAGCTGGCGTCATGACAAGAACCTGCATCATTATTACCTGCTGCATTATCTGCTGATCCTATCAGCGGGCCGGTTCTTTGTTTCCATGACACATCAGAATTGCTAGGCCCGCGCTAACCCCTGCGCGAGGACGCCTGATGGATATCCACCTGTATAACACCGCCACCCGCAGCAAAGAGAAGTTTGCGCCGTTGGACCCTGAAAACGTGCGTATGTATGTTTGTGGGCCGACGGTCTACGACCGCGCGCACCTGGGCAACGCGCGGCCCGTGCTGGTGTTCGATATTCTCTACCGTCTGCTGAAAACGCAGTACCCGCGTGTGACTTACGTGCGCAATTTCACCGACGTCGATGACAAGATCAACGCACGCGCCGCCGAGAGCGATCGCAGCATCGGCGAGATCACCGCCGAGACATCGCAGTGGTTTCTGGACGACATGGGCGCGATTGGCGCGTTGGAGCCCGATCACATGCCGCGCGCGACGGCCTATATCGCCGAGATGATCGAGATGATCCAAGGGCTGATCGACGGTGGTTTTGCCTATGCCAAAGAGGGCCATGTGTTGTTCCGCGTGCGTGAATACGACCGCTATGGTGCGCTGTCGGGGCGGTCGGTTGACGACATGATCGCGGGCGCAAGGGTCGAGGTGGCCCCGTACAAAGAAGATCCGATGGATTTCGTGATGTGGAAGCCGTCAGATGACAAGACGCCCGGTTGGGACAGTCCGTGGGGGCGCGGGCGTCCGGGTTGGCATATCGAATGCTCGGCCATGGCCAAGGCGCTGCTGGGCGACAGGTTCGACATTCACGGCGGCGGCAACGATCTGATGTTTCCGCACCATGAAAACGAGATCGCGCAAAGCTGCTGCGCCAATGGCACCGACCGCATGGCAAACGTGTGGATGCACAACGAGATGCTGCAGGTCGAGGGCAAGAAGATGTCCAAGAGCCTGGGCAACTTCTTTACCGTGCGGGATTTGTTAGAGCAGGGGGTTCCGGGCGAGGTGATCCGGTTCGTGATGCTGTCGACGCATTACCGCAAGCCGATGGACTGGACTGAGAAGAAGCGGGAAGAGGCGGAGGCGACGCTGCGCAAGTGGCGAGGCCTGCTCACTGGTATTGCCCCTTCGAAACCGAGCCAGCTAGTGGTCCAAGAACTCAAAAATGATCTCAACACTTCTATGGTCTTCTACCATTTGCAAAAAATGGCTGACTCTCTGAAAGAACACCGATTTTGGGCGTATCATAAAGTTAAGGATATTGTCAGAACTGCTGATGAGATTGAGGCCGAATTTGTTGCGAGTGCAAACCTTTTCGGTCTGTTGACTGCGGAGTTAGGCGAATGGGTGAGCAGCAACGAAGTTGATTTGAGTGCCTATGAAGTGGACTTTTCCGCTGTGCGTGCTGACGCTATGGCAACCAAAGACTTCTCCAAACTTGATGCAATGAAGCAGATGCTGGTTGAGGCGGGCATCGAGGTCAAGATGCGCAAGGATGGCGTTGATTTGGTGGCAGGGCCTACGTTTGATCCGTCCAAGTTGGAGGGGTTGTGATGGTGCGCTGTCTTGTCTGTTTCGCCCGGCGGTACGCCGGGCAGCCCCCGACCGCCCCCATGGGCGGGGGCTTCTCCCCCACCCGCGGTCGGGGGCTGCCCTATAATCTGAAACGCGAAGATAAAGTTGCTGCTGGGTTGTGCACAAACACCACAGCCCAACTGGTCGGGAGAGTGGTATGACCCGCGAACGCCTCTATCTCTTCGACACCACCCTGCGGGACGGGCAGCAGACCCAAGGTGTGCAATTCTCGACCGACGAGAAGATCACCATCGCCCGCGCGCTCGACAGCTTGGGTGTCGCCCATATCGAAGGCGGCTGGCCGGGGGCGAACCCCACCGACAGTGCGTTCTTTGACGCCGCGCCCCAAACCCGCGCCACCATGACCGCATTCGGCATGACCAAGCGCAACGGCATGTCCGCCGAAAACGATGATGTGCTGGCGGCGGTGCTGAACGCGAACACGCCCGCCGTCTGCCTTGTGGGCAAGACCCACGACTTTCATGTGAAGACCGCGCTGGGCATCACGCTGGACGAAAACACCGACAACATCGTCAAATCCGTCGCCCATCTGGTGGCGCAGGGCCGCGAGACGATCTTTGACGCGGAACACTTCTTTGACGGTTTCAAAGCCAATCCCGATTATGCGCTGGCGGCGATCCGAGCGGCCTATGACGCGGGCGCGCGCTGGATTGCGCTCTGCGACACCAACGGCGGCACGCTGCCTGCCGATGTGGGGCGCATTACCGCCGCGGTGATCGAAGCGGGCATTCCGGGTGATCATTTGGGTATCCACACCCACAACGATACCGAAAACGCCGTGGGCTGCGCGCTGGCCGCCGTGGACGCGGGCGCGCGGCAAATTCAGGGCACGCTGAACGGATTGGGCGAACGCTGCGGCAATGCCAACCTGACCACGTTGATCCCTATCCTGCTGCTGAAGGAACCCTATGCCAGCCGGTTTGAAACCGGCGTGCCGCAGACCGCGCTGCAGGACCTGACGCGCATCAGCCGGATGCTGGACGAAATCCTGAACCGTGTGCCGCAGAAACAGGCGGCTTTCGTGGGCGCCTCTGCCTTCGCCCACAAGGCGGGGCTGCATGCCAGTGCCATCGCCAAGGACCCGACCACCTATGAACACATTGACCCCGCTTTGGTCGGCAATATCCGCATTATCCCGATGTCGAACCAAGCGGGGCAGTCGAACCTGCGCGAACGGCTGACTGGCATGGGGCTGAGCGTTGACCGCGCAGACCCCGCGCTGGGCCGAATTCTGGACCGGATCAAGACCCGCGAGGCCGAAGGCTACAGCTATGACACCGCGCAGGCGTCGTTCGAGTTGCTGGCGCGCGAAGAGTTGGGCCAGCTGCCTGAGTTCTTCGAGGTCAAACGCTATCGCGTCACTGTCGAGCGGCGCAAAAACAAATACGATAAAATGATCAGCCTGTCCGAAGCAGTGGTTGTGGTTAAAGTCGATGGTGAAAAACTGCTGTCGGTCAGCGAAAGCATGGACGAGACCGGCAGCGACCGTGGCCCGGTCAACGCCCTGTCCAAAGCGCTGGCAAAGGATCTGGGCCGCTATTCGTCGCATCTGGAAGATCTGCGGTTGGTGGACTTCAAGGTTCGCATAACCCAAGGTGGAACCGAGGCCGTTACACGCGTCATCATTGACAGCGAAGACGGTCAGGGGCGGCGTTGGTCGACTGTTGGGGTCAGTGCCAACATAGTCGACGCGTCGTTCGAGGCGCTGTTAGACGCCATCAGGTGGAAGCTGATTCGCGATGTGGATGCTTGTCCTTGAGGTTTTTGTTGTCGGAGCGATTGCCGCGCTGTTGATTGCGCTGGCATTGGTGATGTCCCAGCGCGAGGTCACGATGCAGGGCCAAGGCGACGTGGGTGTTGATCTGGACGAGATCATGGCGCGCGACAAGGCTGAAACGCCGCCGGTCCAGCCGGTGACGATGCGCGACGGATTCAAGCTGCAATGCTACAAATACGGTGCCCCGGGGCGCGATGTGCCGTTGATCGTCATGGTTCATGCGTCTAGTTTTTACGGGGTGCAAATGCACAATCTGGCCACATCTGTGGCGAAAGATGCCTATGTGCTGGTGCCCGATCTGCGCGGACACGGGCCAAAACCGGGGCGGCGCGGCGATATCGACTATATCGGCCAGTTCGAGGATGACCTGTCGGATTTGATCAAGACCCACGCCCGTCCCGACCAAAAGGTTATGATGGTCGGCCATTCAGTCGGGGCCGGTCTGGTTGTGCGCATGGCGGGTGGTCCGCATGGGAAGCTGATCGACTACGCGGTGCTGTTGGCGCCGTTCCTCAACCACTTTGCCACCACGACGCGGCGCAAGTCTGCGGGATGGGCGCGGGTGATGATGCGGCGTATTGTGGGGCTGAAATTGTTGAACGCGGTCGGTTTTCGCGGACTGAATCATCTGACCGTGGTGCAATTCAATCTGCCACGCGAAGCGCTTGAACGGTCCGAAGGATCATCGCTTTGCACCGCCTATTCCTATCGGCTGAACCAGTCCTATATGCTGCGCGCGGATTTCCGCCGCGATATTGCCGCATTGCCCGATTTTTCGCTGCTGGTCGGCGCGCGCGATGAGGCGTTTCATGCCGAAGCCTATGCGCCATTGATGCGCGCGGTGACGGACAAGGGGCTGTATCATGTGATCCCGGGCCTTGGTCACTTGGGTCTTGTTGATGCACCGCAAACGCTCCAGATTATCCGCGACGTGATCAAAAACGTCCAATAGCAACATCCCGCCGTCTTGGTTCGGGCAAGCGGTTGCGACGACCGCCAAGCCATGAGATCAGTCCCGCGCAGGTCGTGCACCGGCAGTACAACACAAGGCAGAATATTTCGGAATGTGGTTCAGTATTATTTTGGGGATCGCCATCACCGCTGGCGTGTTGTTGGTGGTTGCACTGGGGCTGATCGCTTCTCAAAGGCCGGTCGCCTTGTCCGGGCAGAACGACGCGGGTCTTGATTTCAGCGACACTCTGGCACGGGACGTTGGCGATGTGCCCGCACCCGAGCCGGTTTTGATGCGCGACGGTTATCCGCTTCCTTGTCGCCGTTACGGCGGGCAGGGTCGTGATGTGCCGCTGGTTGTGTTGGTCCACGGGTCAGGTTGGCACGGAATGCAGTTTCACACCCTGGCCACGGCCCTGGCTGCGGACGCCAATGTGCTGGTACCCGATTTGCGCGGCCACGGTGCGGCACCGATGCGGCGCGGTGACATGGATTACGTCGGCCAGTTCGAGGATGATCTGGCCTATCTGATCGCCGGTCAGGTCGGTTCGGGGCAAAAGGTTGTTTTGGTCGGGCACTCTTCTGGCGGCGGGCTGGTGATGCGCATGGCGGGTGGCGTGCATGGCGGGCTGATAGACCGTGCAGTTTTGTTGGCCCCGTTTTTGAAACACAACGCCCCGACAACGCGCCCCAATTCCGGCGGCTGGGCGCATGTGCTGCTGCGCCGTATGATCGGTTTGACCCTGCTCAACGCGATGGGAGTGCGCGGTTTGAATCACATCGAGGTGATCCAGTTCGACATGCCCCGCGCGGTTCTGGACGGCCCGTTGGGGAACACTGCAACCACGGCCTATTCCTATCGGCTGAACCAGTCGCTTGCGCCGCGTTCGGATTTTCGCAGTGATATCGCCGCCCTGCCGCCGTTCGCCGTGGTGGTCGGGGCGCAGGACGAGGCATTTTACGCCGACGCCTATGCGCCCTTGATGCAGTCAGTTACGGACAAGGGGCAGTATCACGTCGTACCGGACGTGGGCCATCTGGGCATCGTCGATGCACCGCAAACCTTGCAACTGATCCGCGACGCGATCCATGTCCTTTGATGCGGATCTGACCGCATGCGCGGCGCTTGTGCAACGCGCTGACGCCGACCGGTTTCGTGCTGCGATGGCTGCACCCGTGGCGGCGCGTCCGGTCTTGTTCGCGCTTTATGCGTTCAACGTCGAAGTGGCCCGTGCCCCTTGGGTCACCCAAGAGGCGATGATTGCCGAAATGCGGCTGCAATGGTGGCGCGATGCGTTGGAGGAAATCGCCAAGGGCGGGATCGTGCGGCGACACGAGGTGGTCACGCCACTGGCACATGCACTGGATGCAGTTGGCGCTCGGGCGCTGGACTGTCTGGTGGCTGCGCGGCGTTGGGATATCTACCGCGATCCGTTCGAGGATACAGATCACTTCAGCGCCTATCTGGCTGACACATCAGGTGCGCTTATGTGGGCGGCGGCGCGGGCTTTGGGGGCGGAACCCGCCGCCGAAATGCCGGTGCGTGCATTCGGGGCGGCTACGGGGCTGGCGCGGTTTTTGCAAGCGGTGCCCGAGCTTGAGGCGCAAAAGCGCGTGCCATTGGTGGATGGCCGCGCCGAAGCGATTGCCGATCTGTGCAACGCCGCGTTGAAGTCCATGCCGACCCGTGCGGCCCTGCGCCGTGCAGCGGGTCCGGCAGGTCAGCCTGCTCTGATCGAAGGGTTTCTGACGCAAGCCTTGCTGCAGCAGGCGGCCCGCGATCCGGGCCGCGTGGGGGCAGGGGCCTTGCATGTCAATCCGGTGCGGCAGTCGCTGTTGCTTTGGCGCTGGTCCTGAACGTCAGGCGATCGCATCCTTGGGGCGCAGCATCAGCCAGATGAGCGACCCACCCGCCAGCACCAGAAACGGCACCATCGCGATATTGACCGCAGCCCAGCCATCGGCCGGATTGCCACCCGAACAGTTCATCAAACCGCCCGAGGCCAGCGACGCCACCGTCACGCCACCAAACACCAGAAGGTCGTTCAGGCCCTGCATCCGCCCGCGTTCATGCGGCAGATGCGCCCCCGACAGCATCGTGGTCGCGCCGATAAAGCCAAAGTTCCAGCCCAGTCCCAGCAGGACGAGCGCGATAAAGAAGTTGGACAGGCTGACACCCGACAGCGCCACGATGCCCGCAGCACCCAGAATGGCAATACCCAGCCCCACGATCTTCTCCACGCCAAAGCGGTTGATCAGATGGCCGGTAAAGAACGACGGCGCAAACATCGCCAGAACATGGGCGGTGACCACATTCGACGCCAGATTGATGAACGTCGAACGCTGCTCGGTGGCGCTCAGCCCGCTCATGTCGGTTCCGGGCAGCAGATCGCCTGACAGCCCGC
This sequence comes from Pseudosulfitobacter pseudonitzschiae, assembly GCF_002222635.1. NCBI lineage: Bacteria > Pseudomonadati > Pseudomonadota > Alphaproteobacteria > Rhodobacterales > Roseobacteraceae > Pseudosulfitobacter > Pseudosulfitobacter pseudonitzschiae. The sequence goes on along the minus strand of NZ_CP022415.1, from coordinate 1,782,065 downwards.
ACCCCACCACCGCCAGCGGTGTCGACGTCATTACAAGGTTCATCAGCGCATAGGACACCGTGGCGCAAATGACTGCCACAGCAATGCGTGGCGTTTTCAGCAACTCCATCCGGCTGCGGCCCTTGGGTGCGTCCAGTTCGGGCACGGGGGGCTTGGGGATGTCGATGAACAAAAACAGCAGCGATCCGACCACGTTGACAGCGATGACCGCCAGATAGGTGCCCAGAAAGGGAATCACATAGGCATCTGCCGTCAGTTTGACCACCTGTGGGCCAATCACAGCAGAGACTAGACCACCAGCCATCACATAGGAAATCGCCTTGGGCCGGAATTCATCCGACGCGGTGTCGGCTGCGGCAAAGCGGTAAAAACCTTGGGCCGACATATAGATACCTGTCAGAAAACTGCCCGCCAGAAAGATCGGGAACGATCCCAGATAGAGACCGTAGGCCCCCACAATCCCGCCCACGGCCCCGCCGGTGGCCCCCACAAAGAAGCCCGCGCGGCGGCCAAAGCGTTGCATGATCGCAGAAACCGGCGTCGCTGCCAGCATCGAGCCCAGCACGATCAACGAGATCGGCAAGGTGGCGAAACAGATGTTGGACGCCAGCGATTGCCCCGCCAGCCCCGCCACCACAAAAATCATTGGCATCTGGCTGCCCAGAAGCGCTTGGGCGCAGACCAGAACGGCCACATTACGCTTGGCCCGGCTGTCTTTTGTATTTGTCATTTCGAAATGCGTAAACCTGAACGCGAAGGTCGGCAAGCGCTGGATTGCGAATTTTGGTGGCGGGTTTGTAGGCACTGCGGCGCTGCGCAAAATCACGTTGCGTCACAGAGTGGCAATTCGACGGCTGCATGCCGCAATCGCCCATGCTATAGACCGCCCACCAGAAAAATGAACGTAACAAAAGTCAGTTGATCCAGTGCGCACCAATGCGTCGGATCGCCTTGGGACTCGGGACATACTGCCATGACAGACACCAAACGCATCGTTCTCTCTAGCGACCACGCCGCGATTGATCTGCGCCAGACCATCGCCGCACATATCGCCAAGCTTGGTTGGGAGGTGGTCGACATCGGCCCGACCACGCCCGAGAGCACACACTACCCCAAACACGGTAAGGCCGCAGCCGGGCGCGTCGCCTCGGGCGATTGCCGCTTTGGCATCATCCTGTGCGGCACCGGTCAGGGAATCATGATGGCGGCAAACAAGGTGGCCGGTATCCGCTGCGGCGTGTGTTCCGACACGTTTTCGGCCCGCATGATCCGTCAGCACAACGACGCGAATATGCTGTCGCTGGGCGTGCGCGTGCTGGGCGAGGGGCTGGCGCTGGACATTGTTGACGCCTTCCTGACTGCCGAGTTCGAGGGCGGCCGCCATGCAACCCGGGTGGAAATGATCGAAGCACCCGAAGTTGCGCTGACGGCATAAGGCAATCGAAGCCTGCAAGGGGCGAGGCATGGAAGACACCGCGCGTCATGCGCAGATTCTGATGCTGGGGGGCGCGGGCGAGGCACCTGCGGTGCTGGCTTTGCTGCGCGGGCGCGGAGATCCGCGGGTCCGCATCATCTGGGACGGACCGCCCCCGATGGGTGCGCCATCGGAACTGGACGGTGTTACGCCGGACAGAAATGGTATTGCGCAGGCGCTTCGTGACGGGGGCTTTACCCATCTGCTGGACGTAACCCACGGGTTCGCTGGACAGATCAGCGCCGATGCCGCAGGGGCCTGTGCGGATGCGGGGGCCGCATATGCCGTTCTGCGCCGCCCCGCGTGGACAGCGCAGGCGGGGGATCGCTGGACCGATGTCGCCGATATGGCTGCGGCGAGTGCGGCGATCGCCCCCTTTGCCCGTGTCTTTACCAACGTGGGACGGGCGCTGTTGCCCGGTCTGGCAGGCTTTCGCGGTCAGCTTTTTGTGCGCCAGACCACGCAGCACGATGCAGCGCCAGTATCCGCCAACATGCACTATATTTTCGGTAGCCCGCCGTTCACTCACGACAATGAAGTGGCGTTGCTGCGCGATCTGGGCGTCGATGCGGTCCTGTTTCGTAACACCGGTGGGGCCGCATCGGACACCAAGGTGACGGCGGCGCGCACGCTAGGGTTGGGCATCGTGATGCTTGCACGGCCCGCAGCCCCCGCAGGAACACATTTGCCCGATGTGCAGGCCGTCGCCCGATGGGCCGACACGCTATGAGTGTCGGGCGCATCATCGAAACCGACGCCGATGTGGCCGAGGGCGCGGCGTGGCTGGCCAATGCGGATCCGCGCATGGCCCACGCCCTGGCGCAGACCGGCCCGCTGCCCCTGCGCCGCCGCGCGGACGGTTTTGCGCAACTGTTGTCTGCCATCATCAGCCAACAGGTCAGCACCGCATCTGCCGCCGCGATCTGGGCGCGGATGCAGCAGGCGGGGCTGACAACCGAACCCGCCGTGCGCGCCGCAGGTGACGAAGGCCTGCGCGCCGTGGGCCTCAGTCGTCAGAAAATCGCTTATGCCCAAGCGTTGGCCGCCGCCGACATCGACTATGCCGCCCTGCGCCACGCCCCCGATGCCGATGTCATTGCCACGTTGGTCGGGATTAAGGGCATCGGCGTATGGACCGCCGAGATTTACGCTATGTTCAGCCTTGGTCGCGCCGATGTCTTCGCTCCCGGCGATCTAGCCCTGCAAGAGGCGGCGCGGGTGCTTTATAATCTGCCCGACCGACCCACGCCAATGGTATTGCGCATGATGTCAAAAGAATGGTCCCCGTGGCGGTCGGTTGCGGCGCGCTGTCTCTTTGCGTACTACCGGATTGCAAAAGGCAGGGAAGGGATCACATGACACGCGTACTTCAATCGCAACGCCGCGAACCAACATCGGGCGAGGTCCGTTCGGCCGTCGTGTTTCTGCACGGCTATGGCGCCAACGGGGCCGACCTTTTGGGGTTGGCCGATCCGTTGTCGGAGCACCTGCCTGACACGCTGTTCGTGTCGCCCGATGCCCCCGAGCGTATCGACGGGATGCCCGGTGCCTTTCAGTGGTTTCCGATTCCGTGGATTGATGGCTCAAGCGAGGAAGAGGCCGAACGCGGGATGCGCGCGGCGGTCGAGGATCTGAACGCCTATCTTGATGCGTTGATGGTCGACGAGGATCTGATGCCCGAGCAGGTTGCGCTGTTCGGCTTCAGTCAGGGTACGATGATGGCACTGCACGTTGCCCCGCGCCGCGAGGACGCGCTGGCCGGTGTCGTGGCGTTTTCAGGCCGTTTGCTCAACCCCGAAGTTCTGACGGACGAGGCTGTCTCGCGCCCTCCGATCCTGTTGGTGCATGGCGATCAGGATGATGTGGTGCCGCCGCAGTCGTTGCCGCAGGCTGCCGAAGCCTTGCAAGAAGCGGGCTGGAAAGACGTTTTCGCCCATGTAATGAAAGGCACCGCCCACGGTATCGCGCCGGACGGGCTGAGCATTTCACTGGCGTTTTTGCGCGACAAACTTGGATTTTAAGGCCGATTAGAGCCGCAACCCTATTTTTCAACAAATTTTTGTGCCTCACTTGTCATATTCGTAAAAGAACAATGGCAAGCGGGGACAGCAGATGTTGAAAAAACAGGTAAAATCCGCCTTAGCTCAGGCGGTTATGGGGGGGGCGGTTCTTCTGGGGGCGCAGCTCTATGCACCTCTGGCAATGGCTAAACGCAGCAGCGACAGTTTTGTTCCGTCGATCACGCTGGAAAAAGAGCTTGGGCGTAAATTCATTATGCGGATGGCCGGTATGCCCAAAGATGTGGGCGAGGCGATCTGGCAGGTGGACGCCACCGACCAGGCGCTGAACCGTCACCAAGAGGTGACGGGTCTGTCGGGCGCCGATGTCTGGGTGGTAGGGTTGCAGGACTGGCAGCAAACCGACTGGCTGAAAGACAGCCCTTGGCACACCTTGTTTGCCGAGCGGCTGAATGGCACCGCCGATACGACGGTGTTCCGGTCGTTCCAGTGGCGCGTGCGCCCCGGCCAGCACGTCGATGTGCATTTCGTGAACCTGTCGCAGACCCAGGACATGCCGGCACTGTGTCTGGCGTTGGCGGTCTATGACCTTAGCCGCGAGGCCATGCCCGCGCTGCGCGTGAACGGCAAGGCCACCCGATCAGCCCGCGCGCGCAATTGTATGCGCGAGGGATGGCGCAACATGCCCGTGGCCAGCAACTGACACTGATTCGACACGATGAAAGTTGAACGGGCACTCTGAACGCTGGCAGCGGTGCCCGATTTTGTAACGGGGGTGTGAAATTTTGCCGCCATTCGTGCTTGGAACATGTAGTGGGAAAAACCGGACTTGTCAGAAACTTGCCACGAGATATAGTTAACGTCATCAGGCGTGAGCATAGGCTCTGACCCGATGCTGCCAGTGCGGTTCGGGTGTCAAATCGGGCGAGGGTGATTGCACGAAATGGACGGCGATTTCAGAACGGAATTCACGCGCGCACCGGGCGCGTTGAAACAGCATCCGGCATTGGTGCTGAATGCGGATTACAGGCCTCTCAGTTACTATCCTTTGTCGCTGTGGCCATGGCAGGAAGCGGTCAAGGCGGCGTGGCTGGATCGGGTCGACATCGTCGCGGAATACGACGAAGTGGTCCGAAGCCCCAGTACGGTGTTCAGGATACCGTCTGTTGTTGTCCTGAAAGATTATGTCAAACCTCAAAAGCGCGTGGCCTTCACGCGCTTTAATTTATTTCTGAGGGACGAATTCCGCTGCCAGTACTGCGGGGCCAAGGGCGATCTGACATTCGACCACGTGGTGCCACGCGCCAGCGGCGGCGTGACCAGCTGGCAGAACGTGGTGGCGGCGTGCAGCCCGTGTAACCTGAAAAAGGGGTCCAAGGCCCTGCACCGCACGGGCATGGCCCTGCGCAAACCGCCGCGCCAGCCCGCCGCAGAAGAACTGCGCAATATGGGCCGTAAGTTTCCGCCCAACCACTTGCACGAAGCGTGGATGGACTTTTTGTATTGGGACGCCGAGCTGGAGGCGTAGATCGGACGCCGCCCGATGGTGCTGTCGTTTCGGACCGGCGACCCTAGCCGTTCGAGCGTTGCAGCATCCCGAACAGGTCGCGCGGATCATCGGGGTCGGCCAGCAGGTCCAACGGGTGAAAATATGCCGTCCCCTCGATCCGGTCGCGGACATAGCGCAGCGCGCTGAAATCTTCGGTGGCAAAGCCCACGCTGTCAAACAGGGTGATCTGCGATTGCGATGTGCGCCCCGGTTTGGCACCGCTCAGCACTTCCCAGAATTCGGTCACGGGATGATCCGCGTCCAGTTGCTGAATCTCGCCTTCCACACGGGTTTGCGGCGGGAATTCTACAAAGATGTCCGACCGTTTCAGGATGGCTGGCGCCAGTTCCGTCTTGCCGGGGCAATCGCCGCCGATGGCGTTGATGTGTACACCCGCGCCGACCATATTGTCGGTCAGGATGGTCGCATATTGCTTGTCAGCGGTGCAAGTGGTCAGAATATGCGCGCCCTCGATGGCCTCTTGCGCGCTGGCGCATGACACAACCGTCAGCCCGCTGCCCGCCAGATTGGCCGCACATTTTGCCGTGGCCTTGGGGTCGGTATCAAACAGACGCACTGTATCAATGCCCACGATGGCCTTCATCGCGATGCTTTGAAATTCGGACTGCGCCCCGTTGCCGATCATCGCCATTGTCGTGGCCCCCTTGGGTGCCAGCGTTCGCGCCACCAAGGCCGATGTGGCCGCCGTGCGCATTGCCGTCAGCATCGTCATTTCGGACAGCAGCACGGGATAGCCGGTAGCCACATCGGCCAGCAGGCCAAAGGCGGTGACCGTCTGCAACCCGTCTGCTGTGTTTTTAGGGTGGCCGTTGACGTATTTGAACCCGTAAACCTCGCCGTCCGATGTCGGCATCAGTTCGATCACTCCCTCGGGCGAATGGGATGCCACGCGGGGCGATTTGTCGAACAACTCCCAACGGCGAAAGTCGGCTTCGATATAATCGGCGAGCCCCTTCAGTGCCTCCTCGATGCCGATGTGGTGGATCAGCTGCATCATGTGGTCGACGGATACGAAGGGCACAAGAGCCTTGTCGGATGGGGTCAGCATGTGGGGTTTCCTTAGCTAAATGCGCGTGTGGGGCGGTCAAAGATGCGGCGGCCGAGGGCGGATGCGGTCAGTTCGACCATCAGTTGCGCGGTGCGGCCACGCTCATCCAGAAACGGGTTCAACTCGACCAGATCAAGCGAGGTCATCAGTCCGCTGTCGTGCAGCATTTCCATCACCAGATGCGCCTCGCGGACCGTCGCACCGCCCGGAACGGTGGTGCCGACGGCGGGCGCAAAAGAGGGATCAAGAAAGTCGACGTCCAGCGACACATGCAGATGGCCGTCTGCCGCACGCACCTTGTCCAGAAATGTATTCAGCGGCCCCGCAATGCCGTGTTCGTCAATCGCCCGCATGTCGATATAGGTGACATCGGTGCCTTCCAGTGCCGCACGCTCTGCCGGATCGACCGAGCGCAGGCCCAGCATGCAGATGTTGTCATGCGGCACAGGGTGTTCGACCGCAGGAAAGCCGTCAAAGCCGTCGCGGCCCGCAATATACCCCATCGGCGTGCCGTGCAGATTGCCGGAATCGGTGGTTTGCGGGGTGTGGTAATCGGTGTGCGCGTCTAGCCACAACACGAACAATGGCTTGTCCGAAGCCGCGGCGTGGCGGGTCGCGCCCAGCAGGGTACCAAGCGCCAGCGCATGATCGCCACCCATGAAGATCGGAAAGCCGTCCTTGAGTGCCGCCACACAGGCGTCGGCAAGGCTTTCGGTCCATGCGATGGTTTCGGCCAGTTTATACAGGCGGTCGTGGGCGATCGGGTCAACGGGGGCAGGGGAGACATTGCCACGGTCCTGCACCTTGTGGCCCAGCGATTGCAGCGCACCGGCCAGATCGGCGGTGCGATAGGCGTCGGGGCCCATCAGGCAACCGGCGCGGCGTTTGCCACAGTCCATCGGTGCCCCGATCAGAATACAGTTTTGAGTGGTCATTGCGGCTCTCCTGTCTGGCGTTTCTTATAGATACTGCGCGAAACGGGTTATCGACAAGCGACCAAATTGATCGTATCGGTTGTCAATTCATCGAAACGGAACCTATTTATGGACGATATGGACAACCGCCTGATCGCAGCGCTGCGCCACGATGCACGTGCGTCTCTGTCGGATCTGGCCGCAGACCTTGGCGTGACACGCACTACCGTGCGCGGGCGCATCGAAAAGCTGCAGGCGCGGGGCGATATTCTGGGGTTCTCTGTGGTTCTGCGCGAGGACGCACTTCAAGATCCGGTGCGCGGGCTGATGATGATCGGCATCGAGGGGCGCGGCACCGAGCGGATCATCCGTCAGCTTCAAGGCATGAGTGCCGTGCGCCACATCCATTCCACCAACGGACGCTGGGATGTAATCGTGGAAATCGGCACCGGGACGCTGGAAAGTTTTGACAGGGTGCTGTTCGACATTCGCCGTCTGGACGGGGTCGTGGCCTCGGAAACGTCGTTGCTGCTGTCGACGCGAAAATCGTCTTAGGGGCGGCGCAGCGCCATCAGCCAGCAGGCAACCAGCACGAAAGAAATAACCGCGTTCCAACCGGCCATCGACAGACCGGCCAGTTGCCACACGATGTCGTCGCAACGGGTCAGCGGCGCGCTCATGATCTGGTCGAACAGGGCATCGGTATTCATTCCCGTGATGTCACTCGAGGTGCAGGTGGTCGGACCCTGCCACCATTTCCATTCGACACCCGCGTGATAGACGCCAAAGACCCCTGTAACGGCAGCACTGGCAGCGCCCAGTATGATCAGCAAACGGTTCGGCATCCACAGCGCAATCGCACCGATCACCACGGCGATCACATGCGGATAGCGTTGCCAATAGCACAGCTTGCACGGATGAAACCCGCCCAGATACTGAAACCCCAGCGCGCCCAACATCAGCGCTGCCGACCCAAGCGTTGCGATCATGATCCAGTGGCGTTGTGTCATAGATACCTCGTGGCAGCGAACCCGCCGATCAAAAGCAGAAGACACACCGTAAAGACAAGACCCAACCGCCGCTCGATGAAATCACGAATTGGTGCGCCAAACCCCCAAAGCAGTCCGGCCACCACAAAGAACCGTATACCGCGCGCCAGAATGGAGGTGACGATAAAGGTTCCCAGCGGCATGCCGGTCCAGCCGGACATGATCGTGATGACCTTGAACGGAAAGGGGGTGATGCCCGCCCCCAGAACCGCCCAAAAGCCCAGATCGTTGAACCGTGTGCTGAACTCCGCCATCGCATCGGCCTTGCCCAGCATTGCAAGAATCGGTTGGCCCAATGTTTCGAAGGCAAGCGCACCGATCGCATAGCCCAGTACTCCGCCCAGAACCGACGCCACCAGCGCCACCGTCGCAATTAGCCACGCCCGCGAGGGGCGGGCGATGATCATCGGGATCATCAGCACATCGGGCGGGATCGGAAAGACAGAGCTTTCGATAAAGGCGATGACCGCAAGCAGCCAAAGTGCATTGGGGTGATCTGCCATGCGCAGCACCCAGTCGTATAAATTGCGTATCACCTGTCGCCCTCTTTGCGGGTGGTTTGTCGTGCAAGACCATGCAGGTTATTTCCCGTCAAGACTATGAGAAGCGGCGCATCGGCATAAAAAGCCTCTGGACGCGCGCAAAGTGGCGCGCTAAACGGCGGATGTGAGGCCCAAGTGGCGGAATGGTAGACGCAGGGGATTCAAAATCCCCCGCCGCAAGGCTTGCCGGTTCGAGTCCGGCCTTGGGTACCACCTCATCTTATTTAGTGTTTTTCCCGACCATCGTGCGGTCGCGGGATGCGGATGATTATGGCCGACAAACCCTAAGGTTTGTGCCCGGTACGAATCGTTCGGATTTCGGGGATAGCGGGTTATGGCGAACTAAACCCTTGGTTTCGACACAATTGGTTCCTGTTTGTGAACACAACATTGTGGCGACTAAGCCGTTTCAGGGCATGTGTTCGATTTTTCAGCAGAAAGCGGATTTGTTTCCGATTTGGAAACTTTCTTCGGGTTTGGTCGTCAATTTCAGACCCAATACGCAAGCAAACACTGCAACATCTCGTAAACTGTGGAAACAGTTGTGAATTTCCAATTCGCAACCTTGGCGTGAATTAAGGCAATAAAAAGGTACAATTGGGTCGATGTTTCCATTTTCTGGACATTTTTTGCTTTGTTCGTTTCAAGCGCAATTGTATGACTGATCTTGCCCAACTGGGGGGCGATGTCTGAAGGTCACGGGGGCGACCGCACTTTGACGCATCATTTTGGTGCGGAAGATGTGCGTCCGCCGGGTTGCTGCCGCAACACCGTAAACGCACGTGGTCGGGGGTTCCCCTTGGCCACCGAACCTGCGTGTCAGGTCATCTTCCCACATCTGTGCATCTCGTGTGGTTCGCCCGACCGCCCGACGAGTCGTTCTGTAGCAGGGTTCCGGTTTGGTTAGTCCGCGGTGGTGCGGCATTGGCGTGCACCACGCCTTAAGAGGAATTGAAACGATGACATTCTATTATGATCCCAAGACACCCGTGGACCCCAAGGACACTGCGAAAACAACACGTGACGGCGTGGTCGATGGCGACAACAATGCCAACGTGATCAACGCGGCCTACACAGGCGACCCTGAAGGTGACAAGATTGATAACAACGATGCGATTATCGGTTCAGACACCGGCGATCAGGACATTGTTGACGCACGGGGCGGCGATGACAAAGTCTACGCCGGTGCCGATGACGACAAGGTTTATGCAGGCGCGGGCGACGACACAGTATATGGCGGTGCGGGCGACGACCTGATTTACGGCGACAGCGGCTTTACCGGCGGCACGGCGGGCAAGACCATAGGCGACGAAGGCATGTTCCGCTGGAGCGAGCTGGACGATCCCGACGGGCATTGGCATGGCAAAGTCGATGACGGTGAGAATCTGGAAAACATGACGCTGACCCAACAGGTTGGCGGCGTGAAGGTTTCTGTTTCAACGCCACCACGTGCCTCGCACCACTCCAACGGTCTTGAAACCGAGTTTGACAATGAAGCCGTCTATGTTGGTGGCCTCAAGGACAGCATCAACGCGCGTTCCAGTCTTGAATCCGAAGCGGACAATGGCGAATGTGGCACATATAATATCGCGTTCGACAAATCCGTTGACCAAGTACGGTTCAACATCACCGACATCGACGCCGACGTGGGCTATGTCCGCGTTCTGGCCTATGGTCCCGATGGTTCGCTGATTCCAGTTGATTTTCAGGTGGGCTCCGGTCTGACGTTGGGCGGCAACAACACCATTACATCCAACAACGACCACGGCGATGCACGTACCGATGCGGACGCGGCCGCGACTGTAACTGTCACCGGTCCGGTCAGCCGCATCGAAGTGATCCACGCAGGCGACGGTCATGGCCAGTCGAACATCTATCTGTCCGACATCGGTATCGTCGAGACATTCGAACCCATCGCTGGCACCGACGGCGAAGCAACAGCCGCGCAGGGCGCTGGCGCCGATTTCCTGAACGGCGACACGGGCAACGACACCATCTATGGTCAGGGCGGCAATGACACCATCGACGGTGGTGCTGACGATGACCTGTTGGTGGGCGGTTCGGGCGATGACAGCATCGACGGCGGTTCGGGTAACGACGTGATCTATGGCGACAACAAGGGCGAAACGCCCCCGTCGTCGACAGAATCCGTGCGCGAAAGCTTTGAGTGGGATCAGGCGGGTGTGGGCAACGGCCATGATCTTGACGGCTTTACCCAGAACACCGGAAACGTCAACGTCACCTTCAAAGTCCTGCAAGAAACCGGGGCTGCGGATACCGAATTTTCGACCGACCAGCAAAAAGTGCATTCGATCAGCGATGACGGTAAAGGCGTTGACGCCTTCAGCTCGTTGGACAGCGAAACCAAAGGTCACGGCAATCAGGCGGATTATGAGCTGTCGTTCAGCGAAGCCGTTGAAAAAGTATCTTTCCGCGTGAACGATATTGATGGCGACGGTCTGGTCCGTATCAAGGCCTATGATCTGGACGGAAAAGAGATCAACGTCGACATGACTGGCGGCCACAAGCTGACGTTGATCGACACTGATGGCAAATTCGGCGTCGACACGGCGGACAGCAAAGGCGGCTACGAGGAAGATACTTCGGGCAATTATTCGATCCTAGTCGACATTCCGGGCCCCGTCGGGCGGATCACGATCGAGCACGACCAGAACGGTTCGAACAACTCGGGTATTAACGTTACCGACATTTATTATGACGTTACAGTTGGCGCACCCGCAGGCGGAGACGGCAACGACGTGCTGAACGGCGGCAGCGGCGACGACATGATCTTTGGCGAAGGTGGCAACGACACGCTGACCGGCGGCGAAGGGTCCGACACCATCTATGGCGGTGAAGGCAACGATTTTATCACCTCCAGCGATCCTGACAACGATCTGAAAGTAGACAAAGGCTATCCGGGTCTGTTCACCGGTGAAGAGGGCACAGCCGCCGCCGAAAACGAACGCGATTTTGTTGATGGCGGTGCGGGCAACGATACGATCTTTACAGGCGACGACCGCGACACAATCTATGGCGGTACCGGCGACGATGTAATTGATGCGGGCATCGACGACGATGAAATCTATGGCGACGAAGGCGACGACCGTATCGTCGGTGGCGAAGGCAGCGACATTATTCTGGGCGGTATCGGCAACGACACCATCTATGCTGGCAACGACCCGCTAAAAGTTCCGGATCTGGTCAACATCGAAGATGACGGGTCCAACCCCTTTGGTGCGGACAAGCGTCCGGACAATGGCCGTGACACTGTCTATGGCGGCGAGGGCGACGACGTCATTTACGGCGCCGACGACGATGACCTGCTGTACGGCGACGAGGGCGACGATTACATCGACGGCGAGATCGACGACGACACCATCTTTGGTGGCACTGGCGATGACACGCTTTTGGGCGGTCAGGGCAACGACGAGATTTATGGCGGCGAAGGCGACGACTATATCAACGCAGGCCGTAATGCAGACATCGTTTATGGCGGCGCTGGTGACGACACGATCTATGGTGAAAACGGGGCCGACAAGCTGATGGGCGGCGACGGCGACGACTGGATTGATGGCGGCACCGGCGATGACACGCTGGACGGCGGTGACGGCGATGACATGATCATCGGCGCGACCGGCGACGACGTGATGACAGGCGGCGCGGGTAACGACACCATCGACGGCGGCAACGGCGGCGATGATATGATGTCGGGCGGCGACGGTCGTGATACCTTCCTGAAGGCCAACGCGGGTGACACCGTGGACGGTGGCACGGGCGGCGACGACTTTGATACGCTGGATCTGACGGGCGCCGGCAAATATGAATACGTTAGTCGTACCCTGGACGCCGACGGCGACTCGACTTCGGGCACCATCCGGTTTCTGAACAATGACGGCACTAGTAAGGGCACGCTCGACTTCTCCGAGATTGAATCGATCATTCCCTGCTTTACCCCCGGCACCCTGATCGCCACACCAAAAGGCGAGTGTCGTGTCGAGGACATGCAAGTTGGCGATCGCGTTATTACCCGCGACAACGGCATTCAGGAAATCCGTTGGGTGGGTCAAAAGTCGATGGCAGGCGCCGCGTTCGAGCGTGCCGAGCACCTCAAGCCTGTTCTGATCCAAAAGGGCGCGTTAGGGGGCGGCTTGCCTGAGCGTGACATGATGGTTTCACCCAACCACCGCGTTCTGGTGGCCAACGACAAAACCGCGCTTTACTTCGAAGAGCGCGAGGTTCTAGTCGCGGCTAAACACCTGACCGGTCTGGAAGGGGTCGATATTGTTGACGTCAGCGCGACAACCTACATCCACCTGATGTTCGACCGGCACGAGGTGATCCTGTCGGACGGTGCATGGACAGAAAGCTTCCAGCCCGGCGATCTGACACTGGCCGGTATCGGAAACGCGCAGCGCAACGAGTTGTTCGAGCTATTCCCCGAACTGAAAACGCGCGAAGGCGTCGACGCCTATACCTCAGCACGCCGGTCTCTGAAAAAGCACGAGGCGGTCCTTTTGACCAAATAAGCGCGCCTCGGGTCCAAGAACATATGCAGTGAGTGAGTCGCCGGTGTGGCCCAAAGCCACACCGGACGAGGAAAACGACGCAGGGGGCTGCGTCGCTTTTCGCGTTCAATAAGTCGAAAGAAAGGATATTGTTTCGTAAGTCGAGATTGCATCGAGAAAATTTGATCTAACTAAGGCAAAAATATGGTTCTTGATCACGTTTTTGAACCTATCTCCATATACATCCCGAGATTGATCGTTAATACATCCCTAAGACGCGCGTGGGGGCGCGGCGTCTGATGATTTGACACTAGGGACACAGCTGCCATGACCGTGATCAACGGGACCAGCAACAACGACACCCTTCAGGGTGGCGCGGAAGACGATGTAATTTCAGGCCAGAATGGACAGGACCGCATCTCGGGTGAGGGTGGCAACGACATCATTCTGGGTGGCGAAGGTAACGACACGCTTTTCGGTGACGTTGGTGAAGGCACAGCCCCCGGTCAGGATGCATCGGCACTGACGCTGAGCATCGATAATGTTGTGTCGAAGACCTACTATGGCGACAATGCCAGCGCGGGTGACTCTGCCGTTTATAGCAACGTCGCAACGCTGGATGATGGTACCCCGATTTCGGGCCGTCTGGTGCTGGTTTCAAAATCCGACAACAGAATGGAGGTTGACCTGGCCAGCGGCCGCGGATCTGAAATCTTGCTGAACGGGGGCCGTTTTAGTTCGGGAAAGGGCGACACAGCCACGTTCCGGTTCGAGTTCTTCGATCCGGCCACTGGTCAGCCTGTAGCGTTGAATTCGGTTGCGACGTTCAACGACCTCGACAAGAACGGTCGCGGTGACCAAGAGGCGGTGACGCTTCAGACTTCCAGTTTCTCGGCTTTTGGCGTGGCGCCGGATTCTGTCCTGAACATCTTGTCTGATTCGGGAACGGTTACGGCTGTGGGCAACGGGAACAATGACCCTTCGGACCAGCAGGCGTGGTTCAGTGCGGAATTTGAAAACCGAAATTTCATCGAATTCACCCTTGAAGCGCGCAGCACGCAGTCGGGTTTCACCTTTTCGGGTGATCTGATTGACGGTGCGGTTGTTACCCCGATCATTGCTGGCGACGACACCATCGACGGTGGCGCAGGTCAGGACGTGATCTTTGGTCAGGGCGGCGATGACGAACTGAGCGGCGGCGACGGCGACGACATGCTGGACGGCGGCGAAGGAGATGATTTTCTAAGCGGCGGTCAGGGTCAGGACACGTTGATTGGTGGCGCGGGCGACGACACGTTGGTCGGCGGCACCGGCGATGATAAAGTGTACGGCGGCGCAGGTCGGGACCAGATTGTCATGGGCCCTGACAATGACCACGCCGAAGGTGGCGCCGGCAGCGACAGATTCACTTTTGACGGGACGGGCAGCCACACCATCGTCGGGGGTGAAGACGCGGACGGCTCTGACATTGACGTGATCGACCTGACCGGCGTGCGTGCCAAGGTCTATTCTGACGGGGCGGGCACAGAATCGGGCCGGATCGAATTTATCGACGAACATGGCAATGTTTCGGGCCGCACGACCTATTCCGAGATCGAAGAAATTATCGTGTGCTTTACGCCCGGCACGATGATTGCGACCGATAAGGGCGAGGTGGCCGTCGAGGCGCTGAAACCCGGTATGCGCGTGTTCACACGTGACAACGGTCTGCAAAAGCTGCGGTGGACAGGTCGCCGCGATCTTGTCCGTGCCGATCTGGCAGCCAAGCCCGAGTTTAACCCCGTTCTGATCCGTCAGGGTGCTTTGGGCCGCGGTCTGCCCGATCGCGACATGCTGGTCAGCCCGAACCACCGGATGCTGATCACATCGGATCTGGCAGCGGTCATGTTCGACGACCGCGAAGTACTGGTGGCTGCCAAACACCTGACGTCAATGGAAGGTGTGGACTTTGTCGAGGCAGACTCCGTCAGCTATATCCACCTGATGTTCGACCACCACGAGGTGATTTTGGGCGATGGCACATGGACCGAAAGTTTCCAGCCTGGTGATATGTCTTTGCGGGGTATCGGTTCGGACCAGCGCGACGAAATACTGGCATTGTTCCCCGAGCTTGAGACTGTCGAAGGTCTGGACGGCTATACATCGGCGCGCCGTTCGCTGAAGTCCTTCGAGGCCCGATCGCTTCTGGGTTAATCCCGTAGGGCACGCCAGTTGGCCCATTCTTCGGGCGTGTCCAGATCATTGCGTGCGCGATTGCCCGACAGAGCAATGTGCGCGACGCGATCACCGGCAAATGCCACAATCGACTGGCCACCATTGTCGCCTGTCAACGTTGCAAACTCTGCGAACAGCGACTTTGCAAACACGATGGGGTGGCCCGCACGCCCCTCTGATGTGGTGCCGCGCCAGATCAGGTTATCAGATGTTAAATCAACGGCTTGTAAGACGGTGCTCAAGTCTTCTGCGGTCAGGTCAGGCAGATCCCCCAGCAGTAGCAGTGCAGCCTGTGCATCCGCTGGCAAAGCGGCAAAACCCGCGCGCAGGGATGCGCCCATGCCTTCGGCAGCGTTGGCAACCGATACTGGCGTCACGTCTAACCCGCTGATTGCAGTATAGCGGTCATGCGGAAGAGGCGGCAGCGTCACGTAGACCCGTTCGCAGACCTGCCGCGCCATCTGGCACTGCCGCCGGATCAGCGGTTGGCCATCCACATCCTGCAACAGTTTGTCGGTGCCGCGCATACGCGACGATTGCCCTGCGGCAAGCACAATGGCGGGGATGGTGCTGAGTTGGTCCATGGGCCAACTCTAATCAGCCACGCATCCGCGCGCCATCGGCATCAAAGGGAGGCGTTAGCGTGACCGTGGCACCGCGCATCTGGCCCAGAATTTCGATCTCGACACGCAAACCGTCCGAAACCGCCTGCACCGGCAGGAACCCTTGGGCGATGGATGTGCCCGTATGGTGCGAAAAACCACCCGACGTACAAAAGCCCACCACGTCGCCATCCAGCCATATCGGCTCGTAGCCTTGCACATCGGCGTCATCCGCATCGACGACAAAGGCCACCAGCCGCCGCGCCGATCCTTTGTCGCGCTCTGCCTTGGCGGCAGCGCGACCGATAAAATCCGTGTTCTTCTTGAAGCTGATAAAACGGTCCAACCCCGTCTCGGCGGCGGTGTAATCGGGCGAGAACTCGGCCATCCAACTGCCAAAATGTTTGTCCAGTCGCAGCGACATCATCGCGCGCATGCCAAAGGGCACCATCCCGTGTGGCTGCCCCGCATTCCACAGCGTCCACCAGAGCGCGCGCTGGCCCATCGGGTCGCAGTAAATCTCATAGCCCAGATCGCCGGTAAAGCTAACCCGCTGCACGATGCAGTCTGTCATGCCGACGGTCATGCGGCGCACGTCGAGAAACCTCATGTCCGAGATGTCGGTCAGGGTGCAGGCGGCCAGAACCGCGCGGGCCTTGGGCCCTGCGATCTGGAACCCGTTGCGTTTATCGCTGATATTCTCGACTGTTACACCGTCTTCGGCGTGCTGCTGGAACCAGCGGAAATGAAAGTTCTGACTGCCATAGGACGCGGTCAACTGGAATTCGTCATCGCTCAGGCACGACATGGTGAAATCACCGATCAGCTTGCCCTTTTCCGACAGCATCGGGGTCAGCGACAAACGGCCCGGCTGTGGCACACGGCCTGCCATGATCCGGTCCAGCCAGGCGCGGGCGCGGGGGCCGGTGACGCGGTATTTGCCAAAATTGTGGACCTCGTTGATGCCCACGCCGCCCCGCACGCCGCGCACTTCGCGGGCGGTCGCGTCAAACGCGTCCGAGCGGCGGAAAGACGGGGTTTCAAACGCGGGCTCGCCCTCTTGGGCATAGTAATTGACCACCTCAAGCCCGTATTGCTGGCCCCAGACCGCGCCCATATCTGAAAAAATGTCATACATCGGCGTGGTGCGGTTGGGGCGTGCTGCGGGCAGTTCTTCGTTGGGATAGCTGACGGAAAAGCGTTTCTGATAGTTTTCGATGACTTTGGGCAGGGTATATCCGGGACTGATCCAGTCGCCAAAGCGGGCCACGTCCATCGCCATCACGTCCCGTTCGGGCTCGCCCTCGATCATCCATTGCGCCAGCGTCAAGCCGACGCCGCCACCTTGGGAAAAGCCAGCCATAACGCCGCAGGCCGACCAGTAATTGCGCACACCCGGAACCGGACCAACCAGCGGGTTGCCATCGGGGGCAAAGGTGAAAGGCCCGTGGATCACCGATTTGACCCCCGCAGTTTCCAGCGCCGGAAAGCGTTTGTAGGCGAATGCGATGCTGTCCTCGATCTTGTCGAAATCATCAGGCAGCAGTTCATGGCCAAAGGTCCACGGCGTGCCGTTCACTGCCCACGGGCGGCAGGGCTGTTCGTAAAACCCGATGCACAGGCCGTGCCCTTCTTGCCGCAGATAGCTTTCGCCGGCGGGGTCCATCACATGCGGATGCTCGCCGCCTGCGTCGACGATGTCGGCGATCATCGGCACCTCTTCGGTGACGATGTACTGGTGCTCCATTGGGTGTAGGGGGAAATAGATGCCCGCCATCGCCCCCACCTCACGCGCCCACAGGCCGCCTGCGTTGACGATGTGTTCGGCGTGGATCGTGCCCTTGTCGGTGACCACATCCCAAGTGCCATCGGGGCGCTGGTTGGTCTCGACCACCATCGTGTGCGTCTGGATCGTGGCACCGCCCATGCGTGCCGCGCGTGCATAGGCGTGAGTGGTGCCAGACGGATCAAGATGGCCATCGAGCGGATCATAGAGCCCGCCAATGATGCCCTCGATGTTGGTCACTGGCGCGATCTTTGCGATCTCGGCGGGGGTGACGATTTCGGTTTCCAACCCCATGAACCTGTGCTTTGCCCGTTCGGCCAGCAGCATGTCGAACCGGTCGCGATTGTCGGCCAGTGTGATGCCGCCCACATGATGCAACCCGCACGACATGCCGGTGATCTCTTCCAGTTCCTTGTACAACCGAATGGTATAACCCTGAAGCGCCGCCATATTGGTGTCGCCGTTCAGCGTGTGAAATCCACCCGCCGCGTGCCATGTGCTGCCCGATGTCAGTTCCGACCTTTCAATCAGCATCACATCGGACCAGCCGAGTTTCGTCAGATGATAGAGCACGGATGCGCCGACAACGCCTCCTCCTATGACGGCAACGCGGGTGGTGGTTTGCATCGGGGCCTCCTGAATGGGATGGTTCAGGGAGAGTTTAGGATGCGCTGGCGGTCAGGCTGGTCCGTTTGCGACAGGATGCGTCGTTTCGGTGGGTTGCAAGGGCCGTACCAGGGCGCTGCCCCGGACCCCGGAGTTTGTATGGCAAGATGAAGAGGTTTATTTCGGGACTTGGTGCGTGGCCGACACGGGACGTCGGAAATGATCAATCTTGCGCGGCCCAAGGCGGCAGGTTGGGGCGCAGTGCAATCAACAAAGGCTGAGCCCATGCGCACACATGCCCAAGCTGTCGTGATCGGCGGCGGTGTGATCGGATGTTCGATCCTGTACCATCTGGCCAAACTGGGCTGGCAGGATGTGGTGTTGCTGGAACGTGACGAGCTGACATCGGGCAGCACGTGGCATGCGGCAGCCAACATTCACGGGCTGCACGACAGCACCAACATCAGCCGTATCCAGCATTATACGATGGGTCTGTATAAAAAACTGGAGCAGGAGACGGGGCAGGGCTGCGGCGTGTTCCAGCCCGGATCGCTGTATCTGGCCCAGACCGAGGCGCGGGTGCATCAGCTGCGGTTGCAGGCGGCCAAGGCCAAGTTGTACGGCATGAACTTTCACGAGGTGGACCGTGCGGAGGCCGAACGTCTGCATCCGTTGGTGGATTTTGACGGTATCCGCTGCATCATGTGGGAACCCGAGGGCGGCAATGTGGACCCGTCGGGCGTGACCAATGCCTATGCGGCGGGCGCGCGGGCGATGGGAGCCGAAATTGTGCGGTTCTGCCCCGTCACGGGGACAGAGGCGCAGTCCGATGGTACATGGATCGTGCGCACCGAAAAAGGTGATATTGCAACGCCTTGGGTGGTAAATGCTGCCGGTCTGTGGGGGCGCGAGGTGGCGGCTATGGCGGGGCTGACCCTGCCGCTGCAACCAACCGAGCACCAGTATTTTGTAACTGAAACAATTGCGCAGATTGCCGCGATGGACCGCCGGTTGCCCTCGGTCGCGGATCGGGACGGTGAATATTATCTGCGCCAAGAGGGCAAGGGCCTGCTGGTCGGGGCCTATGAGAAAGACATGCGCTTTTGGGCCGAGGATGGCACGCCACAAGGTTTTGGCCATGAGTTGTTCGCCGACGATCTGGAGCGAATCGAGGACAACATGATGCGCGCGATCGAACGGGTGCCGGTGGTGGGCACTGCGGGTATCAAGCGGGTGATCAACGGCCCGATGATCTGGTCACCCGATGCCAATGTGCTGTTCGGGCCGGTGCCGGAACTGCGCGGCTATTTCTGCTGCAACGGCATTATTCCGGGGTTCTCGCAGTCGGGAGGAATGGGGTTGCTAGCGGCGCAGTGGATGATCGAGGGCGAGACCCGATACGATATGTTTGCGTGGGATATGGCACGGTTTGGCAATTGGGCCGACAAGGCCTTTACCAAGGCACGGGTGCGCGACCAATACGCCAATCGCTTCAAGATCCATTTCCCGAACGAGGAACGCGCCGCTGGCAGGCCTGCACGCACACGACCTGCCTATGAGATGCAAGCGCAGATGGGGGCGGTGTTCGGGCTGAACGCAGGCTGGGAACATCCGCTTTGGTTTGCGGACAGCCCTAGTGCGCAGGACACCGACGGGTTTACGCGGCAGAACTGGTGGGGGCCGGTGGGGGATGAGTGCCGGATGCTGCGGGATCGGGCGGGTATTATCGACATTTCGAATTTTGCAAAATACCGCTGCACAGGGCCGGAGGCCGAGGCCTGGCTGAACGCGGTCTTTGCCAACCGGATGCCGCAGGCTGTGGGGCGGTCGTGTCTGACGCCGCTGATTGGCAAACGGGGCGGGATCGCGGGGGATTTCACCGTCATACGACTGGCAGAGGATGAATTCTGGGTGATTGGCTCTGGCATGGCGGAACGATACCACCAG
This sequence comes from Pseudosulfitobacter pseudonitzschiae, assembly GCF_002222635.1. NCBI lineage: Bacteria > Pseudomonadati > Pseudomonadota > Alphaproteobacteria > Rhodobacterales > Roseobacteraceae > Pseudosulfitobacter > Pseudosulfitobacter pseudonitzschiae. Next base: position 1,761,787 of record NZ_CP022415.1, on the reverse strand, counting down.
CGGTTTTTCCACGCGGTGCCATTGCCCGAGGGGATCACGTTTCAAAGCCTGACCGAAGCAATGTGCGGGTTCAACGTGGCAGGGCCCGACAGTCGCGCGCTATTGCAGGGGCTGACCGATGCGTCGCTGGCAACAGCGGACTTTCCCTTTATGCACGCACAAAGGATTGCGCTGGCGGGCGTCGAAGTGCTGGCGCTGAGGGTGTCGTTCACCGGTGATCTGGGTTGGGAACTGCATTGCCGCGCGCAGGATCAGGCGCAGCTTTATGCGGCATTGATCGGGGCGGGCAAGGATTTTGGCGTCGGCCCCGTGGGCAGCCGTGCGCTGATGAGCCTGCGGATCGAAAAAGGCTATGGGTCATGGGGGCGTGAATACAGCCCTGAATACTGGCCCCAAGAGGTCTCGCTTGACCGGTTGTGCAAGATGGACAAGGTGTTTTTGAACAGCGATGCAGTGGCTGGTACGCTGGCGCAGCCTGCGCGCGAACGGCTGGTGCTGCTGGCGCTGGATGCAGGCGACACGGACGCGTCAAACGCCGATGCCACAGGCGGCGAGCCGATTTTTTGGAATGGTCAGGGGATCGGGCGCGTGACCTCGGGTGCCTATGGCTATTCGGTGGGGATGTCGCTGGCGCTGGGCTTTGTCAAAGGGGCGGGAGCGGGCGATGTGGTCGAGGTGATGGTCTTGGGCCAACCGCACCGTGCCACAATTCTGGATGTGCCACCATTTGATCCAGGTGGTACACGATTGCGCTTATGAACACTTGACCCTCTTGCAAGGCGGTCCGTGTGGTATAAAACGCGCCTTGAAGCGTTTTAAGGGGCACCCATGCGCGCAAAGCTCCATCCCAGACAAATTGAACGGCTGGCGCAACTGCGCAAGCTTGGAATTCTGGATACAGATGCTGAACCTCAGTTCGACGAACTGGTTGAATTGGTTGCCAAAATCTGTGATGTTCCGATTGCGTTGATCTCGCTTGTGGATGAAGATCGCCAGTGGTTCAAGGCCCGCGTGGGCATGGATGCGACCGGCACCGGTCTGGACCAATCCATTTGCAGTCACGCCATTTTGCAAGACGATTTGTTGGAAATTCGCGACACACGGCGTGATGCGCGTACTGCTGACAATCCGCTGGTGCTTGGCACAGAAAACATCCGGTTCTACGCAGGTGTGCCGCTCGTCTCTGATGATGGATTGCCGATTGGCACCCTTTGCGTGCTGGACACTGAACCGCGTACCCTGAGCGATCTGCAACGCACCACATTGCGGGTGCTGGGCAAACAGGTGATGCGCCAGATCGAAATGCGTCTGGCCCTGCATCAGGCCGAGGTTTTGCGTGATGAAATCGACCACCGCGTCAAGAATTCGCTGCAAACAGTGTTGTCAGTGGGGCGCATGTATAAGTCGCGGGTGGACAGTGACATTGCCGTCGAGGCCTTATCAGCGGTCGAGCGGCGCATTGATGCGGTGGCGATGTTGCATCAGGAATTGTACCAGACCAGCCAGTCGCATCAGGTGGCTTTGGCGCCCTATCTGGTGCGCGTGGCGTCGTTGCTTGAGGTCAGTGCGCCGTCACACGTGCGACTGGATATGGATGTGTGTCAGGCCCAAGTTGCATCTTTGGTCGCTGCCAACATCGGGATGATTGTTAGCGAATTCACAGCAAATGCAATCAAACATGCCTTTCCTGACGGGCGGCAGGGCACTGTCAGCGTTTCGATTGTGCAAAGCGAAGACCACAGTGCACTGATGGTGGATTGCAAGGATGACGGCATCGGCAACACCCAGCCCATGCCCGAGAATGCCGTGACCACATTGGGCCAACGGTTGATGCAGGCGGCGGCGTTGCAGATCGGGGCCGATTATTCGATCAGCGGGTCTGCAAGCGGTTATCACCTGCACATGCGGGTGCCGCTACAGGACGACGAGCTTAGCGCCGGACAAGTGGCCGAATAGCCAGCGCTGCAATACGGTTGCCGTCGCGGGCGGTTACCTCGAACCTGAATCCGTGAAACGAAAACACCTGACCGACTTCGGGGATCATCTGCGCCTCGTGGATGACCAGACCGGCGACTGTGTTCGCCTCGTCGTCGGGCAGGGTCCATTCGGTGGCACGGTTCAGGTCGCGGATGGTCATTGATCCGTCAACGACAAATTGTCCGTCCTCGCCGCGGGTCAGCGGATGGTCTGCGTCGGGGTCAAATTCGTCGGTGATCTCGCCCACGATTTCTTCCAGAATATCCTCAAGCGTGATCAAACCCTGAAGGCTGCCATATTCGTCCACCACCAGTGCGAAATGGGTGTTAAGACGCAGGAACTGGCGCATCTGGTCGTCAAGAGTCGTGGTTTCGGGGACAAAATAGGGGGCCGTTGCAACGTCCAGAATATTAAATGATTTCAGAGCCTTGGCGTCTCCCTCTGGTCCGCCGACAATCTTGTACATCGCGCGTAACAGGTCTTTGGCGTGGACCACGCCGATGATGTTTTCCACATCATCGCGAAACAGGGGCAGGCGGGTATGGCTGGACTTCAGACATTGCTCGAAAATCGTTTCGGGGTCGTCTTGGGCGTTGATCATCTCGATGCCCGAGCGATGCAACATTATCTCTTCAACTGTGCGGTCGCCCAGATCAAGCGCGCCCAGAATGCGGTCGCGGTCTTCTTTTTCGACGACACCTTCGGAATGCCCCAGATGCAGCGCGCCTGCGATTTCCTCGCGCACCGCCAGAACATTGCTGTTGGGGTCAATGCGCACGCCAAAGACAAACAGCACACCACGCACAAAATAGCGCACCGCCGCCACAACCGGCGAAAACACCAGAACAATCAGAGAGATGGGCCGTGACACCGCCGCAGCGGCGGTTTCGGCGTTGGTGATCGCATAGGTTTTTGGCAAGACCTCGGCAAAGATCAGCACCAGCAGGGTCATCACCAGCGTCGCCAGCGCCACGCCGCTTTCGCCAAAGACGCGGGTGAACAGCGCTGTGGCCATCGAGGCGGCCAGAATGTTGACAAGATTGTTGCCCAGCAGCACAGAGCCGATCAGCCGTTCGTTGTCCTCGGTGATCTTCAGTGCCCGTTGCGCCCCGCGCGAGCCTTTGTCGGCCTGACTGCGCAGTTTCCCGCGCGAGGCGGCGGTCAGGGCCGTTTCCGACCCCGAAAAGAAACCGGAAAGGACAAGAAGAAACAGGATGATCCCGCAGGTGATCCAGAAAGCGCTGTCCAGCGTCGCAGAAGATGGGTCCATTGGTAAAACTGTGTTCCTTGAGGGTTCATAGGGTTATGGGGCCGTTGGACCGTGCATTCAAGGGAAGGAAGCCAGATGATTGCAGCGGATTCAGGGCAAATGGACCGATCGGTGCCGGTTTCTGGCGATCATCCTTGCAATTTTCAGGCCATGTGTTCGGTTTGCAACCGGGCTGCGGCACTGTGCGCAGGTGGCTATTTGCCCGAGGTTTTGCGCGTATTCTCGTTGGCCAACGGGTGATGGTCCAGCACCAATTCGGTCAATCTTGCGTCCAGCACATGGGTGTAAATCTCGGTTGTGGCCACATCGGCGTGGCCCAGCAGCGCCTGAATTGACCGCAGATCGGCACCACCCGCCAGCAGATGCGTCGCAAAAGCGTGGCGCAGTGTGTGTGGCGTGACCTTGTCCGGTGACACGCCGCCCGCCACGGCAAATTCCTTGATCATCAAATAAAACCGGTGGCGCGTCAGATGCCCTGCGGCCCCGCGTGACGGAAACAAAAAGCGCGAGGCAGGCTTGCCCTTGGCCTTGCCCGCATCTTCCAGTGCGTCGCGCATTTTTAGCCAATTGGCCAGCGCCGAACGGGCAGGGGGCGACAGTGGCACGATGCGTTCCTTGCCGCCTTTACCAAGAATCAGCAACATGCGCGGATCACCCCGCGCGGCGCTGACCGGCAGGCCCACCAGTTCGGTTACCCGCATCCCCGTGGCATAAAGCAGTTCCATCAGGCAGGTGTTGCGCGTGCAGTCTGCCTCGTTGCGGCCCGAGGCGCGCGCGGCCTCAAGCAGCCTGTCCACTTCTGCAATATCCAGCGTTTTGGGCAGGCGCTTGTCCTGACCCGGCCCCGAAATCTGGATCGCGGGGTTTTCCTTGCGCCAGCCTTCCTCGAAGGCAAAGCGGTACATTTGCTTGATCGAAGACAGCCGCCGCGCACGGGTGGATTTGGCAAGGCCCTGTTCGTCGCAGAACACCAGATAGGCCTCGATATCGCCTTGCTTCACGGTGTCGAACCGGCGTCCCTGACGGGTGGCCCAAGTTGCAAAATCCTTGAGATCGCGTCCGTAAGCCAGAAGAGTATTCTGCGCGGCCCCCAGTTCGGCTGCCTGCGCTTCGATAAAGGTGGAAATCCAGCGGTCTGTGTCAGCGCTCATAGTGCAGGCCTGAGCATGATTTGCAAAGCGGCGCGGCGGGCGTTGTCTTCCAGTCCCAGCGCCCGCAGCGTGGCCAGACCCTGACGCAACGCGCCGGGGTCGCCTTTGGCGCCCTCGTTGACCAGCGACAACGCCCCCAGCAGGGCGCGCCCCAGCTTACCGGTGCGGGCCAGCCCAACCAGCGTGGCGTCGGGGGGCGCATCGGCAAAGGCGTCAACCAATGCCTTTTCCATCGGCCCGTTGGGTTGCGCGCCCGTGGTGTCGCCCTGCGCCAATCCGACCAACAACGGGGCATGCGCGGCGGCTTGGGCGTATTTGGTGGCGGCTTGTTCGTATACGGGCGACAGCAACATGGTCTCGAACGCGACGGTACTCGCGGTGCGGTCGTCCAACGGCGGCAGGCGTTCACCAAAGAGATTGGCAAAATGCACGCCAAGTCCTGCGGCCTGCATTTCGGACCACGCAGGGGGCAGGGTCTTGGCCACGGCTTCGGTGCTGTTGCTGTTCAGAGCGGTTTCAAAGCGTTGCACGGCGTTCACACGGTCCCACAGACCACCAGAGGCGGCAGGCTGACGGTCGGTATAGATGCCCAGCAGCCGGTTGTCGGCGATGGCGCCGGTTTGTGCCAACCGTTCAACCGCCATCAACTGCGACCGCCAGCCTGCGATTTCGCGCAGATCGGCGTTGGCATAGATCCGCGGCCAAAGTGCTGTGGAAACGGGTGTACCGATTGATTCGTAGACGCGAAAGGCCAGAGGATTGGGTTCGGCTGGTGTCGGAAGGTCCGGCTCTCCCTCGAAAAGGTCGGGGTCAAGGAACCGCTCAAGCATATCCGCTTCGGCGTCGCTTAAGTTCTCCAATGCACGTGCCGTGCCCAACAGCAGAACCGCGGTGTCCCAATCGCCCGCGCGCGCGGCACAGAACACGCGTGCGGCATAGCCGGGGGCCAGCGACGGCTTGGCCATGACCTTGGCGCATGCATCATCTTCGGTGCCCGCCAGCAGGCTGGCGTCGAAATAGCGGGCAAGGACGGCGGCCGACGATTCTGGGCCGATCTGTTCCAGCATCGCAAGCGCCGGATCAAGCGCCCCAAGACGCAACAGCGCATCGACACGGGCAAGGTTGAAATCCGCGTCATGCACCGCAGGTGGCAATGCCTCGGCCAGCAGCAAGGTATAGAACAACGCCTGCGTGGCGGGCAGGCGGACCGCCTTGATGGCGCTGATTGCTTCGGCCAGTTCGGTGCCGTCCGAACCTTGCCAAAGCGTATCGGGCAGGCCGGTGATCGACGCAGGTGCCAGCCCCACGCGCCGCGCCGCAGGCCCGTCCAGCGGTGATACGGTGACAACGGGCACATTGGCACTGGGGGCTGTGGCAGGCTCGGGTGGTTGCGGCTGCGGTTGTACTGCGGGCGTCGGTGTGTTGCGTTCCAGCCAGTCGATCACCGACAACGGGGCCTCTTGTGCTTGCACAGCTGTAATGGGCGCGAATGCGCCCGCCATCAGCCCCAGACACAGCGGAAATACGCCAACCCTAATCGGCATCGAGAGTCACAGGCACACGGACTTCGGTCTGTGGCGGGTCAAAGTCCGCGCCGAAAAACGGACCGGCATAGGCGTAGACCACCAAGCCGATCAGCCCCAGAACGATAAGGTATATCAGATACTTGATCAGTCTTCCCATACTTTTGTCTGCCTCGGGTTTTCTGGTTTTGACCAACTTATATATGGCCTTTTGTGCAATATCACGTCATTCACCGGAATATGAGCGAAATTCAGCAATCACCGTCAGATAGTCCAGCAGATGTTGCGCAGTTTGCGCTGCACAAGACTGTCGTGATGGTTGGAATGATGGGGGCTGGCAAAACAGCCGTGGGCAAAGCTCTGGCTGCGAAACTGGGCGTGCCATTTCTTGACAGCGATCACGAGATCGAGGCTGCAGCCAACATGACCGTGCCCGAAATCTTTGAACGCGACGGAGAGCCGTTTTTCCGGATCAAGGAAACGCAGGTGATCTCGCGGCTGCTGGACAGTTCTCGCGGGGTTCTTTCTACTGGCGGGGGCGCATTTCTGAGCGCGGAAAACCGTCAGAACATTTCGCAGCGCGGCGTGTCAGTCTGGCTGGACGCCGATTTGCCGCTGCTTTGGCAGCGCGTGCGTTACAAGGACACGCGGCCCTTGCTGCGTAATCCCGACCCCAAAGCCAAGCTGACCAGCCTGTACGAGACACGCGTGCCGATCTACAAACTGGCTGATCTGCATGTGGCGTCCAAGCCGTCGTATAGCATTGAAAAGATGGCTGATCGCGTGATTGCAGCGCTGCTGACGCGGCCCGATGTATTGGAGAAACTGGATGCGTGACACCGTACATGTGGGCCTGCCGGGGCGCGAATATGATGTGCTGATCGGCACCGGCCTGCTGGCCGAAGCCGCCGTCCACATCGCGCCGTTGCTCAAGCGGTCGCGGGTGGTTGTAATCTCGGATGAAAATGTGGCCGCGCTGCATCTGGCCGCCTTTCAGGACGGTTTGCGCGCGCATGGGATCGACAGTGCTGCAATGACCCTGCAAGCGGGTGAGGCGACCAAAAGCTGGCCGCATCTTATGGCCTGCGTCGACTGGCTGCTGGATCAAAAGGTCGAACGGGGCGATATTGTTGTGGCCTTGGGGGGGGGCGTGATTGGCGATCTGGTGGGTTTTGCTGCCGCGATCCTGCGCCGCGGGGTGCGCTTTGTGCAAATGCCCACGTCGCTGCTGGCGCAGGTCGACAGTTCGGTGGGTGGCAAGACCGGCATCAACGCGCGACATGGCAAGAACCTGATCGGTGCGTTTCACCAGCCCAGTCTGGTTCTGGCGGATGTCGATGTGCTGGGCACGCTGAGGCCGCGCGATTTTCTGGCAGGCTACGGCGAGGTCGTGAAATACGGCCTGCTGGGTGATGCTGCGTTTTTCGAGTGGCTCGAAGGACAGGGACCGGCCCTGGCCGCAGGCGACATGCCCGCGCGCATCGAGGCCGTGCGTCGTTCGGTACAGATGAAAGCCGACATCGTGTTGCGTGACGAGACCGAACAGGGCGATCGCGCCTTGCTAAACCTTGGCCACACCTTTGGCCATGCGCTTGAGGCGGCGACGGGCTATTCCGACCGTCTGTATCATGGCGAAGGTGTTGCCATAGGCTGTGCGATGGCATTTGCGCTGTCGGCACGGCTGGGTCTGTGCAGTCAGGAAGACCCAAGCCGTGTGCGCGCGCATCTGCGCGACATGGGCATGAAGACCGATCTGGCCGACATCGACGGCGATCTGCCCGGTCCTGAGGTACTGCTGGAGCTGATGGGGCAGGACAAGAAAGTGGTACAGGGGCAGCTGCGTTTTGTGCTGGCGCGAGGCATCGGTGATGCTTTTGTGACGGGCGATGTGCCGCCCGAAGCCGTACTGGAGGTTCTGCGCGACGGCTAGACGTCGCGCAGACCGGAAAGCTTAGAACGGAATTTCATCGTCCAGATCACGCGAAGGCGTTGGCGCATTGCCTCCGCCACCGGACGACTGGCCGCCAAAACGGTCATCGGACGGGCCGCTGTCATAGTTGGACCCGCCGCCGCCGTAGTTGCCCCCGCCCCCGCCGCCGCCGCCATCGCGGCCGTCCAGCATGGTCAGCGTGCTGTTGAATCCTTGCAATACAATTTCGGTCGAATAGCGGTCCTGACCGGACTGGTCTTGCCATTTGCGGGTCTGCAACTGACCCTCGATATACACTTTCGAGCCCTTTTTCAGGTATTGCTCGGCCACGCGCACCAGACCTTCGTTAAAGATCGCAACCGAATGCCATTCGGTCCGCTCTTTGCGTTCGCCGGTGTTGCGGTCTTTCCAGTTTTCCGAAGTGGCAATGCGCAGGTTGCACACCTTGCCGCCGTTCTGGAAACTGCGCACTTCGGGATCACGGCCCAGATTGCCGATTAGGATCACTTTGTTCACTGAGCCAGCCATGATGTCCTCTCACTCATTCGTTCCCGTTCGGGCGATTCCCGAACGGTCGTGACAACCTACAGATTGGCCCGAACATCGTAAACAGATGCCTAACGGGAATCGGATCTAAAGGGGTGGTCGCAACCATCAGATAAAGTATAGTGCCGCCACGAGTGAAACCAGAGCCGTGCGGGCTTTGTATCTTTGGGGGGCTGGGAAATATGCGCGTATGGATTTCGGCGCTGGTGATCGGTGCAACAGTGGCGGGCGCTGCACATGCGGATGTGTTTTCAACGCGCAGCCGAAGCAAGCTGTTCGGATCGCAGACAAAAGTACTCGATACACGGGCCTCGCAGCAATACACCGCTTCGGTCAGATTGCAGCCGCCAAAGGTGAACACGCCGACGAAATGGGATGTAAATCCCGCCTATAGCGGCAAGTACAAAGGTATCTACCTGGCCGCCGCCCGCGATGCCGCGCGCCGTCACGGGGTGCCAGAAGATTTGTTTTTGCGGCTGATCCAGCAGGAATCCGGCTGGAACCCCTCGGCAAAATCGCACAAGGGCGCGCTGGGTCTGGCGCAATTGATGCCCGCAACCGCGCGGCGGCTGCGTGTCGACCCAAGCGATCCGCACGAAAACCTTGACGGTGGCGCGCGCTATCTCAGCCAACAATACCGTACCTTCGGCAGTTGGAGGCTGGCGCTGGCGGCCTATAACGCAGGCCCCGGCGCGGTTAAGCGCCACAAGGGTGTGCCACCCTACAAAGAAACCCAGAACTACGTCAAAGTCATCTGGGGCAGCTAGGCGGTCTGGTGGCGCTGCGCTGATGATCTTGCTGCGCAGCACAGGTTTCGACGCGGCCCGTTCGGCGGTTTAGCGTCGATGAGGGGCCAAACCGGCAGGTTCCCGCCATCCTGATTATTCTGACAAGCGTGGATTTTCCTTATCTTTCAAGTGTAATTATGTATAAAATACAGTAGATTGAAGCTCGTTCTTCAAGTTTTCAGCTCCCAGCTTCTCCTATTGCTACGCCTTTCGGAACCATAACGCCCCCACCGCCGTTTGTCAGCACACCTCAGGCCATCACGGCCCTGAAAGGAGCAAGACAATGAAATCGACAATTGCAAAACTGACCGCAGCCACTGCCATCGCTCTGTTGCCGCTGGGCGCCTTCGCCGCGACCCCGATTTCCAAAGTGAACGTCAAAGCAGACCTGACCGAAAACGTCGGCGCAAACGCCATGCAATACTACCCCCAGATCGAAGAAGACGTGACCCGCATGATCGCCGAGCGTATTGATCTGACCGGAGACGCAGGTGATCCGCAGATCAAGGTCGAGATCAAAGGCGTGTTGCTTGATGGCGATTCCGTGCTTCCGGACAGCGCCGAGTTCAACGAGCTGGTCGCCACGATCAACTACACGGACGACAACGGCGAGATCAACGCCGAGACCTATCCGGTCTTTATCAAGGCGATGACCGCCGACACCCCCCAAGACGGCGTGATTTACGTGGCCCCGGGGCGTGACGACTTTTATCAGGCGATGATTTTGGCGCTGGTCGACAATGTTGTCGAAAACATCCCCGATATCGCGCGCATTGATAAATCCAAGTAACTGATCTGTTTTTCAGGGCCGTGGCATCCGTTGCGGCCCTGATTTATTCCGCCGCGATCTGAATCACCGGCTCCATCTGCGTAAATTTATCCTCGTCTAGGTGGCATTTCACCTGATGGCCCGCAGCCATGTCACGCAGGGGGGGCACCTCGGTCTCGCACAGATTGTCCGGCACCTGCGATTTCCACCTGCACCGTGTCTGGAACGGACAGCCCGATGGCGGGTTCATCGCCGAGGGAATTTCTCCCTCAAGCACGATGTGTTTTTTCTTCACCCGCGTGTCGGCAATGGGCACGGCAGACAGCAGCGCCTCGGTGTAGGGGTGGTAGGGGGGCGAAAACACCTGTTCGGTGGTGCCCAGTTCGACCACGTGGCCCAGATACATCACCATCACACGATCCGCGAGATAGCGCACAATGCTCAGGTCGTGGCTGATGAACAGCAGCGTGGTCTTATGCGTGCGCTGGATTTCCATCAGCAGGTCGGTCACAGCCGCCTGAACCGACACATCCAACGCCGAGACAGGCTCGTCCGCCACCACAATCCGCGCATCCCCCGCAAAGGCGCGTGCAATCCCGACACGCTGCTTTTGCCCGCCGGACAGCTGGCGTGGCATCCGGCCTGCGAATTCGCGCGGCAGCTTCACCAGATCCAGCAGTTCCAGCATTCGCGTGCGCCGCTCGCCTTCGTTCTTGCCGACCTTGAACACCTCAAGCGCGCGGATGATCTGGCGCCCCACCGTCATCGACGGGTTCAGCGTGTCAAAGGGGTTCTGGAACACCATCTGCACATCGGCAACGGTCTGCGTGTCGCGTTTTTCGATCGGTATGTCCTGAATTTCGCGATCCCCAAGGGTGATCGTCCCTTCGGTCGCTGTCTCCAGCCCCATCAGCACTTTGGCAAAGGTCGACTTGCCGCAGCCGCTTTCACCGACAATCGCCAGCGTCTCGGATTCGCGTGCCTCGAAACTCAGTGTCTCGTTGGCCTTGACCACCTTGGTCGCCACGCTGCCGAACAGGGCATTGGCCGCCACTTCGTAATATTTCTTAAGATTGTCCATCCTCAGCACCACGTCGCCAATCTCGCCCTTGGTCTTGACCTCGGCCAGCGCCAGCGGCGCCTGCCAGTCGATCTCCGCAAACCGCAGACAGCGGGTGTTGTGCACATCGTCACCGGGCACGGGAAACATCGGAATATCGCCCTGATCACAACGCCCCGCTTCGAAGTAATCGCAGCGCGGGCCAAAATTGCAGCCCTGTGGCCGCTCGTGCGGCAGGGGAAAGTTGCCCGGAATGGCGACAAGCGGCCGCGCGTTCTTGTCCGCTCCGGGCAGCGGGATCGACCTGAACAAAGCCTGCGTATAAGGGTGCTGCATCTCGTCAAAGACATCCTCGATGCTGCCACGCTCGACCGCCTCGCCCGAATACATCACGCAGATTCGGTCGCAGGTTTCCAGCACCAGCCCAAGGTTGTGGCTGATGAACAGCATCGAGGTGCCGTATTTCTTGCCCAGATCCTTGACCAGTTCGACCACTGCCGCTTCTACTGTCACGTCCAGTGCGGTGGTGGGCTCGTCCAAAATCAGCAAGGACGGCTCGGACATCAGCGCCATCGCGATCACGATCCGCTGTTGTTGCCCGCCTGATAGCTGGTGCGGATAGGCGTCCAGAATCCGTTTGGGGTCGGGCAGTTTCACATCCGTTACGACCTGCAATGCGCGTTCGCGGGCCTCTGCCTGACTCATACCAGCGTGGATCATCGGTACTTCCATCAACTGGTGTCCGATTTTCATCGCGGGATTCAGCGACGCCATCGGTTCCTGATAGATCATCGCAATTTCAGACCCGCGAATGTCGCGCAACTCGTCTTGGGTCATCGCGCCCAGATCGCGGCCCTTGAACTTGATTGACCCGCCCACGACCCGTCCGTTCACACCCAGATCCTGCATCACTCCCAAGGCTACGGTGGACTTGCCACAGCCGCTTTCACCCACAAGACCCACGGCTTCGCCCGGTTGTATGCTGACAGAAAAATCCATCACTGCAGGAATTTCTCGCAGCCGCGTGAAAAACGAAATCGACAGCTTGTCGATCTCTAGAATGGGGCCGTCATATGCGTCTTTGACCATGTGTAGTTCTCCCTTGCCACAGCGCCCTTGCGGGCTTCTTTTGGCGGTAAATTTCCCGGGGGTCCGGGGGCAGCGCCCCCGAAACGCGCCCCCCGGACGCATCTTGTGTCAATCGCGCAAGGATTCCTCGCGCAAGCCATCGGCCAACAGGTTCAGCCCCAGCACCAGTGTCATCAGCGCAAAGGCAGGCACCAGCGCCGCATGGGGGTAGAGCGACAGCAACCGCCGCCCCGAGTTGATCGTGGTCCCCCAATCGGGGCTTTCGCTCTCCAGCCCCAGACCAAAAAAGCCCAAGGTGCCCAGCAAGATAGTGGTGTATCCAATCCGCAGGCAGAAATCGACGATCAGCGGACCGCGTGCATTGGGCAGGATTTCCCACAGCATGATGTACCACGGACCTTCGCCTCGGGTTTGCGCCGCCGCCACATAGTCGCGCGTCTTGATGTCCAGCGCGAGGCCGCGCACGATCCGGAACACCGTGGGCGCGTTGACAAAGACCACGGCCACGAAAACGGTCAGCAGGCCGCCATCCATGTCAATCCAGTCTACAAACGCTGGCAGCCCCGGAATGCGGTAGCTGTCATTGGCCACGATCGACCCATTGGTCGAAATCAGCGCCAGATAGGCCCAGACCAGCCCGCCCAGCACCACGATCAGCAGCGGTGTGCGCACCGACGGCTGGGTGTAAAAGCGCGCGTTCAGCAGCACCGCGCAGAACACGATGGGAAAGGCAAACAACACCGCCGCCATGTAGTTGGGAATGCCGGTAACGACGATTTCGGGCGTGACCAGCAGGTAGAACAGCAAGATCACCGGAAAGGCGAGGATCAGGTTGGCCAGAAACGACAGGAATGTGTCCAGCCGTCCACCGTAGTATCCCGCAGGCAGACCCAGCGTGATGCCCACCATAAAGGCAAACAGCGTCGCCATCGGTGCGATCTTGACCACGATCCACGCGCCTTTGATCAGCCGCGAGAACACATCGCGCGCCAGATTGTCACCGCCCAGCAGGAACCATTGATAATCGTCCGCTTCGGCCCCGTTCAGCGCCGTGCCGGGCAGTTTGTTTTTCATGCCCGAAAACTGGCTCAGCGGGTCGTGGGTGACCAGCATGTCGAACGGCCCGCCCATGATTCCCGCGAAAACCCAGAACATCACCAGACCAAAGCCGATCATGCCGATGGTGCTGTCAAACAGCTTGCCGTACAGTCCCAGCTTGCCTTTAAATGTGATCGACACCGCAAACAGCACGATCAGCGCGACCCAGACCGGCAGCATGTTGCGTGACAGACCACCGATGATGCCTGCTTGCGGGCCCAGTATGACCCCACCAGCCACATAGACCAGCACCAGCGCGATCAGCGCCAGAAAACTGTATTTGCGGGCCTTGGCCGTCAGCCCTGTCAAACCTGTTGGGGCCATCAGCGTGCCGTCGGCGTTGATGCCCAGCGGTCCGGTGTCGCGGGCAAGCAGCGACACCGCAATGCTGGCCAGAACCGACACCGCCAGCGCCAGCGCCAAAGTAAAAAAGACCACATTCAGCCCGCTCAGGGCACCAGTCCATGTCAATTGTTCCATCTAACAGACCTGCCTTATGAAATGCGGATGCGTGGATTGAGAATGACATAGCCGATGTCCGAGATCAGCTGCGTCAGCAGCACTACGATCACCGACACGACCGACACTGCCAGCAACAGTTCGATGTCATTGTTGCCCGCCGCCTGTACCAGAACCCAGCCAAAGCCCTTGTAGTTGAATAGGGTTTCCACGATCACCACGCCGTTCAGCAGCCACGGAATTTGCAGCATGATTACCGTGAACGGGGCGATCAGCGCGTTGCGCAGGGCGTGCTTGATGACGATATTGCGGAAGCTCACACCCTTTAGGCGTGCTGTGCGGATATACTGTGCGGTCATCACCTCGGTCATCGACGCGCGGGTCATGCGGGCGATATAGCCCATGCCGTACAGGGCAATGGTCAGCACCGGCAGGGTAAAGTTTTCGAAGGTCGCGTTTTCCATCGCTGATGTGGCCGACCCTTTGAACCACTTCAGCTCAAAGGCCGAGGACGAGAAGACTGCGATAAAGATCACCCCCGATACATATTCCGGCGTGGCCGTGGTCGAGATCGAGAAGGTCGACAGCGTCCGGTCCAGCGGCGAGCCTTCGCGCATCCCCGCCAGAACCCCGATCAGCAGGGACGAGGGCACCATGACCAGCAGGACAAAGCCCATCAGTTTGCCCGTCAGACCCAGCCTTTCCATGACTATGGTGCCGACGTCATCGTTGAACACAGTGGACTTGCCCCAGTTGCCTTGCAGCACACCGCAAAAGGTGGGGCGGTCTTCGGCGAGTGTGTTTTGGGCAAAACAGCGGCCCGTCACGGTGCCGTCGGGCGCCTGGGTCACCCAACCGGGGACAACGCCCAGCCATCGACCGAATTTTAACGGCATCGGGTCCAGATATCCGCGTTTGCTCAGATAACTTTCCACGGCTTCGTCCGACATGCGAAAGTTGCCTTGGGTTTTGGCCAGCTTTTCAAGGTTCGGATAAAGATTTGTCAGGAAGAACACGACAAAGGTCAGGCACAAGGCCGTCACGATCATCACGCCCAGACGTCTGAGTATAAATAGTCCCATGTATGCCCCTGTCGGTAGGCTGAAACGGGTTGATCCCGCTTGTCGTGTTGGCTGGCCTAAAGGCTTGGCCGTTTTTATGGTGAACTGGCCGCGTGGTGTCTACGAGCGGTTGCACCGGATGGGTGGCGATTTGGCTTCCTGTTAGACTGCCCTGTTTCAAAGCCTGTGCCAGAGCGTCCATGAGAGGTGGCGCACGGCGGGCCAATTGCAAGTTTGTTGTACCATCAGGCAACAATGCAGTCCGCGCGTCAACGAAAGGATTGGGAAATTTGAGCCCAAAAGCGACATTTTTCATGTCTGAAAGCGACATTGGCGATTTGGTCCGGTCCAGTGCCAGCCGGTCTAGGTGCCGCGGGTGATGCCTGATTTGCGCAGTTGGCTGGGGGTCTTGCCGGTTTGCGTCTGGATATAGCGGGTGAAATAGGCAGCACTGCCAAAGCCCAGATGCCGAGCGATGTCTTGCATCGGCACGTCTGTGTCGGTCAGGGCTGTGCGGGCAGCGTGCAGGATGCGCTGGCTTAGAATGTCGGCAGCCGTGTGGCCGGTGGCCGCTTTGCAGGCGCGGGCCAGATGGGTGCCGGTCACGCCCAGTTCTTGGGCGTGTTCGGCCACGGACATTCCGTTGGCGTAATGCTGCGCCACACGCGCACAAAACCGCGCTGACAGCCGTGCGGCACCGTTCAGTTTCTGCGGCAGGTGGTCGTCTTCGGCCATCTGGCGGCGCAGCCAGACCGAAACCAGCGCCATATAGCCGTCCAGCGCATCCTGCGTCAGACTGCGCTGCGCTGTGGCCTCACGCTGTGCGGCGTCCAGAAATCCGGTCAATTCCGAGATCGGGCCGGTTTCGCGCAGGCGCAGTTGGCGCGGGGTTTGGGGCAGACGTACATCGGTGCCCACAGGGATGATCGCCATCAGCCCGAGACTTTGACGGCTCAACTCCAGAGCAAAAAGCTCGTCCGCAGGCACAAAGATCGCATTGTGCGCCCCCACGCCGCGCCGCGTGCCGTTCAGCAACAGCCGCCCCTGACCGCGTGTGGTCCAGATCAAAAGATGATAGGGAAGGTCATGCGCAAGCGTCCAGCGCCAGTCATGGGCGCCACCCGCAGGTGAGATAGTGCTGATACGGATGGCACCTAGGGTCATAGGGCCATCTATATGCCAATATCCTGTAATTGCAATATCGAGGGCATATATCCCCATATTGATGGCAAGAATGTGGCGATAGTGAAATCGACGTCAGCCCGTCGAAGGGTCAACCCATTGCCAGTGCGCCATTTTCGACCGCTGCCAAGTACGTTGGCGCTTGGCATATTGGCGCGTGGCAATCACCGCCGCATCGCGTGCCGCCTCCAGCGTGATCTTGCCGCATGCGTGGGCCATCAACTCGGGCACGCCAATCGCGCGGCAACTGGGCAGCACGGGATCATAGCGGTCGCGCATTGCTGCAATTTCGTCCAGCGCACCGCCCTTCAGCATCATGTCGAACCGCTGCGCGATGCGTGCGTTCAGCCAGTCGGGCGGGCTGGCCAACGCGATGCAGGTGGCGGACCCGTCAGGCAGCAAAGGCGGCGGGGTGTCGTTATGCCATGCGGCCAGCCCGCGCCCCGTGGCATGAAGCACCTCCCACGCGCGCTGGACCCGCGCGCGGTTGTTGACGTCGATGCGTGCAGTGGTTTCGGGATCAAGTGCGGCCAGCAGCTTTTCCAAGGGAATCGAATCTGCGGATTTGCGCAATTCATCCGGCGTGGCGGGGATTTCGGCCAGGCCGTTGGTTAGTGCGGTGAAATACAGCCCCGTACCACCCACGATGATCGGACGCTTGCCATTGGACAGCAACGGGGCAACCTCGCGCAGCCAATGGCCGGCAGAATAGGGCGCATCATAGGCCACATGACCATACAGCAGATGCTGCGCGCGGGCCAGATCGGCGTCACCGGGACGTGCGGTGACCACTTGCCAGCAGTCGTAAATCTGGCTGGCGTCTGCATTCACGATCACACCGCCCTGCGCTTCGGCGATGGCCAGCGCCAGTCCGGATTTGCCAGACGCGGTCGGCCCTGCAATCAGCACAGGCCGGTGCGGGTTGACCGCAGACAGTTCAAGTGGGCCAAAAGCGTCCATTTATTGCCGATACCCTTGTGCTGTGCATTGAACTGAGCGGTGTTTTAGGACACTTTGCGCACGAACAAAACTGCCCAAAAACCGGAGAACCCAATGAGCGACGCGATCCAACCTGCCTCGGACGTCACTTTCAAACGTGTGATGCTGAAAATTTCGGGTGAGGCGCTGATGGGCGATCAGGGTTTTGGCCTGCACCCGCCCACCGTCGAGCGTATCGCCCGCGAAGTTCAATCGGTTCACGAACTGGGTGTCGAGATTTGCATGGTCATCGGCGGCGGCAACATCTTTCGCGGCCTGCAAGGGTCAGCGCAGGGGATGGAACGGACCACAGCCGACTATATGGGGATGCTGGCCACAGTGATGAACGCGCTGGCGATGCAATCTTCACTTGAGGGGTTGGGTATTCACACACGGGTCATCAGCGCCATCACCATGAACGAAGTGGCCGAACCCTACATTCGTCGCCGTGCCGTGCGCCACCTTGAGAAAAAGCGGGTCTGCATCTTTGCCGCAGGCACCGGCAATCCCTATTTCACCACCGACACGGCCGCGACCCTGCGCGCCAACGAAATGTCCTGCGAAGCGATCTTCAAGGGCACCAAGGTTGATGGCGTATATGACAAGGATCCGGCAAAGCACGCCGATGCCAAACGCTACGAACACGTCAGCTTTGATGACGTGCTGCAAAAACGTCTGGGGGTTATGGACGCATCTGCCATCGCACTGGCGCGCGACAACAACCTGCCGATCATTGTGTTTTCGCTGGACGAACCCGGCGGGTTCAAAGGTATTCTGGCGGGCAAGGGCACCTATACCCGCGTCCACGGCTAAACCACTTTGCACGCCGAACGTGAAACCCTGCTGGCCTTCGGGCGCAGGGTTGATCTATACCCGCACCACGCCCGGGGAAGGGGCGCGCGACCAATAAGGGGAAAACCTCATGTCCGAAGACTTTATGCTGGATACCGATGATCTGAAACGCCGCATGGATGGCGCGATTGCATCGTTAAAGACCGAATTTGCCTCTCTGCGCACAGGGCGTGGGTCGGCGTCGATGCTGGAACCGGTGATGGTCGAGGCTTACGGCCAACGCACCCCGATCAATCAGGTCGGCACTGTTAACGTACCCGAGCCGCGCATGGTCACCATTAACGTGTGGGACAAGTCGATGGTGAACGCTGTTGAGAAAGCCATCCGCGAAAGCGGTCTGGGCATCAACCCGCAACTGAACGGCACCATCATTATGCTGCCGATCCCTGAACTAAACGAAGAGCGTCGCCGCGATCTGTCGAAAGTGGCGGGCCAATATGCCGAACACGCCCGCGTCAGCATTCGCAACGTGCGCCGCGACGGTATGGACCAGATCAAGAAGGGCAAGGCCGACGGTCTGTCCGAGGACGACCAGAAGATATGGGAAGGCGAAGTGCAGGACATGACCAACGCCTATATCAAGCAGATCGACGATGCGCTTGAACACAAACAGGCTGAGATCATGCAGGTCTGATCTGCATCCCACGTCGGGGACTATTGGTGCCCTGATGGCAGCCACTGGACGAATATTGATGCCCAAGGAACTTCACCATCGCTGATCACCCTCCAAACGGACCACGCCACGTCGCCATCATTATGGATGGTAACGGGCGTTGGGCCACCCAGCGCGGGCGCCCGCGTCTTTTTGGCCACCGCGCCGGTGCAAGGCGTGTGCGCGAGGTGGTGGAAAGCTGCCCTGATGTGGGCGTGGAATATCTGACGATCTTTGCCTTTTCGACCGAGAACTGGCGTCGCACGCAGGTGGAGGTGGCCGGTCTGATGAGCCTGTTTCGTCTCTATATCAGCCGCGAGGCCCGCGCCTTGGACGAGTTCGGCGCAAGGGTGCGCTTTATTGGCGATCGCGTGCGGCTGGATTCAAAGCTGGTCAAGCTGATGGACGAGCTGGAAGTGCTGACCGAAAACAACACCGCCGTTCACCTGACCATCGCGCTGAACTATGGCAGCCGCGACGAAGTGGCCCGCGCGACCCAGCGGTTGGCCCGCGATGTGGCCGCAGGCAAGCTTGATCCCGAAAACGTCGACGTGGAAACCTTGCCCAAATATCTTGACACCTGCGTGTTGCCCGATCCCGATCTGGTGATCCGCACATCGGGTGAGGCGCGGATTTCGAATTTTTTGTTGTGGCAGTCCGCCTATGCCGAATACGAGTTTATCGACACGCTGTGGCCGGATTTCACGAAAGAGGAATTCGCCAAGCTGTGCGCGTCATACGGGGACCGTGACCGGCGGTTCGGAGGGGTAAAGACATGAACACGAGCGATACCAAGTGGTCTGACCTGGCCGTTCGGATGGGATCAGCCGCAGTCATGGTGATCGTCGGTCTGGCTGGTGTGGCCATCGGCGGGCATCCGTTCAACTTGTTGGTCGCGTTGGTCTGCGGGCTGTCTGTGTGGGAACTGGTGCGGATGCTGGACCCGCAAAAGCCCGCGGTGGCGCTGCAACTGGCGCTGTTGTCGGGTACGGCGCTTTTGGTATCAGCTTATTTGCCTGCGGGCTGGGCGCTGCCGATCTTGCTGGCGCCGATGATGGTGGGCTTTGGTCAACTGTCACACCACCGCACGATATTTATGTCCTACGCGGTTCTGGTGCAGCTTGCGGGCTATGGCATCATGTCGTTGCGCGGCGATCTGGGATTTGGCTGGATGCTGTGGCTGATCGTGGTTGTGGTGGTTACCGATGTGGTCGGCTATTTCGCGGGCCGTATGATCGGCGGGCCAAAGTTCTGGCCGCGCGTCAGCCCCAAAAAGACATGGTCGGGCACCGCAACTGGCTGGATCGGGGCCGCGATTGTGGGCTGGATCACCGCCATATTGACCGGCGCCACCGGCGAGCTGATCGGTATTTCCATTGCAATTTCGATGGCCTCGCAGATGGGCGACATCGCGGAAAGCGCCATAAAACGGCACACCGGCGTCAAGGACAGCAGCAGGCTGATCCCCGGACACGGTGGTGTGCTGGACCGGTTCGACGGGATGATGGGCGCGTCGGTATTCTTGTTGATCGTCGGGCAGATCATCGGCTTTCCGCCCGGATTGGTCTGATCTGACATGACGCGCAGGCGGATTAGCATTCTGGGGGCTACGGGGTCCATCGGACAGAACACCATTGATCTGATCAAACGGGATGTGGACGCCTATGAGGTGGTCGCGCTGACGGGGGCGGGCAACATCGCGCAATTGGCCGCCGACGCACGCGCCTTGCGTGCTGACGTGGCTGTAACTGCCGACGAAAGCCGGTTGGACGATCTGCGCGCTGCATTGATCGGTTCCGGAATCGAGGCCGCGGCAGGGCAGGTGGCCCTGTCCGAAGCTGCTGCCCGGCCCGCCGATTGGGTGATGTCCGCGATTGTCGGCGCCGCAGGGCTGGCACCGGGTATCGCGGTGCTGCAACAGGGCGCGACGCTTGCGCTCGCCAATAAGGAATCGCTGGTTTGTGCCGGTTCGCTGATCCTTGAGACTGCACGCAAACATGACGCGCGTCTGTTGCCGGTGGACAGCGAACACAGTGCGGTGTTTCAGGCGCTGGTGGGCGAGGAAATGGCAGCGGTCGAGCGGATCGTGATCACCGCCTCGGGCGGCGCGTTCCGCGACTGGCCGCTGGCCGATCTGCCCAATGCGACGCTGGCGCAGGCGTCAAACCATCCCAATTGGAACATGGGCCAGCGGATCACCATTGATTCCGCGTCTATGTTTAACAAGGCGCTGGAAGTTATTGAAACACGGGAATTTTTTGGCGTGGAGCCGGAGATGATCGAGGTTCTGGTACACCCCGAATCCATGATCCACGCGCTGGTGGGGTTTCACGACGGGGCGCTGATGGCGCACGTCGGCCCGCCGGATATGCGCCACGCCATCGGCTATGCGCTGCACTGGCCCGAACGCCGTGCGCTGCCGGTCGAGCGGCTGGATCTGGCGGCCATCGGCAGCCTGAGCTTTCGCGCGCCCGACATTGCCCGCTGGCCCGCATTGCGGCTGGCGCGCGATGTGATGGCACGCGGCGGACTGGCAGGCGCGGTGTTCAATGCCGCCAAGGAAACCGCGCTGGACGGGTTTATCGCGGGGGCGCTGTGCTTTACCGCGATGGCCGAGATCGTCGAAGAAGTTTTGACGCAGATCGACGCGACGGGCGGTCATATTGACGCCCCAATGACACTTGATAACGTCGCCGCTGCTGACCATCTGTCACGCAAGACAGCACGAGACATAATAGAAAAAAGAGCAGGGTAGAGTTTTGGACATCATTGGATTGCTTCCACAGGCCGGCGGCCTGATCTGGATCATCGTCACTTTTGTCGTGGCGTTGAGCGTTATCGTAACAATCCATGAATACGGCCACTATATCGTCGGGCGCTGGTCGGGCATCCATGCCGATGTGTTCTCAGTGGGGTTTGGTCCGGTGATCTACAAGCGCACCGACAAACGCGGCACCCAATGGCAGATCGCTGCGCTGCCGTTTGGCGGCTATGTGAAATTTGCAGGCGATGCGAACGCGGCGTCGGGCAAGGATGTGGACGCGATGCACGAAGTTGGCACTGACGCGGCAGCCTTGCGGCGCACGATGCACGGTGCGCCGCTTTGGGCGCGTGCAGCCACGGTGGCGGCTGGCCCTGCGTTCAATTTTGTCTTTTCCATTCTGGTTTTTGCTGCGGTCCTGCTGACCACGGGCGTCGCCCGTGATCCGTTGACGGTGGGTGAATTGCGCCCGCTGCCCGCCGAGGTGAACCAACTGCAAACCGGCGATACAGTTCTGCAGATCGCAGGCGAACCCGTACCCTCGATCCGCGACGCAGCCTATGCCACATTTCTTGAAAACATGCCTAAAACCGCGGTGCTGGATTACCGCGTCGAGCGTGACGGGGCCGAAATGGACGTGCAAGGCCCCTATATTTTCCCACCGCTGATCGCAGCCCTCAGCCCGCGCAGCGCGGCAGTGGCGGCAGATCTGGACGTGGGCGACGTGATCGTGGGGGTGAACGGCACTCCGATCGTCGCCTTTGATCAACTGAAAACCGTCGTCGAGGCATCGGATGGTGCCCCCGTGGCGCTGTCGGTCTGGCGTGATGGCGCGGTTCTGGACAAAACCCTGACCGCCAAGCGCGTGGACGAACCGCAAGCGGATGGCGGGTTTGCCACGCAATGGCGTATCGGCATACAGGGCGGCATGGCCTTCGAACTGGGCACCGAACCTATGGGCGCGGGGCAGGCGCTGGGTGGCGCTGTGGCGCAGACGTGGCGGATTGTAACGGGGTCGCTGTCGGGTATGGGGCATATGATTACGGGCACGATCAGCACCTGTAACCTGTCCGGCCCCATCGGTATCGCCCAAACCTCGGGAACGCTGGCCAGCCAAGGTGCGGAATCCTTCGTGTGGTTCATCGCGGTGCTTAGCACTGCGGTTGGGCTGTTGAACCTGTTTCCGATTCCGGCGCTGGATGGTGGGCATTTGGTGTTTTACGCCTATGAGGCTGTGATGAAACGCCCGCCCAGCGATGGCGCGCTGCGAATTCTGATGGGAGTCGGCATCGCACTTGTGCTGACGCTGATGGTTTTTGCGCTTGGCAACGATGTGTTCTGTCCCTGACCGACGGGAAAGGGGTTTTTGCCTCATTTCCGCCATAATTAGCCAAACTGACGCCATAATCGCTGCATAGACATGATCCCGACATAAGGGGACATGCGTCATGCAAACACTGCAAAACGGATACAAAGGCCTGAGCCTTTTGATGCTTCTGAACTGGGATCGTGCGCTTTATCTGGCTACGATTGCTGCGGCTTTGTGGTTGGGCGCCTATCTCGGCAGCCTCTAAGTTGGCAACATCATTACAACATGTAACAGCTCGCCGTTCGCGGCGAGCTTTGTCGTTTTGACAAGGCCCGTCTTCTTGGGTACTCAGAGGGCCAATGGGTGTCTAAAAGAATGGGTCAAAACCATGAGACTGGGGAAAGAGGGCGGTGCTGCCAAGCGACTGGGTCGCGTTTACATCGCGACGGGGCTTTTGCGAGCCCTTGTTTTTTTTGTAGCAATAGCAGCAGTTTATACAATCACCACAACGCAGGCGCAGGCACAGTCCTATCGTTTTGACAGTGTGGTTATCGAAGGCAATGCACGGATCGGCCAATCAGCGATCCTTAGTCAGGCCGGAATCGGACGCGGTCAAACGCTGACAGCGGGCCAATTGAACGACGCATATCAGCGTCTTTTGTCCAGTGGGTTGTTCGAAAGCGTCGAAATTTCGCCGCAAGGCAACACATTGCGGATCACTGTAGTTGAGTTGCCGACCATCAACCGCATCAGTTTTGAGGGTAACCGGCGCATCAAAAACGATGCACTGATCACTTTGATCAACTCGTCCGAGCGTCGGGTCTTCAACCCCAGCCTTGCCGAGAAAGACGCAGCCGCGATCGCCGAAGCTTATTCCAACGACGGGCGACTGGCGGCGCGGGTCACACCGCGCGTTATCAAGCGTCGTGACAACCGCGTCGACCTGGTCTTTGAAATCTTCGAAGGCGATGTGGTCGAAATTGAACGTCTGAGCTTTGTTGGCAACCGCGTCTTTTCGGACCGACGCTTGCGCCGCGTTCTGGACACCAAACAGGCGGGCCTGTTTCGGGCGCTGATCAAGGCCGACACATTCGTTGCGGACCGGATCGAGTTCGACAAGCAAATGCTGCGCGACTTTTACTTTTCGCGGGGCTACGTCGATTTTCGCATCAATTCCGTTAACGCGGAACTGACAAACGAGCGCGACGGCTATTTTCTTGTGTTCAATGTGCAGGAAGGCCAGCAATTCAAATTCGGAGAGGTGACCACGGTCAGCGAAATGCCGGGTGTGGATGCAGACGAATACCAGGCGGTCACGAAAATCCGTCCCGGTGTGATTTACTCGCCCTCGCTGGTCGAGCAGGAAATCTCGCGCATGGAAGCGCTGGCAATCCGCAACAGCGTTGACTTTATGCGGGTCGAGCCGCGCATCACCCGCAATGATCGCGATCTGACGCTGGATATCGAATTTGTCATCAGCCGTGGCCCGCGAGTCTTTGTCGAGCGTATCGACATCGAAGGCAACACGACCACACTGGATCGCGTTTTGCGTCGCCAGTTCCCGGTGGCAGAAGGCGACCCGTTCAACCCGCGTGAAATCCGCGAAAGCGCGGAACGCATCCGTGCGCTGGATTTCTTTGAATCCGCCGAAGTGAACGCCCGCCAAGGCTCTGGCCCGGATCAGGTGATCGTTGACGTGGATGTGGTCGAAAAGCCCACGGGCTCGCTGAGCTTTGGCGGGACATTTTCGTCCACGGGTGGCTTCGGTCTCGCTGTGTCCTTTGTCGAACGCAACTTTGTTGGTCGCGGACAGGAACTGACGCTGAACTTTACCACAGCAGAAGAATCAGAATCC
Source organism: Pseudosulfitobacter pseudonitzschiae (assembly GCF_002222635.1). Taxonomy (NCBI): domain Bacteria; kingdom Pseudomonadati; phylum Pseudomonadota; class Alphaproteobacteria; order Rhodobacterales; family Roseobacteraceae; genus Pseudosulfitobacter; species Pseudosulfitobacter pseudonitzschiae. Next base: position 1,737,477 of record NZ_CP022415.1, on the reverse strand, counting down.
TATGGGCTGATTTTTGTAGAGCCTGCTCTACTAGGTCGTGATCTGACATTCGGATTGCAACTGCAGTATGGAACGACTGAGAGTGAATACTCGGATTATGATACGCAAGAGATCATTTTTCAGCCAAGTCTGGGCTTTCCAGTTAGTGAAAATGGTCGTTTGCAGGTGCGTTACACCGCCGAAGCGATTGATGTGCAGGCTAGAACTGCTGCCCTTGTCGGGTTGGTCATCGCTGACGATCTTTCAGTGGGCCGGCAGTTCCGCTCGTCGGTGGGTTATACGTATACCTACGATACACGCCGTTCAGGGCTGAATCCTAATGCTGGTGTTTTGCTGCAATTCGGTCAGGACTTTGCTGGTCTTGGTGGTGACAGCGAGTTTATCCGTACTACCGCGAAGATCGTTGGCCAGAAGCGTATTCTCAATGATGAGGTTACGTTGACTGCGACGCTGGAAGGCGGCGCGCTAAGCTGGCTGGGGGGCAACAACCGTGCGGTGGATCGCTTTATTTTGGGGCCCAGCATCATGCGTGGCTTTGAGCCGGGTGGTATTGGTCCGCGCGAATCGGATGGTACATTCGATAATGCTTTGGGCGGCAACCTGTACCTGACAGCGCGCTTCGAGGCGCAATTTCCGTTGGGTCTGCCGGAAGAATACGGTATTCGCGGTGCTGTCTTCTATGACGTGGGCAATCTGTGGGATCTCAGCGACGTGAATGGCGTTGCTGGTAATCCCAATGTAGTGGGCGCGGATGGTTCTTTCCGTCACGTCGTGGGGCTTTCGATCCTATGGGACACTCCTGTTGGTCCGTTGCGGTTCAACTTTACCGACGCGATCAAGAAAGAGACGTTTGACCGCGAGCAAAGCTTCGATCTGACCCTGTCGACCTCGTTCTGAGGATTGTGATGCGACGTTTTGCGCGCGTCTTTTTGACCCTGCTGGCCACTGCGCTGGCAGGGTCTTTTGTTGTTGCACAGGAACAGCCTGCGCCGACCCCCGCACCTGCGCAACGCAGTGCCGTGCAAACACCGATCCTGACGATTGACACCGAACGTCTGTTTTCCCAAAGCGCATTTGGCCTGCGTGTCGCGCGCGAAATCGAAGAGCGCGGCGCGGCTTTGTCGGCAGAAAACCGCAGCATCGAGGCCGAACTGGGCGCAGAAGAGCAAGAGTTGACAGAGAAACGCAGCGCAATGGAGCCGGGGGCATTTAGGGTGCTGGCCGACGCCTTTGACCAAAAGGTTCAAGACACAAGACGGGCGCAAGAAGCCAAGGGCCGCGAACTGTCGCAGCTTTTGGAAAAAGAGCAGATCGCGTTTTTGAACACGGCGGCGCCTATTTTGGAATCCCTGATGCGCGACTCGGGTGCGGGGGTTATCCTTGAACGGCGCAGCGTCTTTCTCAGCGCCAATGCCATCGACATCACCGATGCCGCCATCGCGCGCATCAACACCGCTTTGGGCGACGGGGCAAACTAGCTGCACCGCGCCGTTCCCTTGTCCAGTCGCGCGCGGCTTGGTACGCTAACAGCCTGATACACCACAGAAAGAGCAGCCTATGACATCCGAGCTTCTGAGCGCCGATATCCATCTGATCCAGCGCATCCTGCCACACCGCTATCCGTTTCTGCTGGTGGACAAGGTCGTGGATATCGACGGCTATCAGACGGCACGCGGCATCAAGAACGTGACGATGAACGAGCCGCATTTTCAGGGCCATTTTCCGGGTAAACCGATTATGCCGGGCGTGACCATCGTCGAGGCGATGGCCCAGACGGCCGCCGTAATGGTGGGCACCGCGCTGAACATGGCCGACCGTGATATGCTGGTTTATTTCATGGCAATCGACAGCTGCAAATTCCGCCGCATGGTCATTCCCGGCGACGTGTTGGAGCTTAAGCTGGAAACCCTTCGCGGCAAGCCTGGCGGCAAGGTCTGGAAATTCTCGGGCGTGGCGGAAGTCGAGGGCGAAATGGCCTGCGAAGCTTCGTTTACCGCGATGATGGATCTGCCCAAGGATGTCGCAGTATGAGTGGCATCCACCCCTCTGCTGTCGTCGAGGACGGCGCGCAAATCGACCCAAGCGTCACGGTTGGGCCGTTCTGTCTGATCGGTCCCGAGGTTGTGTTGGGACCGAACGTGGAATTGAAAAGCCATGTGGTGGTGACAGGGCGCACTACTGTCGGCGAGGGCACGGTGATCTTCTCTTTTGCGGTGATCGGCGAGATCCCACAGGATCTGAAATTCAAAGGCGAAAGCTCGGCCCTCGAAATCGGTAAACGCAACCGCATCCGCGAGCATGTAACCATGAACTGTGGCACCGAAGGTGGTGGCGGCGTGACCCGTGTGGGCGACGACGGGTTGTTCATGGCGGGCTGTCACATTGCGCATGACGCCCGCGTGGGAAACCGCGTTATTGTGGTCAACAATGCCGCTGTGGCCGGTCACTGTGTGCTTGAGGATGATGTGATTATCGGTGGTCTGTCCGGCATCCACCAGTTCGTGCGCATCGGGCAAGGTGCGATCATCGGCGCGGTCACGATGGTGACCAACGATGTCATTCCCTACGGTCTGGTACAGGCACCGCGCGGTGATCTGGACGGGCTTAATCTGGTCGGGCTGAAACGCCGCGGCGTGAAGCGTGCCGACATCACAGCATTGCGCGCCGCCTTCCAGATGCTGGCACAGGGCGACGGCACCTTTCACGACCGCGCCGAACGTTTGGGCACCGAAACCGACAGCGATTATGTCAAACAGATCGTCGATTTCATCTTGGGTGAATCCGACCGATCCTTTCTGACGCCAAAGTGAGACCGCGATGCTGGCGCTGATTGTGGGAACGGGGCAGATGCCCAAGGTGGTTGCCGATGCGCAGGACAGCCCGCCGCTGATCTGTGTGTTGCAGGGCAATGCACCAGACAGGTTGGTGCCTGATCTGACATTCCGGTTGGAAACATTGGGGTCTTTGCTGGTTGATCTGGGTGCGCGCGGCGTCACGGATGTGTGCTTTGTCGGCGGGATCGCGCGACCAGTGCTGGACCCTGACGCGCTGGACGCCGAAACGGCCCCGTTGGTGCCGCTGTTCCAGCAGGCGTTGAAGCAGGGCGACGATGGCGCATTACGCATTGTGTTGGATATCTTTGAAAAGACAGGCTTTGCCGTGCGCGGGGTCGAAGACCTTGTGCCGTCGCTGTTGGCCACTGGCGGTGTTTATGGCGACGCGTGGCCAGACGCCAGGATGCGACGCGACGCCGAAGTCGGGGCCGCCCACATCGCCAGCGAGGGCGCGCGTGACATTGGTCAGGCTTGTGTGGTGGCAGGCGGCAAGGTGATCGGCATGGAAGACGCCGCAGGCACCGACGCGTTGATTGCGCGCATGGGAGGCACCTCGAAAGACGCCCGCGCAATCCTGTTCAAAGCCCCCAAGCCGAAACAAGAGCGGCGCATTGACCTGCCGACAATCGGTCCCGACACGGTGGCCGCCGCGGCTAAGGCAGGCTTTGCCGGTATTGTTATAGATGCAGGCGACGTGCTGGTGCTGGACCATGCCGCGTGTGTGGCGCTGGCTGATCGGCATGGCATCGTCCTTTGGGCGCGGACGGGCGACTGATGCGGGTGTTTATCATTGCGGGCGAACCATCGGGCGACAAGCTGGGTGGCGCGCTGATGGCAGGGCTGCGAACATTGGTGCCGGATGTGACATTCGACGGTGTTGGCGGCGCCGAAATGCAGGCCCACGGGCTGGCCAGCCGCTTTGATATGTCCGAGTTGAGCATTATGGGCATCATGGAAGTGCTGCCCAAGTACCGCCACTTGAAACGCCGCATCGCGCAGACAGCCAAGGCGGTGATCGATACGGCACCCGATGTGGTGATCACCATCGACAGCCCCGATTTCTGCCTGCGCGTGGCGCGACTGGTTAAGGCGTCCAGCACTGTGCGCACGGTGCATTATGTAGCCCCGACGGTTTGGGCTTGGCGGCCCAAACGCGCCGGACACATGGCCGAGGTTATCGATCACGTTTTGGCGCTGTTCCCGTTCGAGCCACCCTATATGGAAGCCGCCGGAATGGACTGCGACTTTGTCGGGCACCCCGTGGTGTCCGAACCGCAGCCTTCGGCGCAGGATGTTGCGAATTTTCGTGTGCAATACGGGATGGAAGCAGCAGAGCCGCTGTTGCTGGTCCTGCCCGGATCGCGCAGGGGCGAGGTTTCGCGCCTTGCTCCGCGTCTTGGGGCGGCTTTGCGGCCTGTTCTGGCCGTATATCCGGATTTGCGCGTCGTTGTGCCCGCGGCCGCGTCCGTGGCAGAAATGGTGACCGCCGCAGTGGCCGACTGGCCGCTGGTGCCCAAGGTTCTGGACCCGCGCGGGCTGGACGTGGAAACCGCAGCATCTGCCAAACGCGTGGCTTTTGCCGCTGCTGATGCGGCCCTAGCAGCCTCTGGCACCGTGGCGCTGGAACTTGCCGCAGCCGATACGCCGATGGTCAGTGCCTATGACATGAACTGGCTCAGCCGCCAGATCGTGCAGCGAATGATGCAAATAGATACCGCCAACTTGATTAATATCGTTTCGGAAACCCGCACCGTACCCGAGTATATCGGGGGGCGGTGTCGGTCGGACCTGATCGCAGAGGGTGTGCTGGATTTGCTGCAAGACCCCGCCCCGCAACGTGCCGCAATGCACACCACAATGAAGCTGCTTGGCCGCGACGGAGAAGACCCCGGTCTACGTGCAGCCCGCGCGGTGCTGGCACGGCTTTAGCGGTTGTTAACCCTTGTGAATCCAGCCGCCACCAAAAATGCGGCTGCTGTCGCGATCATAGAACACACAGGCCTGTCCGGGGCTTACGCCTTCTTCGGGCAGGGTCAGTTCCACGGTCGCCTCGGTGGCCGAGATCGGACGCAGCACCGCGTCGGTGGGGGGGCGTGTTGACCGGACCCGAACCGCGATCGGCCATTCGCTGCGCGACATCATCGGTTCGTCGCCCAACCAGTTGATTTCGCGCACGGGAACGGTGCGGGTGGCCAGCATCTCTTTGGGGCCGACAACCACGCGGGCGGTGTCTGCATCCAGTTTGACCACATACAGCGGATCGGCCAAGCCACCGATGCCCAGACCACGCCGTTGACCGATGGTATAGTTAATCACACCGTCGTGGTTGCCCAGAACCTTTCCATCCATATCTACAATCTTGCCCGGAGCCGCAGCTTCGGGGCGCAACTTGCGAATAACGCTGGCATAATCTCCGTTGGGGACAAAGCAGATGTCCTGACTGTCGGGTTTGTCCGCGACGCTAAGTCCGTATTTTGCGGCCAGCGCACGGGTGGCGTCCTTGGACGGCAAATGGCCCAATGGAAAGCGCAGGTAATCCAGTTGCTGTGCTGTGGTCGAGAACAGGAAATAGCTTTGATCGCGGGCGGCATCGGTGGCGCAATGCAGCTCGGCCCCGCCGTCACCCATCTTGCGTTGGATATAGTGGCCGGTGGCCATGCAATCGGCTTCCAGATCCTTGGCTGTCTCCAGCAAGTCCTTGAACTTTACCCGTTCGTTGCAGCGGATGCAGGGCACAGGTGTGGCGCCGCCCAGATAGCTGTCGGCGAATTCGTCGATCACCGCGTCCTTGAACACGTTTTCATAGTCGAGAACATAGTGGGGGAAACCCATTTCCTCGGCCACGCGGCGCGCATCGTGGATGTCACGGCCTGCACAGCACGCCCCCTTTTTGGCCAGCGCCGCCCCGTGATCATAAAGCTGCAATGTCACACCCACCACGTCATAGCCTTCTTCGGCCAGTTGTGCGGCCACAACCGAACTGTCGACGCCGCCGGACATGGCAACAACGACTCGGGTCTCGGCGGGCGATTTGGCAAAACCCAGCGAATTCAGCGGGTGTGCAGTATCTAGTGGCATGACAAACTCCGGGAAGGTCAGGCAATATATAGGAAAATCCTAATTACTCTCAAGGGGCGGTTTCACCTAACCTTAAGTACGAAACACTCAGGTTGCCCCGATGAAGGCGCAACACGAGACAGTCATGTATCTGAAAAAAGTCTATGGTCCAAGGGCGGTCACGTTGCTGGACGGAACTGTGATGACGCAGGCCGATCTGCCCGATTCCAGGACGCGCCGCTGGGTGGCGTCGCGCAAGGCAGCTGTGGTGCGCGGTGTCCTTTACGGTCTGATCGGGCAGGACGCCGCACTGGAACGGTATTGCATCAGCGCCGAAGAATTCGAGCAGTGGGTGCGTGCCGTCAGCCTGCATGGCGAGGAAGCGTTGAAAGCGACAGCTTTACAGCGTTTCCGTACGCCCAAGTCTGGTTTGTGACAGATTAATTAATGACAACCTAAAGTTGCTCAGTTTACAGTTACGTATGGTAACGGGTGATTAACCTTTTTTGCCCAGAGTGAGATGACTGATATTTTAGTGACGTGATGCGGAGATTGTAATGCGCGTTTTGCTTGTTGAAGACGATCCCACGACCTCGAAAAGTATCGAACTGATGCTGACCCATGCCAACCTGAACGTCTATGCGACGGATCTTGGGGAAGAGGGGATCGATCTTGCAAAGCTCTATGATTACGATCTGATCCTTCTTGATCTCGATCTGCCTGACATGAACGGCCACGAAGTGTTGCGCCAATTGCGTCTGGCACGGATTGAAACGCCAATTCTCATCCTGTCGGGTGCGGACGACACCGAAAACAAGATTAAGGGATTCGGGTTTGGTGCAGATGATTACCTGACCAAGCCTTTCCACCGCGAAGAACTGGTGGCGCGCATTCATGCCATCATCCGCCGTTCCAAGGGGCATTCGCAGTCGGTTATCGAAACCGGGCTTATTTCGGTAAATCTGGATGCGAAAACTGTCAGCGTCGACAATAAATCGGTCCATCTGACGGGCAAGGAATATCAGATGCTCGAGCTTTTGAGTCTGCGCAAGGGCACGACGCTGACCAAAGAAATGTTTTTGAAGTATCTTTAGGAGCATACTTTATTGTTTACTATCAATATATTGCAAGCCTTGCAGTTCAGGTGGTAAAGGACGGTTCTAACATTCACCTTTCGTTTACGGTCCGTTCCAAACCTTACTTCCTCGCTTTTTGGGCTTCGGTTGCGCGCGCCTTCTGACCTGCTGGGCCTGAATACAGTCGAACCATGTTCGATGAGGTGTGGCCCGTCAGTGCTTTGACATGTTCTTCAGTCATACCGGGCAGGGCGGCGATTTCGGATGCCGCGGAGTGGCGCAGGGCATGGTTGTCATACTCCTCAGCACCAATTTCCCTGCGAAGTTCCATCATGCGGTTATAGGCGCTGTTGTACTTCATGGGGCGACCGTCGGGCAGGGTGATGATGTGCAGGCCGCGACGGGGTATCCCTGACAGCATATCCAAGAGCCGTGCGGTGAAGGGAACGTAGAGGCGAGCACCCGTCTTTCCTTGGCTGACCCATATCCCATCATCTTCGATTTGGTCCCATTGCATGGCCAGTACGTCGCTAATCCGCTGCCCGGTGCCTAACATCATCTCGAACAGCAGGCGCGTGTCTGGCGGTGCTTTGGCGCGCGCTGCGTCGATTAAATCTTGCGGCCAAGGCTTGCGTGGCGCCTTCTTGGTTTTCAAGTGTTCAAACTTGTGAATTGGGTTGCGATCTATCCACCCGATTTGCACTGCATGTTGCATCAGTACCGAAAGAGCGCTGACCCGTCGCTTTGATGTGGTCGGCTTGTCTGCCATACTGTCACGCATGTCGTATACGTTGTGCGGCTTGATGCTTGCCGGATCGAATGGCCCGATCTTTTCTTCGAGATACCGGAACGATTGGCGATAGCTTTTCTGCGTGTTCAGCTTTTTCCCCCGCCACTTTTCGGACGCCATATAGCTTGCAATCAGCTTCTTGATGTTGCGCTTTGCTTTCGGAACGGCGCGTCCACTACGTAAGCGGGCGTATTCTTGTGCAAACTCGGCGCTGGCGGGGTCGTCTGGCATACGATGCGAAACGCCGTCGCGTCGGTAGTAGAGATAGCCCATGCGGCCCATCTTGTAGACATAGGGCGGCAAGTTACGCTTCACCATTTCACGTTGTCCAGAGATTGAACGGCTTTCGCGTCAGCAAATTCCAATTCGATGCGCTTCCCATCGATGATGACTTTGCGGACAACACGCCCCTCTGCTTCGCACTCACGGACAAGGGGATCGGCTTTGCCTTCATGGTGCATGCGCTGGCCAACAGCAAAGGCGACAAGGACCGCGCTGTTGCACGGCTCGACAAGGACGGGCACAGCGGCATGTCGGCGGCCCTGTCGGGGGCCAGCGACAGCGCGGGCGGGGTGACCATCCCGCAGGCGCAGGCCGCCGAGGTCATCGAGCTGCTGCGCCCGCGTGTCACTGTGATCAACTCCGGCGCGCGGATCATCGACATGCCTGCAGGTGAAGTGCGCAATGCCCGTCAGGCCACCAGTGCGACGGCCAACTACGGGGCAGAAAACCACGTCACCGAAGAGAGCGAGCCGACCTTTGACAAGGTGGACCAGAGCTTCAAGACCCTGCGCACGCTGGTGCCGGTGGGCAATGCGCTCTTGCGTCACAGCGGGGCGGCGGTGATGCAGCTGGTGCGCGACGACATGCTGGACGTGATGGGCTTGCGCAAGGATCTGGCGTTCCTGCGCGGTGACGGGACGGCAGATACGCCCAAAGGTCTGGGCGGCTGGGTGCTGGCGGGGCACACGCAAACGGCGGTGGCCAAGACGGCGGCGGCGGTCGAGGCTGCACTGCGCCAGATGGTGTCGAAAGTGCAGGATGCCAATGTGGCGATGATCTCTTGCGGCTGGATCATGCGGGCTTCGACGCGCAACTTCCTTGCCAGCCTGCGCGAGCCCAACCACGGCTCCTATCTGTTTCCCTCGATCGACCAGAGCAACACGCTGCTGGGCTATCCGGTCAAAACCACCTCGCAGCTGCCGGACAATCTGGGCGTCGGGGGCGACGAAACAGAAGTGTTCTTTGCCGACTTCAACGACTGCATGGTGGGCGACAGTATGAAGCTGGTGATCTCGTCCTCCACCGAAGCCGCCTATGTCGACACCAGCGGCGATACGGTCTCGGCTAGTCCCATGAGCGCGCGGCGCGGGGCAATTCCCTTCGAGGTCGATGGCACAAGCTTCCGGATGCGCTTCTCGGTCAACGCCATGCTGGCCTATGAAGAGACCTTCAGCGAGAACTTTGTCGATGCGCTGCGGGCGATGGAAGGGCGCGATGTGCCCGACTTTACCCGTCTGCGTCGGATCTTCTGGGCCGGTGTCGGCCCCGATCAGCACACGCTTGAGGATGCAGGCGAGCTGATCTCGGATGTGGGCTTTGCGCAAGCGGTGGATCTGATCACGCAGGCGGCCCAAGCAGCCTTCCCCGAGGCCGCTTCGGGACAGGGAAGCGCCCCGGGAAACGCGCCAGCGGGGGGCAAGCCCCGCCCGAAGGCAAAGCCCGCGACCTGATTGATGCGCTTCAGGCCAGCTGGCTTGAGGCGGGTCAGGACTACGAGCGGTTCTGGCGGCTGACCCCGCGCGAGATCATCACGATCCTGCACGCTGCAGTCGCCAGAATGGAAAACGAGCACGAGCTGGCGCGGGCGCGCAACTTCGAGATGGCGGGGCTTGTGGCACTTGCCTTCCACGCCCCGAAAAAGCTCCCGAAATACTCCAAAACCAAGAGCAAATCTGCGGTGCCAGATGAAGTGGCACAAGCGCAGGTGCGCGCGTTCTTCATCGCAATGGCAGGAAGGAAGACATAGATGTCGCAATCGGTGATCGGCGCGCTGCGCGTCAACCTTGGCCTTGACAGTGCGAAGTTCAGCAAGGGGGCCAGCGAGGCGGACCGCGCACTGAGTAAGATGAAGCTGCAGTTTGCCGCTGTCGCCGGTGCGGCGGCGGCCTTCGGCGCGGCTTTGGCGACGGCGGCGCTGGCGGGGGCCAACCAGATCGATGCGGCGGCCAAAGCGGCGCGGCGTCTGGACAGCTCGATCGGGGGCTTTCGGGCACTTGAGCTGTCGGCAGGCGAGGCGGGGGTGAGCCTGTCTGGGCTCACCAACGACATCCAGACCATGAACCGCGAGCTGGCCAGTGTCGGCACCTCGGGCAACGGCAAGCGCGCGCTGGAGGCTTTGGGGCTGGAGCTGGCGGATCTGCAAGGCATTGATGCCGACGAAAAGCTGGCGGTGATTGCCGACAGGGTCAAGGCGCTGGGGCTGTCCTCGGGCAAAACCACGGCGATCCTGCGCGATCTGGGCGTGCGCAACCGGGAAATGGCGCTGCTGGTACTGCAGGGCGGCGATGCGATCCGCGACGCGCGGGCCGACATCAGGGCTTACGGGCTCGAGGTCAGCAAGGTCGATGCGGGTGCGATCGAGACGGCAAACGATCAGATCGGGCGGCTTGGCCTGATCTCGCAATACGCAGGCCAGCAGCTGGCGATTGCCCTTGTGCCATCACTTGGTGCAATGGCGCAGGCGATGACCGACAGCCTGAAAGAGGGCGGGTTGCTGCGGGCGATGATCGACGGGTTTACGCAGAACCTCGGCACGTTGGCCGGTGTGGTGACTGTCGCAGTTACCGCCTTCGGAGTGCGCTATGTCGGCGCTCTGGTGCTGGCCAAAGTGGCGACCTTCTCGCTCGGCGGGGCTTTGGTCGCATTGCGCGGTGCGCTGCTCTCCTCGGGCATCGGGGCGGTTGTGGTGGCAGCGGGTGTTCTGGTCGGCAAGTTTATCGATCTTTCCGGCTCGGTCGGCGGCTTTGGTGTGGCGATGAACCTGCTGAAGGATGTGGCGGCAGAAGTCTGGAGCCGGATTGTTCTGGCCTTTGATGCGGCTGGTTTCCAGATGGAGGCGGGCTGGCTGCGGACCAAGGCGGACGCCGTCGATGCGCTTGCAGGCATCGTGGAATTTACGCTTGAAACCAACAACAAGATCATCGGTGCTTTTGTCGGGGCGTTCAAGGCGGTGACCACAGCGTGGAATGCGCTGCCTGCGGCCTTCAAGCGGATCGGCGCGGAGGCGATCAACGGGCTGATCACAATGATCGGCAACGGCATTGGCGGTGTTCTGGAGCCCCTGAACGCGATCATCACCAAATTTGGAGGCACAGCCATTGCCCCGCCGGACCTTTCGGCGTGGAAGGTCGAGGTCGGCGATGCCGTGGACATCGCAGGCCAGGCCGGTGCTGCGTTCAGCGACGCGTTCAACACGCAATACATCGATGTCGGTATGGCGACCGGTGCAATGCGCGAGATGTCGGGCGAGCTGCGTGCAACCGGAGAACTGGCGTCTGGTGTGGGCGAGGCGTTGAAAGCAGGCGTTGTGGCCCCGCTGGCCTCGGTGGGGGTGCTGACCGACAGCGTGGCGGCGGCGCGCGCAGAGGCAGAGCGCACGTCGGATGCCGGTCGGGATCTGAATGAAGTTCTGGATGAGACCGCTGCGGCTGGCGGCAAGGCGGGCAAGGGGATCGACAAGGCCTCGAAAGCCCTGACGGAGGCGGAGAAAGAAGCCAAACGCCTGCGCGAAGAAATGCAGCGCCCGCTGGTCACCGCGATCGGCGGCGTGGCCGATGCCTTTGGCGACTTTATGGCGCGGGGCTTCAAGGATTTTAAGGGCTTTGTCGGCTCCATTCTGGGCGGCTTCCAGCAGATGCTGTCACAGATGATCAGCCTTGCGGCCCGCAACCGCATCATGCTGTCGATGGGGATGACGGGCGGCGGCGCAGGTGCTGCAGCTGCGGGCGTTCCCGGTGTGGGACAGGTTGGCGGCATGTTTGGCGGGGCCGGTGGTGGCGGTGGCCTGCTGGGCGGCTTGGGCGGTCTTGGCAGCGCGCTGACAGGCGGATTTATGAACTCGGTCGGTTCGCTGTTCAGCAGCGGTGTCGGCGGTATGTTCGGCAGCATCGGCGCGCAGGTGGGCACGGCCTTTGCAACCGGCACCGGCACCGCCATTGCGGGTGCGATCGGGGCCATTGCCGCACCGGTTCTGGCGGTGGCAGCCGTCTTCTCCTTCTTCAAAAAGAAGGTGACGGAACTGGATGCAGGCCTGCGGATCACCGTGGATGGCATGGATGCGCTGGTCGAGACCTTCAAAACCATCGAGACCAAAAAGTACTGGGGGCTGAGCAAGAAGGTCAGCACCTCCTACAAAGAAGCAGCGGATGATGTGGCAGCGCCCTTGCAGGCGGCGATCGGGGACATTGCCAAAAGCGTCATGGATATGGGCAGCTTCATCGGCTTTGATGCAGACAACATCGATCTCGCCAGCTTCCGGTTCAAGATCTCGACCAAGGGCAAGACCGAAGAGGAGATCCGGACGGCCATCACCGAAGAGATGGGGCGGCTGTCGGATGTCTTTGCGGACGCGATGGTGGGCAGCTTTGACGAGATCATCACCACCACGTCCAACATCTTTGGTGGCACTGCGCTGTCGGGGCTGTTCGGCAAGCTCTTCAACCGGACCACCACCGAAACGATCAGCCATGTGAACGAGAAGTTCGAGGCGCTGAAGCGTGTGGGCGAGGGGTCGTTTGATGCGCTGCAGCGGATCGTCAGCAGCCTGCAGGCGGTCAATCCGATGATGGATGCGCTGGGGCTGCAGCTTTATGATCTGTCACTGGTGGGCGGCGATGCCGCCAGCAGCTTTGTCGATCTCTTCGGCAGCTTGCAGGACTTCGGCACTATCACCGGCGCCTATTACCAGGAGTTCTACACCGCACAGGAACGCACGGCCAAGGCGACGCAGCGGTTGACGGAGCAGCTGTCGGATCTCGGGATCAACGCACTGCCCGCCAGCCGCGCGGCCTTCCGGGCGTTGGTGGATGAGGCCGACAGTCTGGGCGACAGCGAGCTGGTGGCAGCGCTGATCAAACTGTCACCGGCCTTTGCCGACATTACGGCCGCCTCGGATGCCCTGAGTGCCAGTCTTGCCAACAACACGCTGTTCAAAACCAAAGCGGACCAGATTTATGCGCAAACCGCAGGTGGGTATCGCGCCAGCCTCGAGGACATCCGGACCGCTGCGGGGGATGATGTCACCACGCTGCTGCGCGAGGTGGTGCGCGCGATCCGCGAGGGCGACCAGAGCAACGCGCGGCTGACCAACCGGCTCTTTAATCAGGCACGCCGTGCCGAACTGGAGCCCGGCACATGAAAATCATCCTGCCGGTGCCGGTCACCGGGCTGACCCTGACAGCCACCAATGTGGCCGAGGATGACCATGCGGTCTGGTCCGCACTCACGACCTACGCGCGGGGGGAGTTTGCCATCAGTCTGGTCACGCACGCGGTTTACCGGTCGCTGCTCGATGACAACACCGGCAACGATCCCGACCTAGAGGTGGCGGCGCTTGCGGATCCGCTGGTGGACAATCCCGACCCTGTCTACTGGCAGATCATCGGGGCCACGAACCGCTGGCGGGTCTTTGATCGAAAGCCGTCACAGCCTGCGGTGCAGGCGGGCTCGATCGAGTTTGAAGTGACACCGGGCGTGTTTATCGGTGGCCTTGCCGGATACGGGATTGTTGCCGACACCGTGCGGGTACGGGTCTATGCCGATCCGGACCTGATCTATGACCGCACGGTGGAGATGAACGACGAAAGCGCCGTAACCGACTGGCTGGCTTATTTTGTCGAACCGTTCCGCCCGCTGGAAGAGTTCGTGCTGACCGACCTGCCGGTGCTTGGCACGCCGCGTATCGTGGTGACGGCGACGGGGCCGGAGGTTGCGGTGGGCCAGATCGTGCAGGGCTATGTCTCCGAGCTGGGGATCACACCGCAGGACGGGATTGCGGCCTCGGGTCTCGACTTCAGCTTTGTGCAGACCGACGACTTTGGCAATCTCGAGACGATGAAGCGCGAGGCCACGCGGCTTATGGACTTCGACGTTGTGGTCAAGCGCAACAGCGTGGCAGCTGTGACGCGGATTCTCAAGGGTCTGCGCGGCGGGACACCTGTGGTCTGGATTGCCAGCGAAACCAACGAATATGCGGCGACAAACTACGGGTTCTATCGTGGCTACCGGACGCTCTACACCGGCGCGGATCACGCCATCATCTCAATCGAAGTACAAGGAATAGTCTGATGCCAGCACCAGTGCCCCCAACAGTGCCACCGCCCGCCTTGCGCAGCGAGCCCGCGACCTTCAAGGCACGGGCCGAGGCCAATGTAACCTTCTTTGCCACGCTGGTGGCCTATATGGACGCCGTGGTCACCTGGATCGGCACCAAGGTGACCGAGATCACCGCCATCGCCATGGCGGGCGATCTGCCGGAGCTGACCGGCAAAGCGGGCACGGTGCTTCAGGTCAACGGGGCAGAGGACGGGCTGGGGTTCCTCGACACCGGCACAACGGGCCGCGCGGTTCTCGAAAGTGAAACCGACGCCGAGGCGCGGAGCGTTCAAGGGCTTGGGGACGTCGCTCTGCTGAACTTCGCGGACCTGATCAATACCGACGCAGAGTGGGAAGGCGGCGTTGTAACAGACTACGCCTACATCACCCCTGCACAACTTAAACTCGCTATCCACACGTTCCGAGCGGCGGATTACACCAGCCAAACTCCGTGGAATGCCAGTAACCCGATATCTGCCCTTCACGGGTTAGGTCAAACCCCATCACGTTGGCGAGTGATGCTAGAGTGTACTACTCCCAGTCAAGGGTATTCTGTAGGAGACCGCATTGACATTACAAGCACTTCCGAAGGCAGTGGTGCTAGAGGCAACACTAGTTACGTTAACGCAACCAGCATAGTACAAGTTGGATCATCTATCTTTATACCTCCAGCCGGTGGAGGCGCTATCGCAGGCATGACCACGGCAAACTGGGACATAATTTTTGAGGCATGGCTATGAGCGACGAAACTGAATCAGCCGAAACCAAAGCAGGTGTTCCACAGCAATCGGGCCACCACGCTTACGATGGCGTCTCGTACAAGGGGTACTTTGTCGCGACGCAGGACCAGATTGCGCAGCTTGGTTACACATCAGGGGAGGCACCTGTGCCCGCTCCCGCAGTCGTCTTGTCGCAGAAATGTGCCGCGATCAAGGCCGAGGCCGCGCGCCGCATTCTTGCGATCTGTCCCGAATGGAAGCAGCGCAACCTGACAGCGCAGGCCGCCATCCTTGCCGAAAAGGGCCGGTCCCAATGGACGGCAGGCGAGCTGGACGCATGGACGGCGGGCGCGGCGCTCTGGGCGCAGGTGGCGGCGATCCGCGCGGCCTCCGATACGCTCGAGGCTACGGACCCGATCCCCGACGACATCACCGACGACACGCACTGGGCCTGATCCATGACCGTTTATGATTTGATACGCGACTTCTGGGCGGCCCTTGCTGCGGTCTTTGCCTTTCTTCTGTGGATGGTCCGGCTCGAGGCCAAGGCGATCGGCAACGAGCGCGAGATCCGGCGGCTCTGGACGCAGCGCAAGGAGGATCTGGAAGTTGCTGCCAGCGCCCGCAAGGAAACAAACGACATGCTCGGCGAAATCCGCACGGACGTGAAGCAGATCCTGAGCCGCGACAACCGGCCCTAGCAGGTCAACCACCCCGCAATCTGACCACCATGCCCCGCCAGCGGGGCTTTTTTGTATTGGAGACACCATGACCAAACTTTACAAACACTGGCGCGACTATCCCGTGTCGGATTGGCGCTGGCCGGACTTCAGCCCTCAGGAAATCGCCTGCCGTGGCACGGGGCGGCTGATGGTCGTGCCGGAGGCGATGGACAAGCTGCAAGCGCTGCGCAGCAAGCTGGGCGCGCCGATGATCGTCAACAGTGCCTATCGCAGCCCGGAGCACAACCGCGCTGTGGGCGGGGCCAGGGCCAGCAAGCACATGGAGGGGATCGCCTTTGATGTGCGGATGGATAACCACGACCCCGACACCTATATCGCGGCGGCTTTGTCTGTCGGCTTCAAAGGCATCGGAACCTATCCGAAGCAGAACTTTGTGCACGTCGACGCACGGCCCATGCGTGCAAGTTGGGGCAAGCCCTTTGCCAGGCGGCGCGCCACGCCAAAGTTTGCACCCGAAGAGCCCCGCGAGGCTGACACCGTTGCGAAAGACGGGCAGGCTAAGGCGACGCTGGCAGGTCTGGGCGGCGCAGTTGCGGCCTCGGGCGGCGTGGTCACCGGCGTCGGCGGGCTTGACCCAGTGGCCCAGTACATCGTCGTGGCGGGCTTCGTGGTGACCGGCGTGGCGCTGGTCTACCTGTTTCGGAAGCGGCTGGCGCGGCTGGCGCGGCTGGCGGAATGAGGCGCGCGGTTGCCGCCGTTGCCGTGCTGCTGGTGATTGTGCTGCTGGACTACCGGCAGGGCGGTGAGGACCGTGCGCGCGACCAGCGTGAAGACACCCTGCAACGATCAAAGGACATCTCCGATGCTGTCAAGGATACTGATGCTGCCCCTGATTGGCGTGACCAGCTGCGCCATCGGCACCAGTGACGCGGCCTTTTGTGGGCCCGACTACACCGGCGCCATCGAGCGGCTGGCCGAAGCATTGCCCGATCCGCTGACGCCCGATGATGTAGGGAGGGCAGGGACCGCCGTTGTGCGGGGGCATGACGCGGGGTGTGGGTGAGCCCTGATCCACAGCAGGTGGGCTTTCAAAAATTTGATCGAGGGCCGCGTAGTGCCCGGCTTGGCCATGCGCCGTCCAGGCAATTGCGAATGCTGCATGAAGGGGCTGGCTACGTGACACGCGTCGTCGCTGATCGTGATGCCCGTGTGGCAGTTGCCGTGGTTGCAGCACTGTCGCGCTCAGTTTCATGGAAAGCCTATTGCAGCGGATTTCTGGGCAAACAGCCAATTTGCCACACATGGAGGCAAAGCACGAAGGGCATTGATAGCATGACATTCGCCACAAACGATGTTTTGACTCTGATCATATTGGTTTTGGTCGCATTGGTGATCTGGCTGATGACGTGATGAGCAGGGTCACTACAGTTGCTTTTGCAGTCTGGTGCCGGACGCAGTCGGACGGGGCAGGGACCGCCGTGGCGCGGACCATGATACGGGCTGTGCGGAAGCCATCAGCACATACATCGTTTGCCACCAGCAATGATCATTGCAGCGTCCCACGTCGGAGATCGTTACATAGTGCCAAGGCCAACATGAACTTCGCTGAAGTATCTGGAATATCCAGTTGCAAGGCAGCCAGTAATCGAACTGCAAGACTTCTTTTGAGTGAAGCGGATTAGAAACGGTACCCTACGAGAAAGGATGTGCTGTTGTACCCGACATCAGCGCCAACGATTGTCGCGTCCTTAAATGCTTCTTGGTACTTCAGCTCGGTGAATATCTGACCTCTTGGTAGGGCGTAACTTGCACCAAGGCTGATTTGACCACCTGCGACAGCATCACTTCCTGAGAAAGCGGGAAATGCCGTGTTGCCATCATATTTGACATCTACAACACCCAAGCCAAGACCGACATAGCCCTCGATCGTGCTGCTAATTGCAAAGGGGTAGCGCGCATTCACCATAAGAGAAGCTGTTTCAACGCCGCTGACGAAGCCGTCGTAACGACGGTCGGTCACCATGATATCAAGCCCGAACTCGAAGCCACGTATAGGATCCAGATAGGCACCGACACCAAAAGTACTTCCATGGTCCATCGCAAAGTTTGTGCCACCGTAATTCAGGCCAGAACTATCTTCGAGTGCGACGCCGCCATAGATTTCGTAGGATATATTCTGGGCATTTGCTCCGGTGCCAGCAAGGCACACTGCGGCAATCGATAGTCCAAGAATTTTCATGTGATGTCTCCAAGAATAACTAATTAAAACCAAAAAGACGGTATTTTCAACTTATCTTAGGTGAACTTACCTCAACTTTCTCAAAACACGAAGACTTTTTTGCGATAGCGGTTGCAGCGCTCCAGCAGAACCCTGCTGCCGTCGGGCGGGCAGGGACCGCCGTGGTGCTACGGCATGATGCGGGGTATGCGTAAGCCCTGATCCACAGCCTGTGGGCCTTCAAAAGATTTGACCGGTGGCTGACCGTCGCCGGAAGAAAACCCGCCCGTCACGGGCGGGGGTGACGCTATGCGCCACCACGCAGCCTAGTTTGGAGACCAGCTGCGCCGACATCCGAGAAGGATTATGTCGCCCGACTCCCGCGAGAGTGGGGCACGTCTAATCCGGAATCATAAAACATGACAATGACGAGAGTTTCTGCAGCCGCACCTGTTGCCCCTTGGCTTGGAGGAAAGAAGGCCCTGCACCAAAAGATCATCGCGCGGATCGACCGCATCGAGCACGCTGCCTACATCGAGCCCTTCGTGGGCATGGGTGGTGTGTTCCTGCGGCGCGCATGGCGGCCCAAGCTGGAGGTGATGAACGACCTGAACGGCGAAATCACCAACCTGTTCCGGATCCTGCAGCGTCATTATCCGCAGTTTCTGGACATGCTGCGTTTCCAGGTGGCGTCACGCCGCGAGTTCGAACGCCTGCGGCAATGCCAGCCCGACACGCTGACTGATCTGGAACGGGCCGCACGGTTCATCTACCTGCAGCGGTTGGCATTCGGCGGCCAGCTTGGTGGTGTGTTTGGCGTCAGCAACGGCCACGCACGCTTCAGCCTGTCCAAGCTCGAACCGCTGCTGGACGCCGCGCACTCGCGGCTGGAAGCGGTCGTCTTTGAAAACCTGGACTGGCTTGATGTGATCCGTCGCTATGACGGACCCAAATCCCTGTTCTATCTCGACCCCACCCTACTTCGGCGGTGAAAACGACTATGGCAAAGGCATGTTCGACCGGTCGCAGTTCGAGGTGATGGGCGAAGCGCTGGCTGAGATAGAGGGTGCATTTGTTTTGTCGATCAACGACACGCCGGAGATCCGCGACGTGTTTGGGCAGTTCCACCTCGAGGAGGTTCAGCTCAAGTACACCATCTCCGCGCAGTCGGCCAAAGTGGCGCGCGAGCTGCTGGTGTCAAACCGTGAGATTGTGACGGGATTGATTTAGGGGGCAGTCGGCAGCCGGGTGGGCGTCAATATCCAAATTTGTAGTCTCAACGGGCGGACCGCCGTGGTGCAGGGGCATGACGCGGGCTGTGGGTAAAGAGCGCGTTGTGCGTGAGGGAAGCGACAGCACAGCTTCATTGAGGTGGCTGGCCCAAACACAGATCACTTAATAAGAAACATAAAATTGAAAGCTTCTTCAACAACCACTGATTGAGTGAATATCCACAGAGCGAACATTGCTATCCGAAACATGTAAAACAAAACCTACTTACTTGCCAAAACTCAAGTGATGATCCTTATCAATAGATTAGTGCAAAATCGGGTATGGATTCTGGAGTAGTTTAAATGGCACAGCAACATTCGTGGGCTTGGGTTACCGACCGGGGACTTGCGCCGAACTCACCAGAGAACCTAATTGGATACAAATTTCAAAGCGATCCTACATATAGTCGAGTGATATATCGGGATGGTGATGAGAACGGTTCCGTTGGGAGTACATCAACAGGCACCAGTCATACCAACGATGGTGTGGCGTTCGATGGGGAGACCTACAATATATCGCATCATTGGTCTTATGATGCACTGATTACCTATGCCGACGGTACCACTTTACAAACACAAATTATGGTGATGCGATTAGTTGACGATCCGGATAATCCAGGCGTGGGCCCTAGTGATAAGAAGCTAATATTTCGTCTTCATGATAATGCCATTCAGAAAGTGTTCGAAGGCTCAGACGGACCTGGTGGAGAAGATTATGCGCTTGATAAGATTGCATCAATTGAAATCACTGAGTTTATAAGCCAAGTAAACGCGCGAAGCACAAGCAACGCTTTGGAAGATGACTATCCGATGGTCTGTTTTGCCAAGGGGACGTTCATTAAGACACTAGAAGGTGAGGTTGAGGTTGAAAATTTAAAAGTTGGTGATTTCGTTCTTACGTTGGATTCGGGGTACCAAAAACTAGAATGGATTGCTTCAACAAAGGTCGACGCAGAAACTCTAAAAAGAAACCCAAGCCTGTACCCTGTAACAATTAAGAAAGATACTATTGGTAAAGGAATGCCTGGTAAAGATTTATATGTTTCGCAGCAACATCGTATTTACATATCTTCGCAAATTTCAAAAAATATGTTTGGTGAAAATGAAATTCTTGTTCCTGCAAAAAAGCTAGTTGAGTATTCTGGAGTGGAAATTGATACATCTCTCACTGAGGTGGAGTACTATCACATTCTGCTTGACAGTCATGCCCTTGTTTTTAGCAATGGTGCGATAACAGAAAGTTTATACTTAGGAGTCGAAACTCTTAAAACGCTATCTTCCGAGCAAATTAGTGAAATCTCTCTCCTTTTCCCTGAACTTTTACCTGAGACTGGGCTTCAGAATAGCGCACGTCTAGTAATTCAGAAGCAGTCGTTTATTTCAAACTTGATCAGGCGACATAAAAAACACAATCGTTCACTAGTTTCGGTTGAGAAACACCACACCTTCAATAACCTTGGGAGCGATTTTCTTTTTCAGGGAGCACGCTCGTGATTGCGCAAGGCTCTAAGGTGATGATCGATTCAGACAGAGGTGCGCGGTCAGTTCAAAAACTTTGTGCTGGTGAGTACGTGTTAGCTCCATTGTCTGAAAAGTTATGCCCTATCCAATATACGAGGAAAAATTCAATTTTCACTGAATTGTTATCTGATTGGACAGCGAAATATCGACCAGTAGTTATTCCAATGGGCGCGATTGGATCTAAGATTCCTTATAGCAGTGTCATAGTAAGCGCTAGTCAAGAGATTTTGATAGCGATTCGAAAGCCACGCATCAGATATAAGGTATGTGAGTGGGTGCGTGCATCAGACCTTTGGACGCATGGAATCTTAACGGAAGAATATCCCTATCCATATATAGAGTATTTCGAGGTGGCCTTATCAGAAGGAGCTATGATCGGTGTCGAAGGGCTAATTTTAAAATCCCTCTCATCTGATATGGCTGTTATTAATAAGAAAGGATAGCGTTTAGGGATGGAATACCTTTTGTCATTTCTTGCATTGACGTCTTTGGTGTCCTTCTCGATTGCTATGGGAGCACCCTTTCTCGCATCCCTTTTTATCTATATCGTCTCGATATTATCTATTCTGTTCGTTATATGTCGAACTTCATAAAACTATCTAGGGTGTGTAGTTTGAAGTTTATTGTGTCAAGTTTGGCCTTATAGGGGAAGGCGATCGAAGCCTGAAGTTATTATATATATGAAATACGGAGAGTGGAGATGTTTTACTTTTCAATTTTATTTCTTGTAGTTCCGCACTTTACTCTCCAGTTAGGTGTACTACATTATACTCAGAATACAATATGTCTTGTTGATCTGTGCAGAGGGCAATCTTTCAATTAAGTCAAAGCCTTGCGGAGAATTGGCTTGGATCCTGAGTTGCCTATGTTCGTTGATGGGAGATGATTTTGGCTGGACTTTTTCACACTTCGTCGACTATTGATACACTTGCGAATGCTTGGGATAGTCCCATGTTCGGAAAGGCTAAGAAATTTAGATTTATTTCGGACCGCACAAAATTGACCGAAGAGTCAATAGCTCTTCCTAAATCTGGGTTTCGTTTGACTAGGCTGTTTTCTACAGGCCACGAAATAGAGATTAGTGTGCACGACACAGGTGCGCTTCTCCTCCCGCTCAACGGGCGTGTTGGAATTCGGGTTGCAGGTTCAGAAGTCTGGGCCAACTCTGGGAAGAGTGCCCTTTTAAGTCGCCCTTGCGATCGCTGGTCTGTTGTGGATCCGCTTAATGATGAATTTTGTCAATGTTTGGTGTTCCAGTTTTCTAAAGATCTCTATTCAGATAGAGACTCTGAAGGCTTAATTTCTGGAGAGTTGCTTGAAATTCTTCCATATGGGATGGAACTGCGTTTTAGTGATGCGCATAACTATCGTCTAGTACGATATTTGCAGTTGCTTTCTGATGAGTTGAGTCCAGGGTCTCCTGTTGTTCCTACTGAACGATATCTAGAGGGCATGGAAATCCTGCTTGAAGAGTGTGTTAAAGACGCTATTTTTCATTTAACGATCTCGGATTATTCCCAAGTTGCTAGTTCTCGCGACGTCGAGAGAGCGAAGCTAGTAGAGGCGTTTATCCGTGAAAAATTTCATGAACCGCTGCGTGTAGCTGAAATTGCAAGAGATATTGGAATGGGAGTGAGAAGTCTTCAGACAGCATTTAGAAAAACGTATGGTATAACAATACGGCAAATGATTGCAGATACTCGAATTGAGTATGCACATCGTCGACTGTGTGATCCGCATCCCCAAGACCAAGTTTCAACAATAGCTTATGAATGTGGGATTACACATTTGGGTCGGTTTTCTCAGGCGTACGCCCGGAAGTTTGATGAACATCCAAATGAAACAATCTCTCGCGCACGCAATACTTCAATTTCTTAACCTTACAGGAGGGTTGGCGTAGTTCAGGTAGTGTTAGGGAGCGTCTGATCTACTGCTTCGGCTGCGCTGACTTCGGATCAATCGGGCTTTGATTTTGCGGGTGGGGCCTGACTTCGCGCTGGGAATGCCAGAATTGGCAGCCCTGACGCGCTCAACGGCTGATTTTGGGCAGAGCCCACCTTATGCCATCAGCTTTCGTCGGACGAGGAACAGGTTGCCAAGGGCGAACAGCGTGAACAGCTCGCGCGGTTCTTCGCCAGACCCCGATAGCGGGTCTTGATGTAGCTGAACTGGCGCTTGAGTGCGCGGAAGGGAAGCTCGACCCGAGCCCGCAGCTTGGCTATGATCCGGTTGATGTCTTCGTCGATGGGATGAAGCGCGCCGCCTGTCGGCGCCTGGCGCCCCAGAACTTATCGGGGCCAGACAATACAGCCTCTGACCTGATCCTTGGTCAACAACCTGCATCTGATCGGCGGGGCAGGTCAATGCCCACGTGGGGTATATCTTCAAAGCCGTGAAAATGACGCATTGCGTAAGTTTATGAAGAATGGGTTGGCGTTCCACGTCATCAACAAAGGCGAGCGCACAGACAGAAACAGGGAATGGTATCCCCATTCCCTGTTCAGATTGCCCTTGGGCGGCGCGAGGTAAATCCCACCCAAGGAATTCGTCTGATTTAGAACCCCATCACAAGCGAAACGCCAAGAGTGTTGTCTGTAGATTTCAGACCGGCTGTCGGGTCGGTATTATAGTCGGTGCGGTAGCTCAAGCGTGTAGACAGGTTGTTCGATACTTTAAAATTGAGACCAGCATCGTTCGAGACAATCGTGTTTGTGTCAGAACCAAGTACGTCGGTATCATTGGTGAATGAAACCGTATCAGTAAGCGCGTAAAAATAACGCGAGGACACGATGAAACCAACCTCAGTGTCAGACACGCCAGTCGCGTCTTTATAATAACGCGCGCCAGGGCCTGCTTGAACACGCCAAGTCTGGTTCGGCTCGCTCAGCACCCGGTAGCCCGGACCAAAGCCAAGGAACGCATCGGTTTCCGAGCCGGGCAGGATTGCCCCGGTGTTGTTGGTCAACAGGCCATCATACTGGAAGCGGCCAATCCCGAACATGTAGAATTCCGGTGTAAAGTAACGGCTGGCCTCGTAGGTGCCAAAGAACTTTTCTTCGTTCTTCGTGCCGTTTGCTTCGCCGTATTCGACCGCGAACCCAATAAGGTGGCTCCAATCACCTACTCCGTAAGTGAGACGGCCCGCACCAGCCAATTCCCCATTATCGGTATTGCCGGAGGTGCCCGAGGCAGTTAGGGCGAACGAGCCGCGCCAACCTTCTGCGACACCATTCGGGCCAAAGCGGTCTGCGTCATTGCCGTTTCGTTGGTCACGTTCAACTTGAGTAGTGACGTCGTCTATCTGATCGTTCAGACCGGTGACACCTGTCACAGTGCTTTGTGCCATTGCAGGATTAGCAATGATCAGAGCCAGTGCAGAGGCAGTGGCAATTTTTGTGAGCATTTTCATGGGACAATCCTTCCCAATAGAAGTGATCCGAACCGTATTTGGTTCGAAAGCATTGCTGCTAGGTTTGGATTTATCACCCACCGATACATGAGGATAATTCGGATTGTTTATAGATAAAGCGACTATTTCTTGTCTTTAAAATTAACTTTGGGGACAGGTTCATAGCCTTCCATGAGATCCAGTTCACCCAAGAGCGATTCCTGAGCCTTTTCAGCACCCTGCACTACGGCCTTCAACGTCCGTCCGGCTAGCTCTGCAAGATCCGGAGTTAAGTCTGCCCGCAAGACCACCCAAGACGGGTAAGGAAATCGTGGCGCATCTGCCACAAGGTGGAGCTTTCCATTGTCCAGATATCTTTTTACCGACCTTGCGGGCAGAAATGCAGATGCACACCGGTTGACGACATATTCCATTGTAAGCGCCCCCAACGCCATGGAGCGGCCAGAATCTATCAAATGGGGGAGCGCGAACGCAAGCGCATGGGTGAACTCAGGCCCCCAATCTACGGACACATATCCCAATAGCCTTTCCAAGCTTGCGTCCGGATAAGAGGCCACTAGGATCAACTCATCATCCAAGGCCGGTTCCACGATCAACCCGGGGCGCAGTTGGGGTGTATAAAGTAGTGCTGCCTGCACGATGCCCTCGACCAGAAAACGTGTGATACGGTCTGGCGAACCTACTTCTGCATGGATACTCAATTCTGGCATTTCAGTTTGGAGAGAATCCAGCCAGCGAAATCCTAACCCTGGCCAGAGTGAATATTGTGCACCGATACTGATTGCTCTCTTGTAGCCATCCGGAATGGAGATTTTTTGACGGGACTCTTCCCAGATTTTTAGAAGACTCAGGGCATAGGGTTCAAATTGCTGACCCTCGGCTGTGAGTACCGCCCCAGCCTTTGACCGAGTGAACAGTTGGTGACCCAGACTGTCCTCGAGACGTTGAATACGTAGGCTGATAGCAGATTGCGTCACGAAGAGCCGACCCCGCGCCGCGACGAACGAGCCGGTGTTGGCGACTTCGATAAATGTCTTGATCAGGGTGATATCCATAAGAATAATATGCCTCAACGATCTTTCTGACGAGCTTTAAGTAACCCCCCCGAACCCCTCAAGTAGAGACTCTAAGTCTTGATATGCTGAAAGCTAAATAGATGCAGTTTTGTTTAATTTTCAACTCAATAGGGCAGCTGTCTGCTCGTTTCCACCGAAGAAACCGGGAGGACGGTGCCTTTACAAACGCAAGTGGTCGCCGCAACCAGCGACGACCATTCGTGTAAAAATTAGGTGAAAGTTAATTCTTGCCGCCAGATGTGGCTGGGTTCAACTTTTCGACTTCTGCTACAACGGAATCTGCAAAGCCGTTAATCATCGCTGTATAAAAATCGCTCTGTGAGGGGGCGATTACCACATATCCCTCTGGTATGGCTTGGTCTGCTGCATATGCTGCAATGTTGACTGGGAAGCTTTGACCGCCGATATCGTTATTTGGGTCAGAAATATCCACCACCCCTTGGATTTCATTGAAATCGTTGGAGCCAACCAGCATCGGATTGCCGTTCAGGGAAATTTGACGAATATCGATGCGGATTGTGGGGTCACTTGCATCATCACTTGTCAGTACGCGAGAGGCTATGGCTGTCTGCAGGTCAGCTTCGATTTCTGGGAAGACCTGCAAGGCGTTGCTGTTTGTAGCAGCTGACATTGAAGCTTCGACATTGATGTCCGAGAATTCCACTTGTTCCTGAGCCGCAGCCGCCGAACACCACATTGCAACGCTCACTCCAGTTGCAAGTCCGATTATCTTGAGAGAATCTAACATTGTTGAGTCCACTTCTAATTTTATGCTGCGAGCCAAAATGCTCTTAGCGAATATGAGAGCACAACGTCTGTTAGAGTGGATTGGTTCCTCAACGGCAGCCAGAGGTAGGCGGAGTTATGCCTGCGGTGGTCAGACGTATTGACCAAATGGTTCAGGTGAAAATCTGGGACTCGTCTTTCAAAACAGCCCCCAATCTTAAAGGTTTGGGGGCTACTTACCTCGGTCAGTCGGACAGCTTGTCCTTTGTTTCTTCGATGGAATTGGTATCGTCCGTGACTGTCGCATCAGCATCTTTGGTAGCTGTGTCTGCGGTTGCGTCATCTGAAGCAGGGGTATCCGTTGATGTCTCGTCGCGAGTTGCTGGTTCGGACGCCGTACCTGCGTCTTCTGTCGTGTCAGCACTAGCCAAAAATTCACCCAGCTGTGTGTCATCCGGCAGGCTTTCAAGCTCAGTTTCGTCGATTTCCGGACGCTCTTTCAGCGCTTCTTTCGTCGTATCCAGCTTTATCATCTGCTGCTCCGCGTCAAAGGTTAAATCTTCGAGTGGTAGAGTAACAGTATATTCGCCAAGGCCGAGAAAGCCACCGACGCCGACTACTACATTTGCTCCGCCGTCACGGTCAATAATGTAGTCGATATCGCCAATTGTATCACCATTGGGATCATAAACGTTTTTTCCGATGATGTTGCCTACGGTCATTTCACTGATTGAGCTGAATTTAGGGGCGATCGCCGGTTCTGTTGCCGTAGTCGGGTCGGCGCTCGGTGTGCCGGTGATCTGAGCAATCGCTCCACTCGCGATCAACGCGGACACAGCAGTTGTCACCATGAATGTCCTGAGTGTCATTTTTTTCACTTCGTTTGTTTTGAATAGTAGTAATCCAACATGCAGGTGAGAAAGTTGGTTCCAGAAGTTTCACGTGGAAACGTGAAGCAGGCAAAGATCTGCTTGCGTCGACCCGACATCAACGATTTTCCGCCTATAATTGAGCACTGATCAGAATACATTCTGTCATGGCGTCGCTCAAAATATCTGCTCTCATTTGGTCTTGAACATCGTGTTGATGATCTCGGCCACACGCCCTAGTGCAATTGCGTGACCTGCTGGATCCAGCGGTATAAGTTTCGCACTTTGTTTTCGCTTTGTCCGTATAATTTTGGCAGACAAGCCGTTGAATCTGCGCCTAAGCTAAGAAATTTTGAACCATCTTTACGGTGGCATGGACGAGCCCGAGTTGAAGATTATCGACGTGTTCATTTGCAAACTGCGCAAAAAGCTCAGCACGGCGACCGGTGGGCAGAACTATATCGAAACGGTCTGGGGGCGCGGTTATGTCCTGTGTGATCCCGAACCCGGTGTGCTGTCGGGGGACGACCGCCAGCGACTGGCCATCGGTGCATAAACGCGGGATCTGCACCGGTTCACGCAAGGTGTAAGAACATTACGACCGCGTGCGCAGACATTTCTGACCGGAATGAACTGGACCTGCTCCTGTCACGCTTCTATCTCTAGGGCGCGACATCACGAAAGAGGCAGGTCCGTGTCCGACACCATCTTGATTGCAGACATGACCGACACGCAGGCGCGTGACGAACTGGCCCGGCTGGCCAAGATTCTGGGAGATGCGAACCGCGCCTATCACACCGAAGACGCGCCCCGGATCAGTGATGCCGATTATGACGCGCTGAAACGGCGCAACGCTGAAATCGAGGCGCACTTTCCCGAACTCAAACGCAATGACAGCCCCAGCGATCAAGTGGGAGCGGAGCCTGCTGACGGGTTCTCGAAATTGCGGCACGCAGTTTCCATGCTGTCGCTGTCCAATGCCTTTGAAACCGAGGACGTCGATGATTTCGACATGCGGATTCGCAAATACCTTGGCCTTGGCGCAGAAGTACCGCTGCACTATACCGCAGAGCCCAAGATTGACGGATTGTCCCTGTCGCTGCGCTATGAAGACGGCGTGTTGGTATCTGCGGCCACCCGTGGCGACGGACAGGTGGGTGAAAACGTCACCGCCAACGCTTTGACCATCGACGACATCCCGCAGCGCATCGAAGACGCCCCCGCCATCCTTGAAGTGCGCGGCGAGGTTTATATGAGCCATGCGGATTTTGAGGCCCTGAACGCCCGCCACCTGGAACGGGGGGGCAAAACCTTTGCTAATCCGCGCAATGCGGCTGCCGGATCGCTGCGCCAGCTTGATGCGTCGATCACCCGCGCCCGACCGCTGAAGTTTTTCGCCTACACTTGGGGTCAGATTTCCCGACCTTTGGCCGAAACCCAGATGGCGGCAATTGAGCAGTTGGCGCAGATGGGATTTCAAACCAACCCGCTGACGCAACTTTGCGACAGCCCTGCCGGAATGCTGGCCCATTACACCAAAATCGAACAGATGCGCAGCCAGCTTGGCTATGATATCGACGGCGTGGTCTACAAAGTGAACGACCTGGCGTTGCAGGGCCGGTTGGGCTTTCGGTCAACCACGCCACGGTGGGCCATCGCTCATAAATTTCCCGCCGAACTGGCATGGACGCGATTGGAATCCATCGACATTCAGGTCGGCCGCACCGGCGCGCTTAGCCCCGTGGCGCGCCTGGCGCCGGTCACGGTGGGCGGTGTCGTGGTCGCAAATGCTACGCTGCACAACGAAGATTACATTGCGGGCCGCGATTCCAAGGGCGGAGAGATTCGCGAGGGCAAGGATATCCGTATCGGTGACTGGGTTCAGGTCTACCGTGCAGGTGATGTGATCCCTAAAGTCGCTGATGTTGACCTGAGCAAGCGCCCCGCAGATGCCACGCCGTTCGTGTTTCCCCAGACCTGCCCCCAGTGCGACAGCGACGCCATCCGCGAGCCGGGTGA
This sequence comes from Pseudosulfitobacter pseudonitzschiae, assembly GCF_002222635.1. Classification (NCBI taxonomy): domain Bacteria; kingdom Pseudomonadati; phylum Pseudomonadota; class Alphaproteobacteria; order Rhodobacterales; family Roseobacteraceae; genus Pseudosulfitobacter; species Pseudosulfitobacter pseudonitzschiae. The sequence goes on along the minus strand of NZ_CP022415.1, from coordinate 1,708,834 downwards.
CGCGGTGCGCCGTTGTTCCGGCGGGCTGATCTGCCCTGCGCAGGCCGTTGAAAAACTGAAACATTTTGTGTCGCGTAGTGCCTTTGACATCGACGGTTTGGGCGCCAAGCAGGTCGAACAGTTCCATGCAGACGGCTGGATTGCCGAGCCTGCGGATATTTTCACCCTGCGCGACCGCTATGGCAGCGGCATGCAACAGTTGAAAAACCGCGAGGGCTGGGGTGAAAAGTCGGCCACCAATCTTTTTGACGCCATTGACGACCGCCGCCAAATCCCGCTGGGGCGGCTGATCTTTGGTCTTGGTATTCGTCACGTCGGCGAAGCGGCGTCAAACCTGCTGGCGTTGCACTATGGTACGTGGGCCGCGTTTGCCGATGCAATGGATGTCGCTGTCGATCCGGAAAGCGACGCGTGGGGCGATCTGACGGGCATCGACGGTGTGGGCTCTGTAATGGCCGGATCGCTGACCGCCGCTTTTGCCCAAGAAACCGAGCGCGCCGCCATTGACCGGCTAATCGCCCATCTGGAGGTGCAGGCAGCCGAGCGTCCCGACACCTCGGCAAGCCCTGTGGCAGGCAAAATCGTGGTCTTTACCGGCACCCTCGAAAAGATGACTCGCGCCGAGGCCAAAGCACGGGCCGAAAGTCTGGGTGCGAAAGTCTCGGGCTCGGTCAGCGCCAAGACCGATATTCTGGTCGCAGGGCCGGGGGCGGGATCGAAGGCAAAGAAAGCCACCGAACTGGGCATCGAAACACTGGACGAAGACGGCTGGCTGGCGTTGATCGAGGGCGCATGAGCGGGCGCCCCGAACCGCTGTTTCCGCTTTTTGCTGAAGTGCAAACGCTGGACGGTGTTGGCCCCAAAACGGCTGATTTACTGGCCCATACCGGTATCACCACGCCGCGTGATCTGCTGTTCACGCTTCCGCACACCGGCATCGACCGCACCCCGCGCACCACGCTGAAAGATGCGCCGTTGCCCGGCACCTACACGGTGATCGTCACCGTGGGCCACCACCAGCCGCCGCGTAGCCGGGGCGGGGCGTACCGCATCACGGTCGAGGACAGTGAGACCGCCTTTCAGATCGTTTTCTTCCGTGGTCGGGCCGATTTCCTGTTGCATCAACTTCCCGAAGGGGCACGGCGCGTGGTGTCTGGCAAGGTCGAGATGTTCGACGGCATGGCGCAGATGCTGCACCCTGATCACATCCTGCCCGAGACCGAAGCAGGTGATATTCCGGCATTCGAGGCGGTCTATCCGCTGACGGCCGGTATTACGCAAAAGGTGATGTGGAAGGCCACACGCGGGGCCCTGACCCGTGTGCCAGAGATGGCCGAATGGATTGATCCCGCGCAATTGGCACACGCGAAATGGCCTGATTTCACCCAAGCCGTCGCGCAGGCCCATGCTCCGCAATCGCTGCGCGACATTGCGATCACCGCACCCGCACGCGAGCGGTTGGCCTATGACGAATTTATGGCCCATCAGATCACATTGGCCTTGGCCCGCGCTGCCGAGCGACGCAAACCCGGGCGGTCCAGCGTGGCCACGGGCGCGTTGCAGCGCAAGGTTCTGGCCGCGCTGCCCTACCGTCCCACAGGTGCGCAGGAGCGCGCGATTGCCGAGATCACCGAAGATATGGCGCAGCCGCACCGGATGAACCGCTTGTTGCAGGGCGATGTGGGGGCGGGCAAAACATTGGTCGCGTTCATGGCGCTGCTGGTCGCGGTCGAGGCGGGCGGGCAGGGCGTGTTGATGGCGCCCACGGAAATCCTTTCGCGTCAACATCTTGAAGGGTTGCAGCCATTGGCCGAGGACGCGGGCGTGGTGTTGGAACTGTTGACAGGGCGTGACAAAGGCACCGAACGCAAAGCCAAACTGGCGGCATTGGCCGACGGGCGCATTCAGATTTTGGTGGGCACCCATGCGGTGTTTCAGAAGGATGTAGTTTTTAACGACCTGCGGCTTGCGATCATTGACGAACAGCATCGCTTTGGCGTGCGGCAACGGCTGGCGCTGGGGTCCAAGGGCGCGCAGGCGGATGTGCTGGTGATGACCGCCACGCCAATCCCGCGGTCGCTGTCGCTGGCGCAATATGGCGATATGGATGTGTCTGTGCTGGACGAAAAGCCGCCCGGACGCAAACCGATCCGCACGGCACTGGTCAGTACGGGCCGCATGGACGAGGTGATCGACCGTTTGCGCCGGGCGATTGCCAAGGGGCAGCAATGCTATTGGGTCTGTCCATTGGTCGAGGAAAGCGAAGCAGTCGATCTGACGTCGGCGGGCGAGCGGTTTAAACGGTTGCGTGCTGCACTGGGTGAAGGCGTGGTCGGGCTGGTGCATGGCCAGATGCCCTCCGCAGAAAAAGACGCGGCGATGGCGGCGTTTCAGGCGGGTGAAACCTCGGTTTTGGTGGCCACTACCGTGATCGAAGTGGGGGTGAACGTGCCCAACGCCACCATTATGGTGATCGAGCGTGCCGAGATTTTTGGTCTGGCCCAGCTGCACCAGCTGCGCGGACGTGTCGGGCGGGGTGAAGCGGCCTCGACCTGTTTGCTGATGTATCAGGCACCACTGAGCGAGACCGGTCAAAAACGTCTGGAGGTTCTGCGCGAAACCGAAGACGGATTTGTAATCGCCGAAACCGACCTGCAAATGCGGGGGGCGGGCGATGTGATCGGCACCGCGCAATCGGGACTGCCGCGGTTTGCCGTTGCCGACCTTGAGCGGCAGGCGGGGTTGATGGCCATTGCACAAAGTGATGCACGCAAGCTGTTGGCCGATGACCCCAAGTTGGAAACCCCGCGCGGCAAGGCTGCGCGCATGTTGTTGTGGTTGATGCGACAGGATGAAGACATCCGTTTGATTTCAGTGGGTTAGCTGTGGATTCCGTTTTGATCTTCCACTAAGTTCGCAAATGTTCCTATAAAGTTCTTTACAGAGCGTTAAGGATGTGAGAACAAAGGGGCAACAAAGAACGGGAGATGCCCAGATGACCACCATGCGAATGATCAAATCCATCGCCACCCGCGCTGAAAGCACATTGTTGCAAGATGCGATGGGCGCTGCTGCTTTGATGGTGATGCTGGTTGTCGGATTGCACCTGCCTGCATTTGTCTGATTTTCTGCCTGCGATGTCGTGCCGGCTGTCCGGCGTATCTGTCCCAAATTGATGCGCTTTAACGGGATTGCCTGTCCCAAGTTAACCAAGATCCCCCTTGGCTGGACATTCCGGATCCCACACGATAGCCGCTTTTCCTGCGCCGCCATCCTATACGGGATGCGCGGCGTTTTTTTTGTTGCGTCAGAACGTATAGGCCAGCCGCAAGCCGCCCCAATGGGTGCCGTTGATAATGATCGGGGCCGACAGATCCTTCATCATGGTGAAATTGCCGCCCCCCATGTCGCGGCGGTAGACCTGTAACAGAAACGGATCGGTGTTGCGCCCCGCCTTCAGGCCGACGCGATCATCAAAAATGCGTCGATTGCGGCAGTTGGCTACATTCCACACCGGATCGGGCCCCTGCGGCTGCGAGAATTTGCGATTGTGCGTCGGTAAATAGCCGTTCACATCCACCGCAGCACAGAACACCACACGATCGTCAAAGCGCAACGCGGGTTCCTGAATGTCCGGCATCACCTGATCCATCAGCGTGGTAAAGCCGGTCATGACCTGTTCCGGCGCACTGCCCGGCACCGGCCGGTAGGTGCGGTCGAACATCTGTGTACGCGTGATTCGCCCTTGGGCAAGAGCCTGTTCCAGACGGGTGCTGGCGGTGGCCGCGCTTTGCCGCACATAGTCGATCAGCGGTGCGTCTTTGGTGGTGCCGCCTAATGCCGCACTGGTCTGTACGATCTGTTCCGATCGGTCAATCAAACGGTTGATCCGCTGGTGCGTGGATTTGATGCCTCTGGTGGTAAGTGTGACCGCAGTTTCGATCCCCGCAAGGTTTGGCGAGAAGCTGGCCATCGCCACATCCACCACCTGTGCGCGATCGGCGATTTTTTCAACCTGATCAAAGGCCCCCTGCATCGAGCTTTCGATCTGGGTCAGCGCGGTGTCGCTGGCGGCGGTCAGATCAATAACAGTTCCAGCGGTGGTCGCGATGGTCTTTGCCTCGGTGCCCAGTTGGGTCATCCAGTCGGTCAGTGCCTCGATGTTGCGGGTGATGCGGGTGGCGGCGTCCTTGGTTTTCTGGCTCAATTCGTTGATTGCTTCGGCCACCACGGCAAAGCCGCGCCCGCTGTCGCCCGCGCGGGCCGCTTCGATCTTGGCGTTGATGGCCAGAGTGTTCACCTGCATCGCAATGGCTGCGATCTGGGTGTTGTTGTCATTCACCGCGTCCAGCGTGTCGCTGATGGTCAGGGTGCGTTTGCGCAGCTCTTGCACCCAACCGGCAACTTCGGTGGTTCGGGTGCCAAGGCCGCGTATGGTACTGGCCGAGGATTTCACGTTCTGCGCAGCATCGCGGGTGCTTTTGGTTAGTGCTGTGGTGGCATCGCAGACTTCCGCATTGGCAATTTCAATCTTGGTGGCCGATTGGGTCAGAGCCGCCAGCGCAGTGCGTTGTTCGCGGGCCTGGGTTTCGACAACGTCCAAAAACCCGGCGAGATCGACAATTTCGTAACCCAATTCTGACGCGCGCGCAGACAGCCGGTTGATCTGTTGAAGTTCGGAAAACTCGGAATGTGTAGTCATCTCGCCCCGCCAGTTGGTGTTTACTGGCTAGCACCGATTGGTTCACAAGTTCCTAATATCAGGCGCAATTGGCCTGCAAGGCCTGTTGCGTCGCCTCGGCGGCAGCTTCGATACTTAGCAATATGGACGCATGGCGGTTGCGGTATTCGCGTGCCGGTTCCAGCACCTTATAGCCGTCAAACGGAGCCTGCGGCGCTGGTCCTGCATCCTTTAGCATCGCGCGCAACTGGTCGCGGGCGGTTTCAACCTCGGCCAGCGTGCGCCCGATCACGGCGCCGCCGGTTACGGCTGCGGCTGCCTGACCCAGCGCGCATGCCTTCACATCTTGACCAAAGGCCACAATCACACCGTCCTGCACGCTGACATCCACCGTCACGGTCGATCCGCACAGCGGCGCACGTTTCTTGACCGTGGCACCAGGAGAGGCAAGCCGCTCGCGGTGGGGGATATTGGTGGCCAGCGCCAAAATCTGGCCCGAGTAAAGTTTGATAAGGTCGCTGTCAGCCATGTCCGCTTTCCTTTCGGTCTGGCTTGATACATAAGCGCCTCGGCCCAAGATGCAAAAAGGTTTTCTGTGATGTCCCGCCAAAGTTTTGATCCCGCGACGCTAACCTATAACGACGCAGGGCTGATCCCCGCAATCGCGCAGGACGTCACCACCGGCGAGGTGCTGATGATGGCGTGGATGAACGCAGATTCCATTGCCCGAACGCTGGAAACCGGCAAGGTCACCTATTGGTCCCGCTCACGTCAGGCATTCTGGATCAAGGGCGAGACATCGGGGCACGTGCAGGAATTGGTCGATTTCCGTTTTGATTGCGACAGCGATTGCCTGCTGGTCGTGGTCAACCAGACGGGGCCAGCCTGCCACACCGGGCGGCAAAGCTGTTTCTATCGCGCGGTGCGCGGTGGCGATGTGATCGAATTGGAAGCCGCTCCATAAAGTGTTCTGCACCAAGCGATTGCTGCTGACATCGAGATGAACGCTAGTGATCGGCTGTGCGGCGATATGAGATATAGCTGAGAGAAAGAAATTATACAATAAATTACATTCGGTTATGAGTGGTACTTGATGTAGTTCAGGGCCGACGTACCCTTCGTGTGGTACAAGTTTTTCCAAAAGAAAAAACGCAGGCTCTGGCCTTTGACGGGTTGGTTCATGTCAACGGAAGTTGGTCTCTGATGTCTCCGAACCGTGGCGGGCGCTGCCGGATTAATCCAGTCCGACCCATCCTCGGATATCGTGCGGCGTGAACCCCTCGGCGCGGTATTTGGCGATGGCACGGGCGTCGTCGCGTTTGGCCAGCCGTTTGCCAGCATTATCGCGGATCAGGCGGTGATGGTGATAGACTGGAGTGGGCAGGCGCAACAGGCGCTGCAAGACCACATGAATGCGCGTCGCTTCGGCCAGATCAGCACCGCGCACAACGTGAGTGATATCTTGGACTGCGTCGTCCAGCACCACGGACAAGTGATAGGAGGTGCCCATGTCGCGGCGGGCCAGCACAATATCGCCCAGTGTTTGTGTCAGTTCCTCGGTGCTGAAATCAACCGTGCCCGCATTCAGGCCGGTTTCAGTGTAGCGCAGATCGCGCAGCAGTGGCATGGTACGGGCCATGTTCAGGCGCAGGGCGGAGGTGTCGGGGATTGGCGCATCGGGATCCGGCACATGGCGGCACGTTCCGGGATAGATCGGACCGTCAGGACCGGTAAGCACCGCACCTTCTTGTGGAGCGGACAGGGCCACCTGAATGTCGCGGCGATTGCACGAGCAAGGATAAATAAGACCTGATTTCCACAACTTGTCAATGGCTTGCCGGTAGTTGTTCATGTTGTCTGATTGGCGAAGGACAGGCGTTTCCCACGTCAGGCCCAGCCACGCCAGATCATCATATATCTGCGCTTCAAATGCACAGCGCGCGCGCGAGGTGTCGATGTCTTCGATCCGCAGCAAGAACCGCCCGCCGTGGTCTTGTGCCATTCCATGCGCCAATAACGCGGAATAGGCATGGCCCAAATGCAATGGCCCCGTTGGAGATGGCGCAAAACGAGTTGTGAATATCACGCTTTTTCAATCACATATACGGCGGCGTTCAAGTTGATTCCGGGCAGATGCGGGCCATCTTCACGAAACAGAAGACGTGCGGCACCGCAGTCGATCCATTCGGATAGCGCCCCTTCAAAGGCGGGTTCCTTTAGCGTGTGGTCGTTCAGCGAAAACACCAGCTTGCCCCCTTTGGGCAGTTTGCGCATCAGCGTGTGCAACATTCCCGCAGGGGCGGCCCCTGCGCCAATCGCACCCACGGCGCTGAACAGCGTGTAGGCACCGTCTTCAAAGGGCAAGGCGGCACCGGCTTCGACCTGCGTGAGATTGCGATAGACGCCTTTGGCGCGTGCGCAGGTCAACATCTGGGAAGACAGATCAACGCCGTCAATCACCTTGAACCCTGCCTGGTGCAGCGATTGACCCGACAGGCCCGTGCCACAGCCAAAGTCCAGCACGGGGGCGTCGGGTCCATCTGCAAACCGGTGCAAGGCAGCGGCGCAGCGGTCGGGGGTGACATAGCCGTGTTCGACAATCTCGGCCTCGTAGCTGGTGGCCCAGTCGTCGTAAACTTTGCGTGTTTCGTGCGCATCGCTGGCTGCGAAGGCTTTGTTCAAAAAAGAAGACATGGAACAATCGTAGGGCCAAGTGATCCTATCGTCCAGTCTGCGCTAGGCAATCACGGCCTGCGGGGCCAACCAGCCTTGCCAATCTGCCTTGGCGCGGTCGGTATAGGCTTTGTAGCGGTCCTTGCGGCCGCGACGTCCGCCTTTCAGCCCGTCGACGGGGGGGAACAGACCAAAATTCACGTTCATCGGCTGAAAGGTTTTGGCTTCGGCGCCGCCGGAAATATGGGTGATCAGCGCGCCCATCGCGGTGGTGTCGGGCGGGGTGTCCAGCGATCCGCCCAGCAGTTCGGTTGCGGCCATACGGCCCGCCAACAGGCCCATCGCAGACGATTCGACATAGCCCTCGACCCCGGTGATCTGACCCGCGAACCGTACATTGGGGCGCGAACGCAGGCGCATCTGGCCATCAAGTAGCGTGGGGCTGTTGAGAAATGTGTTGCGATGGATGCCGCCCAGACGGGCAAAGCTGGCGTTTTCCAGACCGGGGATCATCTTGAACACTTCGGTCTGTGCGCCGTATTTCATTTTTGTCTGAAATCCGACGATATTATACAGCGTGCCCAGCTTGTTGTCGCGGCGCAGTTGGACGACGGCATGTGCCTTGACGTCGGGCTGGTGCGGGTTGGTCAGGCCCACTGGTTTCATTGGGCCGTGGCGCAGGGTTTCGCGCCCGCGTTCTGCCATCACCTCGATCGGCAGACAGCCGTCGAAATAGCCCGCGGTTTCGCCTTCGTGAAACTCGGTTTTGTCGGCGGCCAGCAGGGCGTCGATGAAGGCGTCGTATTGTTCCTTGTCCATCGGGCAATTGAGGTAGGCAGTGCGCTCTTCCTCGGTTTCGCCTTTGTCATAGCGCGACTGCATCCACGCGCGTTCCATGTCGATGCTTTCATGGTAGACGATGGGGGCGATGGCGTCGAAAAAGGCCAGCGCCTCGGCGCCGGTCTCTTTGGCGATGGCCTGACCCAGCGCGGTCGATGTCAGCGGGCCGGTGGCAAAGATCCATGTACCATCGTCGGGCAATTCGGTGATCTCGCCATATTCCACAGAAATATTCGGATGCGCCAGCAGCGTGTCGGTGACAGATTGCGCAAAGGCCTCGCGGTCCACGGCCAGCGCGCCACCGGCGGGCAGGCGATGTTTGTCTGCCATTGCCATAATCAGCCCGCCCGCCGCGCGCATTTCCCAATGCAGCAGGCCCACGGCGTTTTGTTCGCTGTCGTCAGAGCGGAACGAGTTTGAGCACACCATCTCGCCCAAAAGGCCGGTTTGGTGGGCAAAGGTGCCGACCTTGGGGCGCATTTCATGAATGACGACCTGCACGCCCATATTGGCGGCCTGCCATGCTGCTTCGGACCCGGCCATGCCGCCGCCCACGATATGAAGGGTATCTGTCATCCGGTTGATGTAGGGCAGGGCGCGTCCATGCGCAACGGGGCGCAGACATGCAAAGGCCGCCAACGGTCAGGTTTTGCGGGAATGTCAGGGGGTATTTTGGGGTCGCCGCTGCGGGAATGGTCGGTCAGTGAGAGTTGACCTGGAGGGACCTTCCGCCGACGGCGACCCAAAATGGAATTGGGCCATTTGGCTTGTCTACTTTGTGACACAGTATTGCCCGATTTGCCAGAGATTCCGCCGGGACAATCCGTATCAAATTGGAAACAATTGCTAATATGGCTGAAAGCCGTTGCAATACAGAGCCTTGCACAATGCCAGCCGTTTTCATCTTATTGTTCCCAACGTGGATCACGTTTGTCCAGAAACGCCGCAATTCCTTCTTGGGTGTCTTGGTGCAGCATATTTTCAACCATGACATCGCCCGTATGCGCATAGGCCGCATCGGTGGTCATCGACAATTGCTCGTAGAACGCCTGTTTGCCGATTTTCACCGCAGTCCCCAGTTTCGAGGCAACCGTCGTGGCAAGCTCTTGTGTCTCTGCCGCCAGATGTTCGGGCAGCACCGCGCGGTTGATCAGGCCAAGCGCCTCGGCGCGATCGGCTTCGATGAAATGGCCGGTGGTCAACATTTCAAACGCCTGTTTGCGTGGAATATTGCGGGTCAGCGCCACCATCGGGGTTGAGCAGAACAGCCCGATGTTCACGCCGTTGACGCCAAACCGTGTGCCGGTGGCCGCGATGGCCATGTCGCAGGTGGCAACCAATTGACAACCTGCGGCCGTGGCGATGCCGTGGACTTGTGCGATTACCGGCTGGGGCAGGGATTGGACACGCGCCATCATTGACGCGCAGCGGTTGAACAGATCGGCGAAATACCCTCTGCCGCCGTCTGGCTTTTGGCGGCCTTCGGTCATCTGTTTCAGATCGTGGCCCGCGCAGAACGCCTTGCCGTTGCCTGACAGAATCACCGCGCGGATGCTGCGGGTTTCGGCGATGTCATCCAAGGTGGTGTGCAGCGCCAGAATCATTTCGTCTGACAGGGCATTCAGCCGTTCGGGCGCATTCATGGTCAGATGGGCCACACCATCCGTGACCTTACGTTCAAGAATTGCCATCTTGCCCTCCAGCTGTTTGATCGTGACCTTAAGACAGGGACGGACAGAGGGAAAGACATGCAAACGGTAATGAGTGCAGAAGATCTGATGGCCTTTTTGGTGGCCGAATTTGATCAGGTTGCAAACGATTTCATCGTCGAGGAGGTGGGCGGTGGCAAGATCCGTGTGCGTATGGCGGTGGCCGAGCGGCACTTGCGCCCGGGTGGCACTGTGTCGGGGCCTGCGATGTTCGCGCTGGCGGATGTGGCGGCCTATCTGGCGACGCTGGCCCTGATCGGCCCCAAGGCGCTGGCGGTGACTACGAATTGTTCCATCGACTTTATGCGCAAGCCGGCGGCGGGCGTTGATCTGGTTGCAGATGCCACGGTGCTGAAACTGGGCAAACTGTTGTCGGTGACGGATGTATTAATACGCTCATACGGGATGGACGCACCTGTTGCCCGCGCCACCCTGACCTATGCGATCCCGCCACGCTGAGCGCCGCATATGAAAAGACCGCCGGGGCGAACCCGGCGGCAAGGAAGAGGTCTGGTGCGCGTCACAGGGAAGTTACGCCCGCCAGAATACCCGGCGCGACTCGATAAAAGCCGTGCGCGGGGTTAATCCCACATCGTCCAACTGCTGTGGCGTCAACTGGCTGAGTGCCAGGCGCGTGCGGCGGCGTGTGGCCCATTTTGACACAACAACGGCAAACTTGATCGCGGCAACAGAGATGACTGGCAGCGAACGTGTGTCGCGCAGGTGCATCAGGATGTCGGCGGGAAGGGCTGTTGTCTGTGCCATGGGAAATCTCCTTTGGTTTTTCCGATGAATTGTATTGACACAATTTGGCGTTATTGCCATGAATATTGATACAAAGTCCGGTACAAAGAATCTATGGAAATATTGTAATGGATACAATTTGGCCCGAAACGCTGCCCACAGGCGCAGGCCCCAAGTACAAAGCTGTGGCCCAGATCATTCGTGACGGGATATTGGACGGGGCTTTGTCCCAAGGCGCGCGGTTGCCGCCCGTGCGCGATCTGGCGTGGCAGTTGAAGATCACGCCGGGCACAGTGGCGCGGGCCTATACCATTCTGACCGACGAGGGTCTGCTGAATGCCGAAGTCGGACGTGGCACCTTTGTGGCGCCACCGTTGGACGAAGACACAGCCTTTGCCCCGCCGATCGAGGTCGACAGCGCTGCTCATAATCGTGAGGCGCAGGATTGGCGCGTGAATATGGTATCGCCGCATCTGCCCAGCGTCGGCCAAGCGCAGCTTATTCGCGGCCTGTTGGCTGATATCGCCCGTGATCCACCTTCGGGCATGATGCATTATCCCGACCGGACCAATGCGCGCCCCGCCCGCGAGGCGGTGGTGACATGGCTGGCTGCGGCCCAACTGGGGCATATGGATCAGGGCGATGTGGTGCTGGCCAATGGCGGGCAAAGCGCGATCTTGTTGCTGATGCAGGCGCTGCTGAAGGGGCGCAAGCCAGTGGTGCTGGTCGAAGAACTGTCCTATCCTGGTTTCCGGCGGGCGGCTGAACTGGTGCGCGCCGATGTGGTGCCTGTGGCGATGGATGCGCATGGCGTCATCCCCGAAGCACTGGCCCGCGCCGCCGCCGCCCATGACGCACAGGTGTTTTGCACCTCGCCCGAGGTTCATAATCCCACTTGTCTGTTCACACCTCTGGAACGTCGCCGCGAACTGGTCGAAGTGGCCCGCGCCTACGATCTGCAAATTATCGACGACGACTGTTATCAGATTGCCGCGGCGCGAGCACCATCCTATCGGATGTTGGCGCCCGAGCGGGGCTGGTACGTTTCGTCAATCTCGAAATCTCTGACGCCCGCGCTGCGCGTCGGGGCGGCGATTGCCCCGCACGGCAGGGCGGCACCGCTACGCCGTGCGGCGGAACATGCGTTTTTTGGTTTGCCCACGCCGATCTTGGATCTGACGGCGGCCCTGCTTGCCCATCCGCAATTGCCAACCCTGACAGCGCAGGTGCAGGCGGGTATCAACCAGTATGTGCAATCGGCTGTGAACATCCTTGGCGGTTATGACGTGCGTTGGCGCGAGAATGTGCCTTTCGTCTGGCTGCCGCTGCCCGAGGGCTGGCGTGCGACCGCTTTTTGTCAGGCCGCCGAAGCACAGGGCGTGCAAGTGCGCGCAGGCGAGGAATATGCAGGCCGCGAGGCGCGCAGTACTCATGCCATTCGCTTTGCCATCAACGCTGGCGTGCATTTGCAGACCTTCGAGGCGGCGGTGGGCCGTTTGCGGGCGCTGCTGGACAATCCACCCGAGCAGATCAACGTCTGAAAGTGGGGTATAATAATACCTTATTTGCAATACGCTGATTTCAAACAGTTTTAAAAGGTTTGCGCCGCTTGACCGCCCGTATGCGTGCTATATAACCCGCCCATCGCATACTAGGGACACGTCGGACGTGCTCCGCAACAGCAAACAGGAAACTCCTGCAATGAAAACCTTTACCGCAACACCTGCGGACATCGACAAGAAATGGATCCTGATCGACGCCGAAGGCATCGTTCTGGGCCGTCTTGCCACGATCGTCGCAAGCCGCCTGCGCGGCAAGCACAAGCCGTCGTTTACCCCCCACATGGACATGGGTGACAACGTGATCATCATCAACGCCGAAAAGGTGCAGCTGACTGGCAAGAAGCGTCAGGAAGAGCACTTTTGGCACACCGGCCACCCCGGTGGCATCAAGTCGCGCACCAAAGAGCAAATCCTTGAAGGTGCACACCCCGAGCGTGTGGTCACGCTGGCCGTTAAGCGGATGCTGCCCGGCAACCGTCTGAGCCGTCAGGTTATGACCAACCTGCGCGTCTATGCTGGTGGCGAACACCCCCACGAAGCGCAAAACCCCGAAGTTCTCGACGTTAAGTCGATGAACAAGAAAAACACGCGGAGCGCATAAGCATGGCCGACGAAATCAACACACTCGAAGACCTGCAAGCTGCCGTGACTGAAAACGTCGGTGGCGTGCAAGGCACAGAAACAGACCTGACCCCGCGCGAGCCCGTTCGTGACGAATTCGGCCGGTCCTATGCCACAGGTAAACGGAAAGATGCGGTTGCCCGCGTCTGGATCAAACCCGGTTCGGGCAAGGTCACCGTGAACGGCAAAGAGATGAACACATACTTTGCCCGTCCGGTTCTGCAGATGATTCTGGCCCAGCCCTTCACCGTTGCCGGTGTCGAAGGCGAATTTGACGTGGTTGCCACAGTCAAGGGCGGCGGTCTGTCCGGTCAGGCCGGTGCGGTCAAGCACGGCGTATCCAAAGCGCTGCAACTCTACGACCCCAGCCTGCGCGGCGCGTTGAAAGCTGCAGGCTTCCTGACACGCGACAGCCGCGTTGTGGAACGTAAGAAATACGGCAAGGCCAAAGCCCGTAAGAGCTTCCAGTTCTCGAAGCGTTAATTCGTTTTTTACTGTCGAAATTGGGAAAACCCGCGCCACACCGGCGCGGGTTTTTTCGTGTCTGCATGAGGTGGATACAGGAAAGGCGCGCAATCCAAATGGATCACGCGCCTTTTGCTGGTTAGAAGGTGGCTGGATCAGCCGCCGAAAGCGTAGGAAACGGTAAAGCCCAGTAGACCGCCGCTGTCATTTGTGTCTTCGTAGAGAACCTGAAACGCGGTGCTGTCCGAAATGGCATAAACCGCGCCCAATTCGCCATAGACGTTGTTGTCACGGTCAGAGTTGCCCACCAGACCCACCAGCGACCAACGGTCGTTCAGCCCTGCTTCGAATGCGAACTCCTGATCGCTCTTGCCGGTGTCGGGGTCGACGATTATGGCAAAGGCACCATCAACCGTGTCGGTGACAGGAAACGCCAACGTGGCGGTGATTTCTTCCGAATGGCCAGCGGTGTTGTTCAACCAGATATAACCATATGTCAGATCCCACGACATGCCGTTGCCGAATTCCGCGCCATAGCCCAGATTGGCCTCGTATTCCACGTCATCTGCGGGATCTTGGTACAGGGTCGTGACGGTCAGACCTGTGTGAAACCCTGCATAGGCCAGTTCGACAAACCCTTCGAGTTCGTTTTCGGCGTGGTCCAGATTGTCTGATGTGACAAAACGCGCTGTGGCGGCGATGCCTGCGGACCAGGACAAGCCGGGGCGGTCCTGAACCGGATCAAAGATCGGGTCGGCACCAACAGCAATGTTTTCCTGAGCAAAGGCCGTACCAGCGAGAAGCGTCGCGGACAGGCCCGCGCCGAGGAGGGTTTTGATCGTCATATGTGTGCTTTCAGTGAGAGGTCCGTGGCTGATCGGGGACTTGCTGGGACTGTTTTGAGTGAGTCTTTGACTAAGGTATTACATTGGGGCCTGCAACGCAAAAGGCAGCCGCCCCGTTTCCAAGGCCGCCGATAGGCGAAATCGCCCTTTTTTAGTGCAGGTTCTCCGCCGCGTCAGTCGGGTTTGACATACCAGTCATCAAAGCGCGAAACATCTTCCAGGACGCGCACATAACCTTTGGAGGTCAGCAGGTTGTAGATATTTTCACGCTGAGGGGCATAGTTGTGTTCGACCGTCATGATGCGAAACGACCAGCGGTCGAAATCAACCGCGTTGAGGATGTCGAATTCGCTGCCTTCGGTGTCGACAGACATATAGTCGATCACGTCCGGCGCGCCATGTTTTGACAACAGGTCGTTCAACGAAATAGTGGTGACATCATAGGTTGTGCCACGCAGTTTGCGTGACTTTTTCACAAAGCTGGAAATCGCCGAGTTCACGCCACGGGGCGCTTCGGTGAACTTAAGGGTCTCGCTCGACGCGCGCCAGACACAGAGCTTTTCGATGGCGCATTTGCGGTTTGCCACCAGATCAGCCTGCCAGTTGCGGGCAGGTTCGGCAAGGATGCCAGTCCAGTCAAAGGCGGTTTCCATCAACCACGTATTGTTCAATTCGACTCCGTTGGTAGCGCCGAATTCAACGAAAAAGCCGCCTTTTATAAAATTCAGCTTCGACAGGGCGAACAGATCTTGCCGCAGTTGTGATTTTGACTGATCCAGCAAATCAATGCAGGCGCTGCGGTGTTCTGGCGGTATCGCCTTGATGAACCCCAGATCAAAATAGCTGGTTTCACGTGCTTTCAGATCGCGCAGACGGTCTTTGCGGGTGATGGTCGCATTCGAAAAGATATTGGTCATAAACAGGGAATTCACTCTAATGTGCATTTCCTTGAAGTTGATAGGTCAAGGGGGGCGCTGTCACAAGAGTTTACTGTTTGACTTCAGTTGTCCGGCGCCACCAATCCCAGGCCACGCAGATAAATACCGATGCCGCTTTCCAAAAGATCTTCGGGCGGGAACGGGCTGGCGCGGCCGGGGCTGTTACGTGCGAACAGTTCGACGACGCCGTGGCTCATGGCCCAGATGTGGGCACTGAACATCGAGGCGGGTGGGCGTTTGTCGGCGGGGATGTGTTGCGACAGATCGCCCGCAGCTTTTTCCAGCACACCGTTGGCACGGTTGGCTGCGGCGGCCAGTTCGGGTGTGCGGTTGATCGAAATGCCGCTTTCGAACATCGCGATATAGTGGCCAGGATGTTTGCGCGCAAAGGCCAGATAGGCGCGGCCTGTCGCCTCGAACGCGGCCAGCGCCGAGGGTTGGCCGGATTGATAGGCATAATCCATCAGGTCCGAGAAAATCTCGTAGCCTTGCAGGGCAGCTTCGGCAATCAGGTCTTCGCGCCCTTCGAAGTGGCGGTAGACAGCTGCAGGTGTCACGCCCGCCTGTTTGGCCGCCTCCGACAGGGTAAAGCCGGTGGGGCCCTTGGCTTCGATCAGCTCAAGCGCTGCATCGACAAGGGCCTGTCGCAGATTGCCATGGTGATAGCCGCGCTTAGACATCCCAGATGTCCGGTCCGCCGCAGATCGAAGTGTCAATCTCACCAATGGCTTGGGCGTCCTTGTTGCTGTAATCCAACCCGTGCAACACGCAGCGGATCGCGGCCAGACGGGCACGGCGTTTGTCGTCAGAGCGCACGATGGTCCAAGGGGCGTGATCCGAATGGCTCCGGTCCAGCGTCTCGCGGATGGCTGTGGAATAATCGTCCCATTTTTTCAGCCCTTCAACGTCGATCCAGCTGAGCTTCCATTGTTTCAGCGGGTCGGCTTCACGGTCCATCATCCGGCGCAGTTGTTCCGCGCGCCCCACGTTCAGCCAGAACTTGAACAGGTGAATGCCGTCATCCACCAACATGTCTTCAAACGGCTGCACTTGTTGAAAGAAATGGTCGCGTTGGGCGTCGGTGCAAAAGCCGAATACTTTTTCAACGACGCCACGATTGTACCAACTGCGATCATAAAACGCGATTGTGCCCGCAGTGGGCAAGCGTCTGATGTAACGTTGAAAATACCACTCGCCGGCCTCCTTTTCGGTGGGTTTCGGCAGAGCTACCACATTGGCGCTGCGCGGGTTCAGGTTTTCGCGGAACCGTTTGATTGTGCCACCTTTGCCAGCCGCGTCGCGTCCCTCGAATACACAGACTACGCGGGCCCCGCTTTCCAACGCCCAAGCTTGCATTTTGACCAGTTCGATCTGCAACTGTTCCATCTGCTTGTCATAGGCTTTGCGCGACATGCGCTCGGAGTGGGGATAGCTGTCGGACAGCACGTCGTCCTTGTCGGCCCGCGCGATGGTCTTGCGGATGTCTTCGGGTGCTTGGCTTTCGGCAAATGCGCTGATGGTGCCGTCGAATGGTTTGGTCACGCGGCGTGCTCCCCTGAAGTGACTTGAATTAACATCAATATGGTGCGGCGGCGCGCTTAACGCAAACCCGCACGTTGTGCGGCACGGTCGATTGCGTCGGTTACGGCCCGCGGATCGACGTGTTGGGGCATGTGGCCGACGCCGGGCAGTACGGTCAGGTTGGCACCCGGCACCTGTTGCGAAAGCGGGACCGAATGGACCGTCAGCGGCACAGTGTCGTCTGCATCACCGTGGATGATCTCGAAGGGCATGGTCAGGCTTGGCAGTTGCGCCTTCATTGCCACCATATGAGGGCGCAGGGTGTTCACCTGCCGCACATTGGCGCGCAGGGTGGTGCGACGCATCGACAGGCCAGCACCGATATAATCGGCATAGCCTTCGGGTGCGGATTGCGGCGCAAAGATGCTGTCGATGCGGTTTTTTACATAGGGACGGGGGGTAAAGGCGGTGATCAGCGGCACAACCAGCGCACCGCCCCAAGGTGCCCCCAGAACGGTATAGAACGGTCCCAGATCGCCCGGCCACGGCTGCGCTACACCGGCAACCATGACCACGGCGGCGGTGTCATCCGGTCGCGCCAGCGCCCACGCAAGCGCGACAGAGCCGCCAAAGCTGTGGCCCAGAACAACCGGATTGCTGACGCCCAACTGGTCGGAGGCAGCTTGCAGCAGGGCGGCCTGCGCCTGCGGCGAGGTGCCCTCGGAGGCCCACGCGCCGCCGAAGGCATCACGGGGCCGTTCTGTCCAACCCAATCCGGGGCGGTCGAACAGGATCACGCGATAGCGATCGGTCAGGCGTTCAGAAAAATTAAAGATAAAGTCGCGCACATTGCCGCCCGCACCGTGGATCAGCACCAGATCGGGGCCTTGGCCCATGACCACTGCGTGGACCTTGGTGCCGTTAACATCCAGAACCTGCCCGACAGGAGGGTGACTTTGCTCGGCCCGCGTCTCGCGCAAATGCGCAGAAATCTGCACGGTGGCCACAAGCGCCAGCCCGAGAACAACACCCCAGATCAACAATTTACGTTCCAATTTTGGCCAGATCAAAGGGTGTCGACTGGTAGATTTCATTGATCCAGTTCCCGTACAAAAGGTGCGCATGACTGCGCCAGCGGTTTTGCGGTGGTTGGCTGGGGTCATCGTGGGGGTAATAGTTCATCGGCACGTTGATTTCGGTGCCGGCGGCCACGTCGCGATCGTATTCCTGCTTCAGCGTGTCACTGTCGTATTCGAAGTGGTTGAAGATATACAACGCGCGATGATTCACATCCTCGACCAGACAGGGACCGACCTCGTCACTGCCTAGCAGGGTGCGCAAGCTGTCGACGCTGTCGACTTCGGCCTGCCGCATTTCGGTCCAGCGGCTGACGGGAATAACGCAATCATCTGAAAAACCACGCAGATAGGGGGATGCAGGCGCAAGGTTGCGGTGCCGGAAGCAGCCGAATGCCTTTTTGTCCAACATGTGTTTTTTCACGCCGTGAAAGTGGTTTATCATCGCCATCCCGCCCCAGCACACGCCAAAGGTGGAATGCACGTTGGTCTGGGTCCAGTCCATCACGCGCTGCAACTCGTCCCAATAGCCGACCTCGTCAAAGTCGAGATGTTCGATCGGTGCGCCGGTGATGATCAGCCCGTCGAACTTTTCTTCGGTGACTTCGGAAAACGGGCGGTAAAAACTTTCCATATGTTCGGCGGCGGTGTTGCGGGTGTTGTGATCGGACATGCGGATCAGGCTGAATTCGATTTGCAGCGGGGTCGCACCGATCAGACGGGCAAACTGGGTTTCCGTCTGGATTTTCTTGGGCATCAAATTCAGCAGCGCGATGCGCAGCGGGCGAATGTCCTGACTTGCGGCCAGTTCCTCGTCCACAACCATCACGCCCTCGCGGGTCAGCACGTCGTAAGCGGGCAGGGTGGATGGGATCTTGATGGGCATTTTTTCGGTCCGGACTTGTTCAGGAGAGGTTCAGATAGGGTTTTGCGTGCGCCGCTCAAGGGCTGCGGCGATCAGGTCTTGGAAATCGGCTGGGGATTTCATGGCCGCAACCTCGTCGGCGGTCACCGTAATACCCCAGCGCGACATGGCCTCATAGCGCGGCTGACGGTGGGCCAGCGCGCGCGCATAGGTCCAGCGGATAAAGCTGTCGGGGTTCACGGCGGTCTCGGAAAGCCCTGTTTCCGCAAGATATTCCTGCCAGCACTGTGTCAGGAATACAGGCTGGTAGGCCATCGGTTTTGGTGCTTTGTCAAAGCGGTGGATCAGCTCTTGGGTGTGGGCTTCGGTGCCTTTGATCCATACCGGCAGGCAGCACGCCGAAAGTTCGGTCATCAGCACATCGTGATCGTCGTTTGCATCGACCCATTCGCAGATCGACCCGCCGGTGTCACAAATGAAATGCGGATAGCCGTACAGCGCGCGCCCACGTTCGGCGAAATACGCGGTGTCGCGCAGGGCGTTGATCTCGGCCTTGCGGAACTGCTCTTGTCTGCGGGTGTATTCAGCGATGGGCAGACCACCAAGCTCCGGATCGCCCGGCTTACCCAGATAGGTGGCGACGGGCGATAGATTGTCAAAGGTGATGTTGGATCCGATATAGATACTGTCGGTCATCAACAGATTGCGCAGGAACGGCACCTTCATCGCCTCGGCCTTGGCGTTGTCGGCAATATATTCGCCCATATAACGCGTGCCGATGCGGTAATCGATCGAGTAGTGGAACCAGTCGCCCGAAGCCCGCAACAGCGTCGACATATGGGTTTTTCCCAAACCTGACATGCCATAGACAAGCACAGATTTTTCCTTGGCAGCGCGCCAGCTTGCGGCATCTGGATAAAGCATCGGTCGGGGTCCGTTATCTGTTTGATGTCGTTCCTAACCGAGTGCTGCAAAAGACACCAGTTCAGGCGCTGCGTCAGACGGAAAAACCCGCAGCCTTTCGGGCCGCGGGTTTCAGATGTCGTTCACGATGTGGGCTGGGTCAGAAGTTGTATCCGACCTTTACGCCAATCGCGACGGCGTGGTTGTCTTCGAAGTTTGCGGCAGGCGCAAAGCCGGGAATGGCTGTTTGCGCATCACCGATGTTGATATATCGGATGCCGGTGGTGATCTTCATGTTGTCCTGGGTATAGACCGCAGCCAATGCAAGGCTTTTGAAGCCGTCCGTCGGGCCGAGGTTGCTGGCAAATCCGCCGTTGGATTTTTCAAAGCCCACCGAGGCTGACACCGACCAGTTTTCGTTCAGCCGACGCCCGACGCCCAAGGAATAGGTAAAGACATCGTTGTCGTAGCTAACAAGGGATGCGCCGCCAGTCGCACCAGCATAGCCCACTGGGGTGATGTCGAATTCCGACCATTCGGCCCAGCGGATGCCCCCAAACAGCAACGTATCCTGCGCGATGCCGGTCCGGAAATCCAGATTGATCGACTGCGGTGTCTCGATCTGTGTGGTCGTGGTCGGAAGCGGGGCGCCACCAAAACTTTCTGTCGTCTCGACGTCGTGTTCGATACCGGAATTATAGGTCAGCGCCACGCGCAACGCGATGTCGGGACGCTCGTACGCCACACCGGCCACATAGCCTACACCAATGTCACGCGCACCATTTACGGCATAGCCGCCAATAAAGGGTATGGCTGCGGTGGCTTCGATGCTTTGAACGCGCACACCACCGTGAACGCTGAAGTTGTTCTGGAATTTGTAGCGCAGCAGGCCGGTGATGGCATGTGCGTCCAGATCGGCCGCAGCACCTGCGGCATAATAGCCTGTTCCAGCCGGATAATCCACGTCGGCGCCAAAGGGCTGATCGTAGATGATCGCATAGGACAGGCGGTCGTTTATGTCCGCCTTGTAGGCAGCACCCAGTTGCAAAAAGCTGGACGTCATGTCGCCCGAACCCGCACCGCCCAAGCCCACCACAGAGGTGCCCGACGTGTCGGGCGAAACCGCGCCAAGGCTGAATTCGGCGTAGCGGCCGGATTCGAACAGCGCCAGAATGGATTGCCCCGAACGGTCGATGCCGCCCGCCTGCGCCGTGCAAGCCGAGCCAAGAAGCGCCGCAATGGCGATGTGTTTAACTGTCATGTCTCTCCTCCCCAGAAGTTGCTTTGCAAGGCGATGCACCGCAAAGCTTAGTTACAAGAGAGTGCGACACCACGTCACGTCAACCGCTGACGCAAAGGAAACTTGCGCGTGTTTACGCTTGGTTATGCGGCGCGCGCGCCTTCTTCCGGTTCCAGATACGCCCATCCAGCACCACCAGTCCCAACGCCAGCAGCGCAAAACCCGCATAGGCCTGTGGCCCCAGCGTTTCGCCGCGCACCCACGCGCCAAGGGTGATGGCCACGGGCGGGATCAGCAGCGTGACGATCATCAGATTGCTGCTGCCCGCCATTTGTAGCACGCGGTAATACAACAGATAGGCACCGGCAGTGGCGACGATGGCGTAATAGCCGATGGCCAGCAGCGTGTCGGGGGCCAGAGCCAGCGTGATCGGCCCCTCGACCGTCCATGCCAGCGGCAGGGTGATCAGGCTCGAGCCTGTCAGCATCCCCGCAGCGGCCAGCAACGGATGCAAGCCGCCCAGATGTTTGCGCGCCCAGACACCGGCCAGCGCATAGCTGGCAGCTCCTGCAAGAACGGCCAGTTGCGCGAGGCTTTGCAGATCAAAGCTGCGCAGGCTGTCGATCCCTATGGCCGTTGCCACACCTGCAAATCCCAGCGCCACGCCCAAGGCGCGTCGCGGGGTCATGCGTTCGTCTGCGAAAAACAGCGATGCGGCCAGAACGCCAAAGATCGCAGTCGCTGCGTTAAAGATCGAGGTCAGACCGCTGGCGATGTGCAACTGCCCCCACGCCATCAGGCCAAAGGGGATCACGTTGTTCAGCAGGCCCATAACCATAAAGGCTCCCCAGATTCGCAGATCGCGCGGCACGGAGATTCCGCGCAGGGCCACCACGCCCCACAGCACCAGCATCGCCCAGCCGGTGCGATGGGCCACCGCAGTCAGCGGCCCGATTTCGTCCAGCGCCACGCGGATCGACAAAAAAGAACCGCCCCAGATCGCGCCCAACAGCAGCATTTCAGCCCATGCACGGCCAGATATGGTTTTTTGATCTGTCATGGCCTTGGTCCTAGCAATACGTCAATGCACAGACGATCCGAAAGCTGCGCAATCAGCGGCGGCGCGTTTCGAACCAAATGTTCATATAGTTGCCCGCAAAGATCACCGCGGCACCAATAAACACCCAGATATCGACGGTTTCCGAATACAACAGCATCCCTACAACCGCGATGGTCGGCAGGCGGATGAAGTCGATGGGCACCACAACTGTGGCAGGTGCAATTTTCAACGCATTGGTCAGGCAGAAATGCGCCAGCAGACCGGCCAACCCGATCAGCACCAGCCACGGCAGAGTGACCGCAGTAGGCAGCATCAGATCGCCGTCATATCCTGCCATCACCAGCCCCATGACCAGCTGCATCGACGTCAGCCAGAACAGGATGCAGGTGATCGTCTGGGTGCGGGTCAGACGTTTGGTAAACATGATGGTCAGCGCGAAAAAGATTGCGGCGCTGGCGGCGGTTACCACACCTGCATTGATCGCGCCCACATCGGGGCGCGCGACGATCAGGATACCGGCAAAACCCATCAGCGCCGCAATCGCGCGCACCAGTGTCAGACGTTCGCCTAATATCAGCGGCGAAAGCACGATCACCCAGATGGGCGAGGTGAACTCGAGCGCAAAGACCTGTGCCAAGGGGATCGCGGTGACCGCATAGAACCACAGGTTCTGTCCCGTAAAATGTGCCACGTTGCGGAAAAGATGGGTGCCCATCTGCTGGGTGTTGACCTGCCGCCATGTGCCGGTCACGCCCGCCACAAGGCAGACGATGATCACGCCTACAAGGCTGCGGTACATCATGATTTCAAAGGTATCGAGTTCGAACGCCACTTCGCGCCCTGCCACAGCCATCGCGGAAAACGAAGCAATAGATCCGCTCATCCAAAGCGCGGCCTTGAGGATGGGATTCATGGCATCAGAGCCTTAGCTGGGATGAGAGTGACAGTCCGGTGTGCGGGGCTGCCGGTGCGGCGGTTATTCCCACTCGATGGTGCCCGGAGGTTTCGAGGTGATGTCATATGTCACCCGGTTGATCCCCGGCACTTCGTTGATGATCCGCGTGGCGGTTTCGCCCAGAAAATCATGGGTAAAGGGATAATAATCGGCGGTCATGCCGTCCACGGATGTCACCGCGCGCAGCGCGCAGGCAAAATCATAGGTACGCCCGTCGCCCATTACGCCCACAGTGCGCACCGGCAGGATTGCGACAAAGGCCTGCCAGATTTCGTCATAAAGCCCGTGTTTGCGGATCTGGTCGATATAGACGGCATCGGCCTCGCGCAGGATATCCAGCTTGGCGCGGGTGATTTCGCCGGGGCAGCGGATTGCAAGACCCGGTCCGGGGAAGGGGTGACGCCCGATAAAGCTGTCGGGCAGGCCCAATTCGCGACCCAAGGCGCGCACTTCGTCCTTGAACAGCTCGCGCAGCGGCTCGACCAGTTTCATGTTCATACGCTCGGGCAGGCCGCCGACGTTGTGGTGCGATTTGATGGTGACCGAGGGGCCGCCCGAGAAGGACACGCTTTCGATCACATCGGGGTAAAGTGTCCCTTGGGCCAGAAAATCCGCGCCGCCAATCTGCTTGGCGTATTTCTCGAAGACGTCGATGAACAGACCGCCGATAATCTTGCGCTTGGTCTCGGGATCGCTGACACCTTCGAGCTTGCCGAGGAACAGTTCGGATTCGTCGGCGTGGATCAGCGGCAGATTGTAGTGTTCGCGGAACATGCCCACGACCTGCTCGCTTTCGTTTTTGCGCATCAAGCCGTGATCGACATAAACGCAGGTCAGCTGTTCGCCGATGGCCTCGTGGATCAGAACGGCGGCAACCGAGCTGTCGACGCCGCCGGAGAGTGCGCAAATCACCTTGCCGTCGCCAACCTGATCGCGGATACGCTGGATGGCTTCCTCGCGGTAGGCGTCCATTGTCCAGTCGCCCTTGAAGCCTGCCAGTTTGACGAAATTCTCGTACAGCGTCTTGCCGTTGGGGGTGTGGTGCACCTCGGGGTGGAATTGCACGGCAAAAAAGTTGCGCTCGGTGTCTGCCGTGATGGCAAAGGGCGCATTGGGCGAGGTGCCGTAAACCTCAAAGCCCGGTGCGAGCGCGCTGACATGATCACCGTGACTCATCCAGACCTGTTCGCGGTCCTCAAGGAACCAGCCGTTCAGCCAGTCCAGTGGCTTGGCCCCCTTGGAGACATAGGCACGCCCGAATTCGGCGGTGCCGTGGCCGCGTTCGACCCTGCCTCCAAGGCAATGCATCATCACCTGTTGGCCATAGCAGATACCGAGAATCGGTACGCCAAGGTCAAAGACGGACATCGGTGGCATTGGCGCGCCTTCGGCAAAGACCGAAGACGGGCCACCCGAAAAGATCACGGCCTTTGGCGCAAAGTCGGCCAGAAAGGCATCGGTCACTGTGTTGAACGGGTGGATTTCGCAATAGACATTCAGTTCGCGTAGGCGACGCGCGATCAGCTGCGTTACCTGGCTGCCGAAGTCGATGATCAAAAGGCGGTCATGGGAGCTTTGTTTCATGCGAACCTGTTAAGGCTGTGGGCTGCCTGTGGCAAGCGTCTGACGGGGCTCTGCCCCGAACCCCGGAGTTTATTTTGCAAGATGAAGGGAGACAGTGGCGGGATATGTCGCTTTTTGCTGCTGTCTGCCGTTCAGGGCGTGCGCTTGGGGGTGGTGCTGGGCTAATCAGCGGGACAATACAGGCACCCGCACAGATGAGGGAATGGAATCATGACGGATACAGCAGCAACTGGTCGGCGTGGACGCGGGGGCGGTGGTGCCGCACGGCGGGCCGAGCGCAGCGCGGTGTCGTTCGAGACAGCAAAGTATATCGAGCGCAATATTCCCAACTTTGAAATTCTGAACGAAGAAGCGTTGCAGATTATTGAAGATAACGCCGAAACGATTCTCGCCGAGATCGGCGTGAATTTCCCGGACAACCCCGCAGCCCTGCAACGGTGGCGCGATGCGGGTGCACAGGTTGATGGCGAGCGTGTGCGCATTCCCAAAGGACTGGCGCGCGAATTGTGCAAGACGGCACCATCCCAATACACCCAGCACGCCCGCAACCCCGAACGCAATGTTGTGGTCGGCGGGCGCAATCTGGTGTTGGCGCCGGTCTATGGCCCGCCGTTTGTGCGCGATGCCGTTGGGGGCCGTCGCTATGCGACGCTGGACGATTTTCAGAAGTTCGTGAAGCTGGCCTATATGTCGAAATGGCTGCACCACTCGGGTGGCACTGTCTGCGAGCCGACGGACATTCCGGTGAACAAACGTCACCTTGATATGCTGTACGCGCACATGACCCTGTCGGACAAACCGTTCATGGGGTCGGTCACCGAACCCAGCCGCGCGCAGGATTCGGTGGATATGTGCGGCGTGCTGTTCGGAGAGGACTTTGTTCAGCAAAATACCGTGATGACATCGCTGATCAACATCAACTCGCCCATGACCTTTGATGATGTGATGATGGGTGCGTTGGAGGTCTATGCCAAAAACAATCAGGCCTGCATCATCTCGCCCTTTATCGTGGGCGGTGCGATGGCGCCTGTTTCGGTGATGGGCACGCTGACGCAGGTTCTGGCCGAAGTGTTGGCGGGCATCGCCTATAGTCAGTTGTGTCGCAAAGGCGCGCCCGTGATCTTTGGCGCGTTCGTAACGTCGATTGACATGAACTCGGGTGCGCCGACCTTTGGCACGCCGGAGGCTGCGCATATCACCTATGGGGCGGGCCAGTTGGCGCGGCGCATGGGGCTGCCGTTCCGCTCGGCGGGGTCGTTCTGCGGCTCGAAACTGCCGGATGCGCAGGCGGCCTATGAAACATCGAACTCGCTGAACATGGGTTTGCTGTCGGGTGTGAACTTCATGCTGCACGCATGCGGATGGCTTGAGGGGGGTCTTGTGTCGTCGTTCGAGAAATTCGTGATGGATGCCGATCAGTTGGGCACCTTGCACCATCTGGCCCAAGGTGTGGCCATTGACGAGAACGCCCAAGCCATGGACGCGATCCGCGAAGTGGGGCCAGGCGGGCATTATCTGGGGTGCGCCCATACGCAAGCGAACTTTAAGTCGGCGTTCTGGAAGTCGGATTTGCTGGACTACAAACCCTTCGAGACATGGCAGGACGACGGCGCGCGCGACACGCAGGCGCTTGCCACTTTACGTGTCGAAAAGATGCTGAACGACTACCAGCAGCCCGCAATTGATCCTGCGGTTGTCGAGGCGCTGGATGCATTTGTGGCCAAACGCAAGGCCGCCGAACCCGATTCGTTCATGTAAACCATAAGCGCATCGCTCTAGACTTGGGCGGTGCGCATCACCCGCGCCTCGGCAACGATGGCGATCAGAACGTCGATGTGTCGGGTCAGGCTATAGGCCGCATCATCGTCCTTGCGCTGGGCATTCAGCGCCGTTTCCATTTCCATCAACTGTATCAGCGCCGCGCCATAGCGGGGCAGCATGCCGTAGCCCAGCAGGCGCGGTAGATGTACCTCGCGGCGGTAATCTTCGGCGCCGAAACGGGCAGCCCGCATCAGCAGACGCGGGCGGTGGATGGCGGATAGCATCGACAGAATATCTTGCATGGCTTGGTTCCTTCGCAATGGCAGAGTTGCTGGCCCTGAACGGCCTGCGGACTTCGACATTGGCACAGCTTGCGCGGGTGTTGCGCAGGGCGTGGCAGCAGCGTTCGGCGTCTTCACATGGGTTTATCTTTTGGAAACAATGATTGTCATATCGGCGATTTGTTAATTAGTAGGTAACTATTTCATCCCTAGGTTGTGGGGGTAAATCTGTGGATAACTATGCCGATAAAGTGTCAGGGAAAAACACATGGGGATGGACCAAGCTTCGGATCAACGATCACTGATGGCGGGTGCGCCCGCTTGGGTGCCAGAGGCAGCACAGGCCTATCTGGCGCATACCGAAGCGGGGCTGACCATTCGGGCGCTTGCCCGTATTGCGGGCTGTCACGCGTCAACCGTTTTGCGGCAGGTCCGGCGACTGGAGAGCCGCCGCGATGACCCGCTGGTGGATGCGGCTTTGTACAATCTGGGCGCGCGGTTCTATCGCGGTGCCCGCGGCGGCGACGCCCATGGCGAGGGCGCTTCAGAACATAAGGACGATCCAGAAATGAACCAACCAGTCAGAAAAAGCGCATTCCCTCAAGAAGATGACCTCGCGCAAGAGGCGTGCCGCGTGTTGCGGCGCATGTGCGAAAAGGGTGCAGTGTTGGCGGTGGCCGGTGACATGCAAAAGGCTGTGGTGGTGCGCGACGGCACCACACGCACGGCGGTGGTGGACCGCGCTGTCGCCGAGGCGATGGCGCTGAAAGACTGGATCGCACCAGAGGGACAGGGGCGCATCATCCGCTACCGTATCACGGCTGCGGGACGTCTGGCGCTGACACAGATGATACGCGACGCGGGCGAAGACGAACCGGTCGATGGCTTTGCTGAAGCGCGGGCGGATTTTGCAGGCCAGCACCGGCAATGGGGTGAAAGGGAAGTTCGCGAAGACGGTGACGGCGGAGCCGTACGCCGGATGCGCTATAACTTGTCGGAATCACCTCTGACGGCGCTGGCGCGGCGGCGCGACAAGGACGGCGAGATGTTTCTGAGCGGTGATCTGGTGCGCGCGGGCGAGCGGCTGCGCGAGGATTTCGAACTGGCCAATATGGGGCCGAATGTCACGCAGAATTGGGACCGGTTCCTGACGGCAGGCGCGCGCGGGGGCCATGCACCGGATGGCGGGTTTGGCACCGGACCGGATGCGGCCCGCGCACGGGTGTCCGGCGCACTGGCCGAACTCGGACCGGGGTTGTCGGATGTGGTCTTGCGCTGCTGTTGCTATCTGGAAGGGTTAGAGACTGCGGAAAAACGGCTGGGCTGGTCGGCACGTTCGGGCAAGATCGTGCTGCGCATCGCGTTGATGCGGCTCAAACGGCATTATGACGAAATTTCTGGCGCCGGTGGTGGGTTGATCGGATAACATCTGCGGATGGCAGCGGGACGGAACCGTTTGAAACCCCAGTTGCATCGCCCGCAGAAAACCTTTGGCTCCGGCACAGCGGGCAAGTATCGCTGGCGTGGGACGGGCGGACAGGTTGCCAGATGCCGAAAGCGGAACTGAAAAAGGGCGCCCCGAAGATGATCCGGCGCGCCCCTTGGATTGGCAGATTGGTGTTTACGCCAGGTCGAAACGATCGGCGTTCATCACCTTGGTCCACGCCGCGACAAAGTCTTTGACAAAGCGCGGTGCAGCGTCGTCCTGACCGTAGATTTCAGCCAGCGCGCGCAGCTGTGCATGCGAGCCAAAGGCCAGATCGGCGCGGGTACCGGTCCAGACCACTTTGCCGCTGTTGGCGTCTGTCCCTTCAAAGGCCGACTGTTCGTCGTTCGATGCGCTCCAGCGGATGTTCATATCCAGCAGGTTGGCAAAGAAGTCGTTGGTCAGCTGTCCGGGGCGGTCTGTCATCACGCCCGCTTTGCTGTCGCCGTAGTTAGCGCCCAGAACCCGCAGGCCACCGATCAGAACGGTCATTTCCGGTGCGGTCAGGTTCAGCAACTGCGTGCGGTCGATCAGCAGCTTTTCCGCCTTCACGGTAATGCCGTCAGCCACATAATTGCGATAGCCGTCGGCCATCGGTTCCAGCAGGTTCATACCGTCAATGTCGGTCTGCTCTTGCGTCGCGTCCACACGGCCCGGCGTGAAGGGCACGTCGATCTTGTGGCCAGCGTCCGTTGCAGCCTTTTCAATGGCGGCAACACCACCCAGCACGATCAGGTCGGCCATCGAAACGCCCTTGTCGCCACTGTTGAATGACGATTGCACGCCTTCCAGCGCGTTCAGCACTTTGGACAGCTGCGCAGGCTCGTTGACGGTCCAGTCTTTTTGGGGCGCCAGACGGATGCGCGCGCCGTTGGCACCGCCACGGTGATCCGATCCGCGATAGGTCGAGGCCGAGGCCCAAGCAACCGACACCAGTTCGGAGATCGAAAGACCGGTGGCCAGAATGTCTGACTTCAGCTTGGTGATGTCCGCATCCCCCAGAGGGGCAAAGGTGGCGGCGGGCAGGGGGTCTTGCCAGATCAGATCCTCGGCAGGAACGTCCGCGCCCAGATAGCGCGCCTTGGGGCCCATATCGCGGTGGGTCAGTTTGAACCACGCGCGGGCAAAGGCGTCGGCGAACAACTCGGGATCGGCGTGAAAGCGGCGCGAGATGGCGGCAAAGCCTTCGTCCATTTTCATCGACATATCAGCCGTGGTCATCATCGGCGGGTGTTTCTTGCTTGGGTCGTGCGCGTCGACGACCATATCGGCCTCTTCGACGTCAATGGGGGTCCATTGATGCGCGCCTGCGGGGCTTTTGGTCAGCTTCCATTCGTATTTGAACAACACGTCAAAGTAACCCATGTCCCATGTGGTCGGGTTCGGCTTCCATGCGCCTTCGATGCCGGAAGTGGTGGCATATGCGCCAACGCCGGTTTCGTTGCTGTTCAACCAGCCCAGACCCATCTGGTGCATGTCGCCAGCTTCGGGTTCAGGACCGACATAGATCGGATCGCCCGCGCCATGTGCCTTGCCAAAGGTGTGACCACCCGCAACCAGTGCGACGGTCTCGTCATCTTCCATGCCCATGCGGCTGAACGTGTCGCGCACGTCGAAACCCGATGCGATAGGATCGGGGTTGCCGTCAGGCCCTTCGGGGTTCACATAAATCAGACCCATCTGCACAGCGGCCAACGGGTTATCCAGCAGCCGGTTTTCGGAGTAGCGGGTGCCGGGTTTATCGGATGTGGCCAGCCATTCAGTTTCTGCACCCCAGTGGATGTCTTCCTCGGGTTCGTAGATGTCGGCACGGCCGCCACCAAAACCAAAGACCTTGCCGCCCATCGATTCGATGGCACAGTTGCCCGCGAGGATCATCAGGTCAGCCCAGGACAGGGCGTTGCCGTATTTCTTCTTGATCGGCCACAGCAGGCGGCGCGCCTTGTCCAGGTTGCCGTTGTCGGGCCACGAGTTCAGCGGCGCGAAACGCTGGTTGCCGGTCGATGCACCGCCACGGCCATCAGCCGAACGGTAGGTGCCTGCACTGTGCCACGCCATGCGGATGAACAGCGGACCATAGTGCCCGTAGTCCGCAGGCCACCACGGTTGGCTGTCGGTCATCAACGCGAACAGGTCCTGCTTGACCGCTTCCAGATCCAGCGTGCCAAAGGCCGCAGCATAGTCGAACTCTTCCCCCAGCGGGTTTACCAAGGCCGAATGCTGGCTCAGCACTTTGAGGTTCAGCGCGTCAGGCCACCAATCGCGGTTGGTCACTTGTTTCTTGCTGTTGAAGGGGCAGGTCATTTCGCCGTCCATGGTGCAGTCTCCGTTATCATGCAATCTTGGTAGGTGTTCTGTGATGCGACCCCGCCAATGGCGTGAGCCTTTCTAGAATCAATCTAAACTAACAGGGCGCAGGGTGAAATACCTCAGACGGAATATCCCACTAAAATAATCGTGTTATTCGTCGAAGCCTTGAAAAAACGGGAAAAATTGCTGAACACGGCGGCGCAATAGTGCACATTGCACGGTATCATAGCTGCCATGCGCGGGCTGGTGTTCATTCCGTAATAGCTTATGTTATAGACAGTTCAACGTTAAACCATCTGACGAAGGCGATGTTTCATGCGCGATCTGAAAATCCCCGAGCAACGCCACCCCGAAAAGGCGCGTCGCCCTGACAATCCGCAGCCGAAAAAACCGGACTGGATCCGCGTCAAGGCACCGGGCGGGCAGGGCTATGCCGACACGCGCAAGATCATGCGCGACAACAACCTGACCACGGTCTGCGAAGAGGCGGGCTGCCCCAATGTGGGCGAATGCTGGTCCCAAGGCCACGCTACCATGATGATCATGGGCGAGGTTTGCACCCGCGCCTGCACGTTCTGCAACATCGCCACCGGCAAACCCCCCGAGGCGCTGGATGCATTCGAGCCGGGCCGCGTGGCCCATGCGGTCGAAAAGCTGGGGCTGAACCATGTGGTTATCACCAGTGTGGACCGTGACGATGTGACCGACGGCGGGGCAGATCACTTTGCCCAGACCATCCGCGCCATCCGTCACCGCAGCCCCGCCACCACCATCGAGATCCTGACGCCGGACTTTATCCGCTGCGATCCTTCTGTGCTCGAGGTCGTGGTTGAAGCGCGCCCCGATGTGTTCAACCACAACCTTGAAACCGTACCCGGCCTCTACCCCGAGGTGCGCCCCGGTGCGCGCTATTTCCACAGTTTGCGTTTGTTGCAGCGGGTCAAGGAACTGGACCCCACGATGTTCACCAAATCGGGCATTATGGTCGGTCTGGGCGAGGACCGCCAATCGGTGATGCAGGTGATGGAAGACATGCGCGCTGCCGACATCGATTTTCTGACCATCGGCCAGTACCTGCAACCCACGCCGAAACACCACCGTGTTGACCGATTTGTGCACCCGGACGAGTTTGCGGGGTATGAAAAGGCCGCATATGGCAAAGGCTTCCTGATGGTCTCGGCCACGCCGCTGACACGCTCGTCCTATCACGCCGGTGACGACTTTGCGCGTCTGCGTGCTGCGCGGCTTGCCAAGTTTGGCTGACAGTGACGGCGATGCCGCGCGCACACGGCTGATCGGTGTTATCTTTGGCCTGTCGGCTGTGGTGATGTGGGCGCTTTATTTTGTCTATGCCCGCGAGGCCGCGCAGACGGGTCTGCTGCCCATCGACGTCATCTTGTTGCGCTATGGCGTGGCGGGGCTGATTCTGTTGCCGTGGCTTGTCCGCAAGGGGCTGGGCAATCTGGGTGGCGTCGGCTGGGGGCGGGGTGTTGTGGTTGCGATCGTTGTCGGCCCGCTGTTCCTGATGTTCGGCGCAGGCGGGTTTCTGTTCGCGCCGCTGGCCCACGGCGCTGTGATACAACCCTCTACCGCAGCCTTGGTGGCCACGGGGGTTGCCATCCTGTTTCTGGGGGAAAAGCTGCATGCGGCGCGTATTGCCGGAATCGCGATGGTTCTGGGGGGCATCGCGCTGATCTCGATGACCGGCACCACCGCCAGTGCGCCTGATGCGTGGAAGGGCCATCTGATGTTCATGGCCGCAGGCGGCTGCTGGGCGGCGTTCACGATCCTGCTGCGTCTGTGGCAACTGGGTGCGATTGCTGCAACGGCGGCGGCCTCGGTACTGTCGGCGGCGGTTGTCGTGCCGGGCGTTCTGATGTTCGGAACGCTCGACCGTCTGGCCGCATTGCCCGTCGACAAGCTGGTGGTGCAAATTGTCGTTCACGGCGGGATGGCGGGCGTGCTGGCGATGGTTGCCTATGCGCGCTCGGTGGCACTCTTGGGTGTGGGGTTGGCGGCGCTGTTTCCCGCCGTGGTGCCCGCTGTGGCGCTGATATTGGGCATTCCGCTGGCAGGT
Organism: Pseudosulfitobacter pseudonitzschiae; assembly: GCF_002222635.1. Lineage (NCBI taxonomy): Bacteria > Pseudomonadati > Pseudomonadota > Alphaproteobacteria > Rhodobacterales > Roseobacteraceae > Pseudosulfitobacter > Pseudosulfitobacter pseudonitzschiae. The sequence goes on along the minus strand of NZ_CP022415.1, from coordinate 1,676,637 downwards.
GAGGTGCCAACAGCCCCCGAATGGCTGGGCGCCGTGCTGGCGACCACCGGCCTTGCCGTGGCGCTGGGCGGCATTCCGGGCTTGCGCCGTGTGGGCGCCTGACCTTGACCTTGCCAGATAAACTCCGGGAGAGGCGCGCAAGCGCCGGGGGCCGCACCCCCGCCACGCACTCAGGGCCGCGCGCGCGTTGCCTTGGCCCAGTCGGGCCACCAGCCTATTTTCTCGATGCCCCAGATCATCAAAAGCACGGCGATAATTCCGAACACCAGCCTGATCCGCGCGGTTGATGGCGGATTGCGCGCCCAACGGGCCATGCGCACGAACCAGATCGGGTTCATGTGAACCGCACCTTGCCGATAAAGCCCAGATTGCGGTTGCGCTGGGCAAAGTCGATGCCATATCCCACGACAAATTCGTCCGGAATTTCGAAACCGGTCCAATCCGCCTTCATGTCGATTTCGCGGCGCTCGGGCTTGTCCAGCAGGGCGATGGATTTCAGCCGCGCAGGCTCGCGCGAGCGCAGCAGGTTCATCACATGGTGCAGGGTGTGGCCGGTGTCGACGATATCTTCGACCACCAGCACATCGCGCCCTTCGATGGTGCCGCGCAGGTCTTTGAGGATGCGCACCTCGCGGCTTGATTCCATTCCGTCGCCATAGGACGATGCCTCAAGAAAATCGACCTCGATCGGCAGGTCCAACTCACGCACAAGATCCGCGATAAACACAAACGATCCGCGCAACAGGCCCACAACAACCAGCTTGTCGGTGCCGTTGAATTCGTCCTGTATTTCCGCGCAAAGTTCTTCGATGCGCGCGGCAATCATCTTGGCCGAGATCATCTGATCAATCACATAAGGCCGTTCCGGCATGGTATCCCCCTTGAATTCAGGTGTAATTCGTAACACATGGGCCAGAACCTTTGCCATAACTCATAGCGTGATGCCGACACATTCTGAAACTCGTTTCCTGCCTTACACCGCCCGACAGATGTATGATCTGGTGGCCGACGTCGGCTCTTATCCGCAGTTCCTGCCGTGGTGTTCCGCCGCGCGTGTCAAATCGACGACCGATCAGGGCGACCATTCGGTCATGGAGGCCGATCTGGTGATCAGCTTCAAAGTGTTCCGCGAACGCTTTACCAGCCGCGTGGTGTTGTGGCCCGATATGCACAAGATCGATACCGAATATCTGGACGGGCCATTTCGCTATATGAAGTCGAACTGGGGCTTTACCGATACCGATGGCGGCTGTGACGTGACATTCTTTGTCGATTTCGAGTTTCGCAACCGCATGTTGCAGGGCATCATCGGCGTTGTGTTCAACGAAGCAATGCAGCGGATCGTGCGCGCATTCGAACGGCGGGCCACCGAGCTTTACAGCTGAGCGTCCTGCCACTTGGGAGGAGGCCACCACATGGCAGCGACAGGTATCACGGATCAACTGGTCGGCTTTGCACAGGCCGTGCCGGACCACGATGCGCGCGCGGTAATGGCGCTGTCGGTGCTGGATTGGGCCGCTTGCGGCATCGCCGGCGCCGCCGAGGGCAGCTTTGACGGCTTTGCCACCGTTGCCAATGTGGCGGGTGGATGCGCGCAGTTTGGTGGCGGGCAGGGCGCGCCCGCTGCGGCGGCGCTGATCAACGGCACCCTCAGCCATGCGCTGGATTACGACGACACGCACTTTGCCCACATCGGCCATCCGTCTGTTGCCGTGGTGTCCGCCGCATTCGCGGCAGGGCAGGCAGCGGGGGCGTCTTTGTCCGACATCATCGACGCGGCCCTGATCGGTGCCGAAGTCTCGGTTGCAGTGGGCATCTGGCTGGGGCGCGGGCACTATCAGGTCGGTTATCACCAGACCGCGACGGCGGGGGCATTTGGAGCCACCGTGGCCGCTGGACGGCTGCGGGGGCTGGACGATGTGCAGATGCGCCATGCGCTCGGACTGTGCAGCACGATGGCCTCGGGGTTGAAGTCCCAATTCGGCACGATGGGCAAACCGCTGAATGCAGGGCTCGCGGCGCGCTCTGGCATCGAAGCGGCGGATTGGGCAGCAGCGGGCATGACATCAGCCGATGACGGGCTGGCGGGGCCACTGGGATTTGGCCCGACACACCACGGTGCGGGCGATGCTGTATCTTTGGGAACAGACTGGCGGATGACCCAGGTCAGTCACAAATTTCATGCCTGCTGCCACGGTCTTCACGCCACACTCGAGGCTTTGGCCGATGCAGACCTGACGCCCGACAGCACCATCGAGATCACCACCCACCCGCGCTGGGTGACCGTGTGCAACATTGCCAATCCCCGCACAGGTCTGGAATGCAAGTTCAGCTATGCCCAAGTGGCGGCAATGGCTGCCCACGGGCTAGACACAGGCGACATCACGCAATTCAGCGACGCCACTGCCGCCCGCGCCGATCTGGCGCAGTTCCGCACCCGTGTGCGCATCGACACCGACGACAGCCTGTCCGAGATGCAGGCGCGTGTCGTTGTCGATGGGCAGGCGGCGTTCCATGACCTTGATGCGCCTATTCCGCTGGCCGAGCGGCGGGCCAAGATCATGAAAAAGGCGCACGCCCTTGTGGGGACGCGCGCCGATGATCTGTGGCAGGCCGTGCAAAACGACGACCTTGCCGCTTTTGTGGCCGCACTCTCCAACTAGCTGGTGATGTCGTAAGCGCGTTCGCCATGTACGGCGAGGTCGAGGCCGTTGGTCTCGATCTCGGGGTCCACGCGCAGCGGCGTGATGGCGCGCACCACGACGATCAGCACAATGGTGACGACTGTGGTGTACGCACCCACAATCACCAGCGACCCCAGTTGCGCCACCCATGACCCCGCGCCAAAGACCGCGATCATGATCGTGCCAAAGATGCCGCCAACGCCGTGCACGGCAAAGACATCCAGCGTGTCGTCGATGGCAATCTTGTTGCGGATGAAATTCACCGCTTCCTGACACAGGATACCGGCCACCGCACCAATCACCAGCGCCTCGATCGGGCCGACGAAACCGGACGCAGGTGTGATCGACGCAAGCCCCGCAATGGTGCCGGTAACGATCCCCACAAGCGAGGATTTCCCGAATTTCAGCCGTTCCCACAGCGCCCATGTCAGCGATGCGGTGGCCGCTGAAATATGCGTGACTGTCAGCGCCATCGCAGCACCACCATCAGCGGCCAGTTGCGACCCGCCGTTAAATCCGAACCAACCGACCCAGAGCATCGCCGCACCGATCATCACCAGACCGGGATTGTGCGGCGGTGTGGTGTGGTTCTTGCGCTGGCCCAAAAACACCGCCAGAATCAGCGCCGCCAGTCCCGCCGTTTCATGCACCACGATGCCGCCCGCGAAATCGCGCACGCCCATCTCACCGAAAATACCGCCATCGGAGAGAAAACCGCCGCCCCAGATCCAATGCACCACCGGCGCATAGGACAGCAGCATCCAAAGCCCCGAAAACAGCAGAACAAAGCCAAAGCCGATCCGCTCGACATAGGCCCCGACGATCAGCGCGGGCGTAATAATGGCAAATGTCATCTGAAAGGCAAAGAACAGGATTTCGGGCAGGGTGCCGGATAGGCTGTCGGCGGTGATGCCCAGCAACAGCAATTTGTCCAACCCGCCCCAGATGCCGCTGTCGCCGCCGCCGCCAAAGGCGATCGAGTAGCCGACTACAAACCACAAAATGCTCATCAGGCAGGCGATGGCATAGACGTGCATGAACGCGCTCAGCACGTTGCGGGCGCGCACAAGGCCGCCGTAAAACAGGGCAAGCCCCGGCAAAGTCATGAACAGCACAAGGGCTGTTGCGGTGATGATCCAGGCTGTGTCGGCGGCATTCATTGGGGTCCCCTCCCGATTGGTTTCGGGCGGAGTGCCAAGGCGATCGATTTTGGGAAAGCGAGTTTTTGCATCAGCGCGATGAAAAAGCGGGCGATTTCAGGATTGCGCGAAAAGCGGGCGGATATTTCCGCAATGTGCCCGCAAATTGTGCGTATTGCGAATGTTGGCGCTCAGATGCCTGTCAGTGCCCCCAGCAACAGCCCCAAGGCGTGATCGCGGGCCGAAGCGCGCACATTTGCCCGGCCAACTGCGCCGAACTCGACCGTTTGCGTGGTGACGCCATCCGGCCCTGCCAGTCCGAAACACACACGCCCCTCGGGCTTGTGTTCCGATCCGCCGGGCCCTGCGATGCCGGTGATCGCCACGGCCAGTTGCGCGTGGCTCTGATGCAGCGCCCCTGTGGCCATCTCGGCGGCGATCTGCTCCGACACAGCGCCGTGCGTGTCCAGCGTGGATTGCGCGACGCCCAGCATTTCGACCTTGGCCGCGTTGGTATAGGTGACCATGCCGCGATCAACCACTGCCGACGATCCGGGGATGTCGGTCAGGGCGGCGGCCACCATGCCGCCCGTGCAGCTTTCGGCGGTGGCGATCATCATGCCGCGCGCCTTGGCGGCCTCTAGCACGCTGAAAGGCAGGCTCATCGCATCAACACCCCGTGGGTCAGCCCCGCCAGCAGCACAACGCCGATGGCGGCAAAAATACCGGCAATCACATCGTCCAGCATGACCCCCAACGGATCACCACGCCGGTCGGCGCGGCCCACCAGCCACGGCTTCCAGATGTCGAACAGGCGAAACAGCGCAAAGGCCGCTACCCAGCCCGGCCACATCGCCAGCATCGACACACTGTTGTTCATTGCCCCGATGGACAGCGGTAGCAGCGCGATCCACTGGCCCACAACTTCGTCTGCCACAATTTCCGACGGGTCGTGATCGGTTTTGCCCTTGGTCATCACGCCCGTGGCCCACCATCCGGCGACAAAAATCACCACTATGCCCGCAAGCAACAAGGGCCAGCCACCCGCGACATGCAGTAGCCACGCCCACGGCAGCGCCACCAGTGACCCCCACGTGCCGGATGCGGGGCGGATATAGCCGACGCCCAGAACCGTGCCGATCGCGGTTGCAAGTTTTTGTGTCATGTTTTCACCAATGTGCAGGTTGCCAGCGCTGCGATACCTTCGCCGCGTCCGGTAAATCCCAACTGTTCGGATGTGGTCGCCTTGACTGAAATGCGGTCCTCTACAATTTGTGTAATCTGTGCCATGCGCGTTCGCATCGCATTGCTGTGCGGGCCGATTTTGGGGTATTCGCAGACAATCGTGCAGTCGATGTTGCCGATGGAAAAACCGTTGTCGCGAGCCAGTTCGACCGCATGGCTCAGGAAGATATGGCTTGCGGCACCTTTCCACTGCGGATCGGAGGGCGGAAAATGCCGGCCGATGTCGCCCATTGCCAGCGCACCGTAAATCGCATCGGTTATCGCGTGCATGGCCACATCCGCGTCCGAATGACCCTTAAGGCCATGATCATGGTCGATACGCACACCGCACAGCGTCACATGATCGCCGTCATCAAAGGCATGTACGTCAAAGCCGTTACCCAGTCTGATGTCCATTGCGTCCCTTTAGTATGCGTGCGGCGCGATCAAAGTCGGCCGGATGGGTGATTTTCAGGTTATCCTCGTCCCCCGCAACGATGGCCACGTCAAGCCCTGCGGCGCGTGCAACTTCAACGTCGTCGGCAGCGTTGCCTGCATGGGTGGCGTGGGCGGCGGTGATGGCGGCGCGGTCGAACCCTTGGGGCGTTTGCGCACGGTACAGGCCGCTGCGGTCCTGCGTTCCCGTCACCCGCCCATTCACGCCAGTCCACAGCGCGTCGGTGACGGGCAGGGCGGGGGCGGCACCGGCAGACCCGTCCAGTGCTGCAATCACTTCGCTGATGGTGCGCGCGGTGACACAAGGACGGGCAACATCGTGAATCAGCACGCGGGTGATCGCCGGATTGGCAAGCGCCGCCAGCCCCGCGCGCACCGATGCCGCGCGGTCGGCACCGCCGGTGGTGCAGGTGATCCCGTCAAAATCCGCATCCGCGATGTCATCTTGATGCAGCACCAGTACGATATCGGTGATCTGCGGGTGGCTCAGGAACGCGTCCAACGTGTGGTCGATCACACGCTTGCCGTACAGCGGTTGCCACTGTTTGGCTACAGGGCCACCAGCACGCACGCCACGGCCTGCGGCCACGATGATGGCGGCGCATGTCATGGCAGAAAGCGGAGCGTGTCTATCATGGGTGATGTTTAGGCGTATTGGCGCGGGCTGGCAATTCGGCAGTTTGTGTGCTTAATTATTAGGCGAAGGTCGCGTGGCTGCGTGCAAAACGGTCATACAGGATTGAGGCTGGCCTAAGGGTCAGCTAGGTCGATTACACGCACAAGGATTAGGCATTTGTCCGAACACCACGACCCATTGACCATGATTGCACCGGTGATGCTGGCCCCGATGGCCGGAATCACCGACCTGCCGTTCCGCAGCTTGGTGGCGCGGTTCGGGGCGGGGATGGTTGTCTCGGAGATGGTGGCCAGTGTCGATATGCTCAACGCGCGCCCCGGCACCCGCGAAAAGGCCGAACTTGGTCTGGACCAGCAAGGCACCGCCGTTCAACTTGCGGGGCGCGAAGCAGCGCCTATGGCCGAAGCTGCGCGTATGGTCGAAGGGCAGGGCGCCGCGGTGATCGACATCAACATGGGCTGCCCCGCCAAGAAGGTCACCCAAGGCTATTCCGGTTCGGCGTTGATGAAGACACCCGACCACGCCCTGACCCTGATCGAGGCGGTGGTGAACGCGGTGAATATCCCCGTGACGTTGAAAACGCGGCTGGGCTGGGACGACGCGCTGCTGAACGCGCCGCAAATTGCCGCCCGCGCCGAAGCCGCAGGCATTCGCCAGATTGTCATTCACGGACGCACCCGATGCCAATTCTACAAAGGCCGGGCCGATTGGGCTGCGATACGGGGCGTCAAGGATGCGGTCGGAGTTCCGGTGATTGCCAACGGTGACATCGTGGACGTGGCCAGTGCGCGTCAGGCGCTGGATCAATCAGGCGGCGACGGCGTGATGATCGGACGCGGCGCGCAAGGGCGGCCATGGTTGCTGGCCGAAGTGGCCCATGCGCTTTACGGCACGCCAGCCCCCGCAGTGCCCACTGGGCAGGAGTTCGCAGAGATGGTGATGGGGCATTACACTGAAATGCTGGACTTTTATGGCGTGGTTCTCGGTCTGCGCGTCGCGCGCAAGCATTTGGGCTGGTATATGGACACAGCAGGCACGTCCGCCCCTCTGCGCCGCGCCGTGCTGACCGCCAAAACACCGGCAGAGGCGATACGCCTGTTGCCTAACGCACTGTCGGGCTGGACCGGACAGGTGGCCGCATGAGCCCCGCCGCAGACATCTGGGCATCTCTGCCCGTGCCCGCATTGTTGGTCGACGCAGATGACAGGATTCTGGAAATCAACGCCGCTGCCGAAGGGTTCCTGAATGTCTCGTCCAAATCGGTTGTGGGCGTGCCGCTGTGGGATCAGGTCAATGTGGATTCGCCATTGGAAGAGGCATTTGCCCGCGCCCGCACCTTTGAAACGCCGCTGTTCGTGAATGACGTCGACGTTGGCGGCGGGCAGCGCGCGCCGCTGCAATGCGGGTTGCAGATCGCGCCGCTTCAGGGGGCGCCAGGGCAGATGATCATGTTGATCAGCCCGCGCGAACTGGCTGGTCGCATCACCCAGCATGACAGCGTAAAGTCGGCGGCCAAATCCGCCATCGGCATGGCCGAAATGCTGGCCCACGAGATCAAGAACCCGCTGGCGGGTATCACCGGTGCCGCGCAATTGCTCAGCATGAGTCTGAGCAAGGACGATCTGGAACTGACCGACCTGATCGTCGAGGAAAGCCGTCGCATCGTCAAACTGCTGGAACAGGTCGAACAGTTCGGCAATCTCTCTCCGCCCGATTTCCGCGAAGTGAACATTCACGACGTGCTGGATCGCGCACGCCGTTCGGCTTTGTTGGGCTTTGGCGCGAATATGAAGATCATCGAGGACTATGACCCCTCGCTGCCGATGGCGCAGGGCGATCCTGACCAGTTGCTGCAAGTGGTGCTTAATTTGCTGAAAAACGCCTCGGAAGCGGCTGGCAAGGATGGCGGCACCATCCGTCTGCACAGCTACTTTGAACATTCTTTCCGCCTGCGCCGATCCGACGGTACGGGCCGGTCGCTGCCCCTGCAAATCGAGATCATCGACGACGGTCCCGGTCTGCCCGAAGCGATCAAGGCCGATGTTTTTGATCCTTTCGTTTCGGGCCGCGAAAACGGCACCGGCCTCGGGCTGGCACTGGTCAGCAAGATTATCTCGGACCATGGCGGGTCCATTTCGGTCACATCGGTGCCCGGGCGCACGGTATTCCGGTTGTCGCTGGCCCGCGCCCCCAAAAATAATAAGAGTGAAAAGGAAGTCTAGCTATGGACGGCACGGTTCTGGTCGCGGATGACGATCGCACAATTCGCACGGTTCTGACTCAGGCGTTGACGCGGGCAGGCTGCAAGGTACACGCCACATCTTCGCTGACAACGCTGATGCGCTGGGTGGGCGAAGGCAAAGGCGACGTTGTGATCACCGACGTGATGATGCCGGATGGCAATGGTTTGGAAATGTTGCCAAAAATTGGTCAGGATCGCCCAGGCCTGCCAGTCATTGTCATTTCGGCACAGAACACCATCATGACGGCCATTCAGGCCGCCGACGCCGATGCCTATGACTACCTGCCCAAACCGTTCGATCTGCCCGATTTGATGAAACGCACCGCGCGCGCATTGGAAAGCAAACAAAAGCGCCCGAGAATCCAGACAGCCGAGGATGACCGCCCCGACGATCTGCCGCTGGTGGGGCGCACGCCGGTGATGCAGGCACTGTACCGTGTGGTGGCGCAGGTGATGAACACCGATCTTCCGGTGCTGATCTGGGGCGAAAGCGGCACCGGCAAATCCCTGATTGCCAAGGCCATTCATGACTTCTCTGACCGGCGCACGCAGCCTTTTGTTGCGGTGACCCCTGCCGATCTGGTTGACCTTGAAGGCCCCGCACGGGTGATGGCGCGGGTGCGCGGCGGTACGCTGTTGATCGACGAGATTGGCGATATTCCCGATGAAATTCAGGCCCGCATCGTGCGTATGACCGATGCCACCGGCGACGAGGTGCCGCGCTTTCTGGCCACCAGCCAGACCGATCTGGCCGCCGCGATGGAAAGTGGTGCGGTGCGCAAGGATCTGTATTACCGGCTCAGCGGTGCCACGCTGCATGTGCCGTCGCTGCGCGAGCGGGTCGACGACATCCCGCTGCTGGCGCATCATTTTCTGGCGCGCGGCGAGAAATCCGGTGCCGCCCAGCGGACCCTGTCGGACGAGGCTGCCGAAGTTTTCCGCACCTATTCCTGGCCCGGAAACGTGCGCCAACTTGAAAACACCGTGCGCCGATTGGGGCTGACCAGCCGTCTGCCCGAGATTTCCGCCGCCGAGGTCAAACAGGCCCTTGGCAGCCAGCCCGAGATGGAGCCGCTGCAATCAGTGGGCGACACCGAAAAACTGGGCGCCTCGGTCGCACGTCACCTGCAACGCTATTTCGACCTGCACGGCGACATGTTGCCACCCGCAGGGCTGCATGGCCGAATCCTGCGTGAAGTCGAAGCTCCGCTGATCGAAATTGCGCTGTCTGCCACCGCAGGAAATCAGGCAAAAGCCGCCGAACTTCTGGGGATCAATCGAAATACCCTGCGCAAGAAGATCACAGACCTGGGAATACAGGTGACACGCGGTCGAAAGATGATGTAAAACTGCCACATCAAACCGTGGCCATCCGGACACTTTCGGGTCAGGACCACGATATATGGCGGTAGGTGCTTGCGGGCACCGCATCAACAGGTGGGTGCAGGGTGGCAACCCGGACACGGCAATCACGTTGGGCAACAATGGGGCGTTTGCGCCGCCAAAAGCGTGTGCGCAACGCCGCCACGCTGTCTTTGGTCATTCTTGGTCCGGCTCTGGCGCTGGGGACCTTCCTGATTTTGGGGCCGCTCGATCAGGGCACCAACAACATGTCGCTTCGGCTGATTCTGCTGGCCGACTTTGTTTACATCCTCGTGGTCGCGGCCTTGGTCATGAGCCAGGTCGCCCGTCTGATTGCCGCGCGGCGGGCCAAATCTGCGGGATCGCGCCTGCACCTGCGGCTGACCGGCGTATTTGCGCTGATGGCGTTAATTCCCACGGTGACGGTGGCGGTGTTCGCGGGGCTGACGGTGAACATCGGGCTCGAGGGCTGGTTTTCCGACCGCGTCAGCAATGTGGTGGGATCGTCGCTGGCTGCCGCCCAAGCCTATGAAGCCGAACAGAACGACGATCTGATCGAAGACGCACTTGCGCTGGCTGAATTCATCGACCGCATCCGTCAAACCGAACCGGGTCAAAGCGACATCGAAACCCTTGCTGCCGGTCAGCGCCAGATTCAACGCGGCCTGCGAGAAGCCTATCTGATTGATGGCACAGGAGAAATTAGGGCGCGCGGCGACAGATCCTATCTGTTTGATTTCGAAGAACCCGATCCTGACCAACTGGAACAGGCCCGCACCGACGGTGTGCTGGTGATCGAAGACTGGGCCAACAACGAATTCCGTGCGCTGGTGCCGCTGGCCACTTCGGTTGACCGTTTTCTTTATGTCAGTCGCGACGTCGACGGCGAAATTCTGTCGTTGCTGGATGAAACGCAGGAAACCGTGCGGCTGTACCAACAGCTTGAGGCCGACCGGGGGCGGGTGCTGTTCGAATTCGGCCTGCTCTATCTGGGTTTTGCCGTTATTCTGATCCTTGCCGCGATCTGGCTTGGGCTGTGGTTTGCCGAGCGGCTTTCGGGGCCGGTAGGCCGTCTGACTGGTGCGGCACAGCGTGTGGGGGCGGGAGACATGGATGTCCGCGTGCGCGAGGAAGAAGGCGACGACGAAATCGCCATGCTCGGGCGCTATTTCAACCAGATGACCCTGCAACTCAAGGCGCAGCGCGACACGCTGCTGGACAACACCCGCCAGATCGAACGCCGCCGCCGGCTGTTTGATTCAGTGCTCAGCTCGGTTACCTCGGGTGTGGTTGGGCTGGACCCCGAGGGGCGCGTTGCCTTTGTGAACCGCTCGGCCGAGCGGTTGTTGGACTGGCAGGAGAATAACCAATCAATGGCGCTTACGGTTGCGATTCCAGAGTTTGGTCCGCTTTTCAATGCGTTGAAAGCCAATCTTCAAGAGGTCAACCAAGGCGAGGTCAAGGTCAGCCGCAGTGGCCACCTTGAAAATCTGCTGGTGCGCATGGCCACGCGGCGCACCAATGACGGACGGCTTGAAGGTTATGTTGTGGCTTTTGACGACGTTACCGATCTGGTCAGCGCCCAGCGGATGGCTGCATGGGGTGACGTGGCCCGTCGCATCGCCCACGAGATCAAGAACCCGCTGACGCCGATCCAGCTTAGCGCCGAACGCATCAAGCGCAAGTTCGCCTCGAAAGTTGGCGAAGACAGTGACAGTCTGGAACAGATGACAGATGTAATTGTACGTCAAACCAACGACTTGCGGCGTATTGTTGACGAGTTTTCCAAATTCGCAAGGATGCCCGAGCCCGATCGGCAAAACCACGATCTGGTGCAACTTGTCCGTGATGCGGTTGTTCTGCAACACGCAGGCCAGCCGAACGTGACCATAGATGCCGATTTGCCGGATGCACCAATCAACACCGATCTGGATGCGACAATGATCGGTCAGGCGCTGACAAACCTTATCAAAAACGCCGGAGAAGCAATTGAAACGCTTGCGGAAAATGATCCACCGCAGGGGTTGGAACCGCGTATTCATGTCAGTCTGGAAATCCAGAACGCCCGCGCCATTATTCGGGTTGCCGACAATGGCGTTGGCCTGCCCGAAGACCGCGCGCGTCTGTTCGAACCCTATGTGACCACGCGGTCCAGCGGCACCGGGCTGGGCTTGCCGATCGTCAAGAAAATTATCGAAGAACATGGCGGTACGCTGGTTCTGGAAGACGCGCCCGTATTCGAGGGCCAAACCCATTTCGGCGCGATGGCGGTGATTGCACTGCCACTGACGCCGCAACGGAAAAAAAGTGAGGTAGCATGAGTGACATTCTGATTGTTGATGACGAACGCGATATTCGGGAATTGATTTCCGATATCCTCAAGGATGAAGGTTTTGCCACGCGACTGGCAGGCAATTCCGATGAAGCGATGAGCGCAATCAACACCGAAGCCCCCGCGTTGATGATCCTTGATATCTGGCTGAAAGACAGCCGGATGGACGGCATCGACATTCTCAAATCGGTCAAACGCGACAATCCGGATGTGCCGGTGGTGATTATTTCGGGCCACGGCAACATCGAGATCGCAGTCGCCGCGATCAAACAGGGCGCTTACGATTTTATCGAAAAGCCGTTCAATATTGACCAGTTGCTGGTGGTGATCCGTCGCGCGATGGAAACCTCGCGCTTGCGCCGCGAAAACCAAAGCCTACGCCGTCAGGACACAGGCCCGACCCAGATGATCGGTTCAAGTACGGCTTATAAAGGGTTGATTTCACATCTGGATAAGGTCACAAAATCCAATGGTCGTGTGATGCTGACCGGACCTGCAGGCTCAGGCAAGGAACTGGCCGCGCGTTATATCCACGCCAATTCCAACCGCGCCTCGGCCCCCTTTATCACGGTCAATTGCGCAGGCGTTGCCCCCGATCGCATGGAAGAAGTGCTGTTCGGCCGCGAAAGCGTTGCGCGTGGCGTCGAGCCGGGCTTGCTGGAACAGGCCCACGGCGGCGTGATCTATTTTGACGAGGTTGCGGATATGCCGCTTGGCACCCAGTCCAAGATATTGCGCGTGCTGGTCGACCAGCAATTTACCCGCGTCGGCGGCAACGACAAGGTGCGCGTTGACCTGCGGGTGATCTCCTCCACCAACCGCGATCTGGAACAGGCCATCGCCGCCGAGACCTTTCGGCAGGAATTGTTCCACCGGCTGAACGTGGTCCCCATCGCCGTGCCTTCGCTCGAGGATCGCCGCGAGGATATTCCGGTTCTGGCCGCGCATTTCATCGAAGATTTCAACAGCAGTCAGGGTCTGCCCAAACGCGAGATCAGCGACGAGGCGCAGGCTTTGTTGCAAACGATGGTCTGGCCCGGCAATGTGCGCCAACTCAAGAACCTGATCGAACGGGTGTTGATCCTTGGCGACGGCACCGGCCCGATCGAGGCGCGCGAACTGCCCGGCACCGAGGACACCGACAGCGGCGAAGAGGGGCGCGTTGTGCTATCCGGTGCACTGGCCACTTTGCCCCTCCGCGAGGCGCGCGAGGCCTTCGAACGCGAGTATCTTTTGACCCAGATCAACCGGTTCGGCGGCAACATCAGCCGCACCGCGAACTTTGTCGGCATGGAACGCTCGGCGCTGCACCGCAAACTCAAAAGCCTTGGTGTGGTTACATCAGCCAAGGCTGGCGCGCGGGTTGCGCATGTGGATGACGAGGTTCAAGACTAAGCCTCTTCATTTTGCCAGAAAAACTCCGGGGGAGCGCCGCAAGGCGCGGGGGCAGCGCCCCCGAACCCCGTCACAACGCAACGCCTAGCCCTGATTGACGATCTGGAAGCTGCCGTCGGAATTGCGGATCGCGCAGGATTTTGGCGTCAGCCGGGGCAGGGTGGCCGTCGCTGCCGGTGTTGCGGCCTGTTTTACCCCGTTCGGGCAGGCCGGAATACTGGCGGGCGAATAGCCACGGTCGGCCATGCACTGGTTTTCGACCCTTTTACGCAGGGGCCCGTTCACATCATAGGTGTATACTTCGCCGGGCAGATAATATCCGCCTGTCGTGGTGCACAAACCGGCAGAATTGCAGACGCGGCGTGCCGGAACATAGGTGGGTGGCGTGCGACGTATCTGATTGGCCACGGGCGCATCGCGCAGTGCCTGCACCTGACAGGCGGTCGTGTCGCGCTGGACGGTGGCCACTGGTGCGCCCGCCTTGTAATACAGCGTCAATGGCGCGCAGGCAGGCAGCGCAAGTGTCAGCAAGAGTGTGGCAAATCGCATTTTCATATGCCAAGACTGCCTTAAAACTGTAGGGTTTACAATTGAATTGACCCGGTTTCAGCCATCTGTCATGCAGATGTTTCCGATAACTGTGGTTGCGATTGCCAAAGGGGCAAGGAACGCATGAAGGTCATCATTTGCGGCGCGGGTCAGGTTGGCTGGCAGATCGCACGACACCTCTCGAATGAACGCAACGATGTTACCGTGGTCGACAGCGACCCCGATCTGGTGCGCCGTGCCACCGACACGCTGGATGTTCAGGGGGTTGCGGGCTATGCCAGCTATCCCAATATCCTTGACCGCGCCGGTGCGCGTGACGCCGACATGATCATCGCCGCCACCCATTCGGACGAGGTCAACATGGTCACCTGTCAGGTGGCCCATTCGGTCTTTGGCATCAATCGCAAGATCGCGCGGCTGCGGTCGCAGTCTTATCTGGATGCGATCTATTCCGACCTCTACCGCCGCGATCACATGCCGATCGACGTGGTGATCAGCCCCGAACGCGAGGTCGCCGCAGCGGCGTTGCAACGTCTGCACACCACGGCGGCCTTTGACACCGAACGCTTCATGGACGGCAAGGCGCATCTTCTGGGCATCACCATCGAGGAAGAATGCCCGGTGGTGAACACGCCTTTGCGCCAGTTGACCGATCTGTTCTCGACCCTGCGCGCAGTCGTGGTGGGGGTGCGCCGCGATGGCACATTGTTTACCCCCGAGGCCAAGGACCAGCTTTTTGTCGGTGACGATTGCTATGTCTTTGCCCATGTGGACGACGTGCCCCGCACGATGGAGATTTTTGGCAAGAAGCTGGCCAAGCAGGAGCGCATCATTCTTGTGGGCGGTGGCAATGTCGGTCTTGCCGTAGCCGCGGAACTGGAAAAGCGCACCCACCGTGTGCGCACCAAGATCATCGAGAAAAATCGCAAATGTGCCGAACGCGCGGCTGAAGCACTTGAGCGGACGATCGTGCTGAATGGCGATGGTCTGGATGTCGCCCTGCTGACCGAGGCAGGCGTGTCGCGTGCCGATGCGATGCTGGCCGTAACGGACGACGATAAAACCAACATGCTGGCAGCCGTGCGCGCCAAAACCGAAGGCTGCCCCTATGCCATCGCGCTGATCAACGACCCTACGCTGGTGCCGATGATGGGCCCCTTGGGGATCGACGCCTATATCAACCCGCGTGCAACCACGGTGTCATCCATCCTGCGCCACATCCGCCACGGGCGTGTGCGCTCGGTCTATTCCATCGGTGACGCCGAAGCCGAGGTGATCGAGGCAGAGGTGCTGTCGACCTCGCCGCTGGCAGGGCGCAAGATCGGCGAGATCGAATTTCCAGAAGGTGTGCTGGTGGGGGCCGTGCGCAAAGGCGGTGAAGTGATCCGGCCGGTGTCGTCCACCCGCATCGACGAAGGCGACGTGATTGCGATTTTCAGCCTGGCCAAGGATGTCCCCGAGGTCGAGCGGCTGATGCAAGTGTCCATCGACTTTTTCTGACATGATGCGCCCGTCCGACCTTCAGGACCGTATGTTGCAGCTGCCGCTGTTCTTGCTGATGTTCGGTGCCGCCTCTGCGTTCATGCTGGTGCCGGCGATCCACGGTTCGGTGATCCGTGAACTGGCCACGGCGCGGGCGTTTCTGTATTCCGCCGTGCTGGGCCTATTGTTGTTTGCGCTGATCGCACTGGCCCACGCAGGCCGGTCGCCGCGCCATGGCACGCTGGGCCCGTTGATGAGCCTTTTTGCCGCTTTCACCGTTCTGCCCGCCTTTCTCGCGGTCCCCTTTCACGAAGGTTTGGGCACCACCTCGTTTCTG
The DNA here is from genome assembly GCF_002222635.1 of Pseudosulfitobacter pseudonitzschiae. Classification (NCBI taxonomy): domain Bacteria; kingdom Pseudomonadati; phylum Pseudomonadota; class Alphaproteobacteria; order Rhodobacterales; family Roseobacteraceae; genus Pseudosulfitobacter; species Pseudosulfitobacter pseudonitzschiae. The sequence goes on along the minus strand of NZ_CP022415.1, from coordinate 1,660,798 downwards.
AACGCTTATATCGAAATGGTCAGCTCGTTCACCACCACTGGCGCCACTCTGTTCGACACGCCGGGACGGCTGAACGACACGTTGAACCTGTGGCGTGCGCAGGTCGGCTGGATGGGCGGGCTGCTGATGTGGATTGCAGCCAGCGCCATTCTGGCCCCCCTCAGCCTTGGCGGTTTCGAGGTGACAGCCCGCGCCGAGCCGGGCCGCTATGATGAACGCAACATGCGCTATCGTCATGTCGAAGGGCGGGCGCGTCTGGTCAAAGTGTTCAAAGCACTGGTGCCGATTTATACGGGTCTGACGATCCTGTTGTGGATTTTGTTGATTGTCGGTGGTGACCGGTCGCTGGTGGCGCTGTGCCACGCGATGTCGGTGATGGCCACCTCGGGCATCTCGCCGGTGGGCGGGGCATCGGGTGCAGGGTCGGGCATAGGCGGCGAAATGGTGATGGCGCTGTTTATGCTGTTTGCCCTGTCGCGCATGACCTTTTCCACTGACACGGTCACATCCGACAGCGGCGGTCTGCTGCAAGACCCCGAGTTTCGCATCGGCATTGCGGTGGTGTTGGGCGTGCCGTTCATCCTGTTCCTGCGTCACTTTCTGGGCGCGATCGACGTGGGCGAACAAAACAGTCTTGTGGCTGCAGGGCAGGCGCTATGGGGGGCGGTTTTCACCGTTCTGTCCTTTTTGTCTACCACAGGCTTTACCAGCGCCTATTGGGAAACCTCGCAAAACTGGTCGGGTCTGGCAACGCCGGGGATGATCCTGATGGGGCTTGCGCTGATCGGTGGCGGCGTGGCCACCACTGCGGGCGGGGTCAAGTTGTTGCGTGTCTTTGCGCTCTATCAGGCCGGTCTGCGCGAGATGGAGAAACTGGTGCACCCGCATTCGGTCAGCAGCGGCAACACGGTCGGGCGTCGGGTGCTCAAGGGGGGCGCGTTTATCGCATGGGTGTTTTTCATGCTGTTCGCAATGAGTCTGGCACTGGTCACCACGGTTCTGGCGGGTCTCGGGGTAGAGTTCGAGGCCGCGATGACGATGGCCGTGGCCGCCCTGTCCACGACCGGCCCACTGCTGGAATGGGCCGGCGACGCGCCCATCCGCCTGCAAGAACTGGGACCGGCGGCAAAGTCGGTTTTTGCAGCAGCAATGGTGCTGGGGCGACTGGAAACGCTGGCGATCATTGCTCTGCTGACCCCTGATCTGTGGCGCAGTTGACGCACTGGGCAGCACCGTCAGCGGTGCCTCGCAGGGGATAATGTTTTTGGGCTGGAAACTCGGGCACTTGGCCTTCATACTCCGGGCAAATGAGGGATGGCTTGGTCCGCAAGCCTAATACAAGAAAAAAGGTAAGAACCGACATGGCTTCGGACAGACAGAACTTGCAGGATGCCTTCCTGAACCACGTGCGCAAAACAAAGGTGCCCGTGACGATTTTCCTGATCAACGGTGTGAAACTGCAAGGCGTGATCACTTGGTTTGACAACTTCTGCGTGCTGTTGCGCCGCGATGGTCAGTCACAACTGGTGTACAAACACGCCATTTCGACGATCATGCCCAGCCAGCCGATCAGCTTGTACGAGGGCGAAGACGCCTCTTGAGCAAACCTTCGTTTCAGGTGGATGACAGCGAAGGCCCCCGTTTCACACGGGCTTTTGTGCTGCACCCCGACATCAAATCCGACCGCGACCGCCGCGGCGCCGAACTGGCGTTGGCCGAAGCTGTGTCATTGGCCCATGCGTTGCCGCATCTGGAGGTGGTGGGCGATCTGGTCGTACCACTGCCCAAGGTGCATGCGGGCATGTTGTTCGGCAAAGGCAAGATCGAAGAACTGCGCGCCCGCTTCGAGGCGGACGAGGTTGAACTGGTGCTGGTCGACGGGCCCGTCACCCCTGTCCAGCAGCGCAACCTTGAAAAGGCATGGGGGGTCAAACTGCTTGACCGTACTGGCCTGATTCTCGAAATTTTCAGCGACCGTGCCGCCACCCGCGAGGGCGTGCTTCAGGTCGAGATGGCGGCGCTGAATTATCAACGCACCCGTCTGGTGCGCGCATGGACCCACCTCGAACGCCAGCGTGGCGGGCTGGGCTTTGTTGGTGGTCCCGGCGAAACCCAGATCGAGGCGGACCGCCGCGCAATCGACCTGCAACTGGTGCGCTTGCGCCGCCAGTTGGAAAAGGTCGTCAAAACCCGCACCCTGCACCGCGCCGCGCGTGCCAAGGTGCCGTTCCCGATTGTGGCACTGGTGGGCTATACCAACGCGGGCAAGTCCACACTGTTCAACCGGCTGACCGGTGCCAACGTGATGGCCGAAGATATGCTCTTTGCCACACTCGACCCGACCATGCGCCGCGTCGAACTGGACAACGGCCCCGAAATCATCCTGTCCGACACGGTGGGCTTTATCTCGGACCTGCCGACCGAACTGGTCGCCGCATTCCGCGCCACTCTCGAAGAGGTGCTGGCCGCCGATATCATTTGCCACGTGCGCGACATCTCGCACCCTGAAACAGAAGATCAGGCCGCAGACGTGCGCGAAATCCTGACCACGCTTGGCGTCGGCAACGAACGCCCGATGTTCGAGATCTGGAACAAGATCGACCTGCTGCCCGAAGCCGAGGCCGAGGCCGCCCAAGCGCGTGCTGCCCGCGATCAGGACATCATCGCCATCTCGGCTCTCAAGGGCACCGGCGTCGAAAGCTTTATGTCGATCATCTCGGACGCGCTTCAGGGTCGCGTCAGCGAAGAAAAACTGCGGCTGAGCTTTGCCCAAGGTAAAAAACGCGCATGGCTGTTCTCTGAAGGTGTGGCCGTGGACGAAGTGCAGGACGAAGACGGCTTTGCCATCACCGTCCGCTGGACACCGAAACAACGCGCCCAGTTCGAACAGGTCTGACACCCGCTTCTTTTGGCCGGAAATATCCCGGGGGAGCGTCGAAGGCGCGGGGGCAGCGCCCCCGGAACCCCTTTTAGACCGTGACGTGACGCCAGGCACCACTCTCCAGTCCGTCCAGCGTCCAGTCCCCGATGCTGGCGCGCACCAGCCGCAGGGTGGGCAGCCCGACATGGGCTGTCATCCGGCGCACCTGACGGTTGCGCCCTTCGGTCAGGGTCAGTTCGATCCAACCGTCCGGCACGGTCTTTCGCACCCGTATCGGCGGCATGCGCGCCCACAGCCCTTGGGGTTCGTCGATCAGATGCGCCTTGGCGGGCAGGGTCGGCCCGTCTTTCAGCGTCACCCCTGCACGCAATTGCGCCATATGGGCTTCGGTCGGCGTGCCTTCGACTTGCACCCAATAGGTTTTGGGCTGCTTGAACTTGGGGTGCGCGATGCGTGCCTGCAACGCGCCGTCCGACGTCAGCACCATCAGCCCTTCGCTGTCGCGGTCCAGCCGTCCTGCGGGATAGACCTTTGGCACATTGATATAGTCCGACAGGGTGGGGCGCGTTGTCGGGCTGCCACGGTCGGTGAACTGCGGCAGCACGCCAAAGGGCTTATTGAACAGCAGGGTTGTCATGGGGTGACGGGTTCCAGTTTGGTGATGCCCACCGAGGCAGCCCGCGCCAGTCCCTGATCCAGTGACATCGGGATATACTCGCCCCGCCGCCACAGCTGCGCCATGTCGTCATAGTGGCGCGACAGGAAATGCCCCGATTGGCCGGTGGCTTCGATAAAAACCGAACTGTCGGGATCGGCAAAGTCATATACGCCCCGATAACCCGCCCCATGTACATTCTCAAACGCATCCGCCCCCGGCCCGCCGCGCGTCAGCCCGCGTTGCAGGGTGTTGTCCCCGCCCGAGGTGCTTTGGCGGATGTTCACGAAATAGCGCAGCACCGGCACGTTGCCCAGCACCGGATGGTCCTGAACTGCCTGATGTGCATCGCCCCAGCGCAGGGACTCCAGCTGCGTGCCATAGGTCTCGCCGATCCAGAGCAGTGCGTCGTCCAGCGCCAGACGCGCCATGTCGGGGCAGGTCTCGACCGGTGCGCTTTGGTGGACGTCACACCACACCGATGCCCCGCCCACATCGCGAAAGGCGCGCTCGATGAACAGCGGCTCAATATGGGTCAACGCGTCTGCCAGCGGGCCGATGTCGTCGCGCACCATCCGGTCTTGCAATGCGCGCAGCCACGCCGCGTAGATCAGAGGCTCGGGCAGGTGTTCGTTCATTTCGCCGTTCCAGTCCGCCAGAAGCGTCAGTGCGCGCTGGCGCTGGCGTTCCACGGTGCCGTCTGCGGCCGCTTCTCCGGTGAACCACAACTCGGCGCCGATCAGAGGCAGAAGCGTGCGCGCGGTGGCGCTGACCGTGTCCAGTTGCGCCTCGATAAAGCTGTCGCGGGTGTGGACCTGCCGCGCCTGCATCAGCCGTTGCCAGCGTTGAACGCGCTGGGTGTCACCCCAGCGATAGCTGATGTGATTGGGAAAAGGCCGCTCGACCATTTTGTTGTTGGTGTTGCCCAGAATGCCGCCCAGCGGCGCGATAAAGCCAGGATTAGAGGCGAATGACATCACGCCCTGCCAGCGGTTCGTGGCCACATATCCCAGCGACGGCATACGCCCCTTGGACTGGTGCGCCGCGTCACGGCGCGGCACAGCACCCACGGTTTTCATCGCGATCGTGTCCTGATCAGCCAGCGTCAGGTTCTGTGCAGGTGCCACGACCAGTTCCGACGCATTGATCGCCTCGGCCACGTTCTGCGCCGACATCAGCCCGATTGCGGCACTCATCGTGGTGTCATTGGGGGTCAGCACCGTCCAGCTAAGCGCGGTCACATGCCCCGTTGGCGTCACTGCCCCGATGTTCTTGAAAGTGCCGGGCAGCACCGGCCCGTTGTCGGTCCAGTGCAGGGTCAGAGTAATCGGGTCGGCATCCTTGATGGTGACGATCGACTTGCGGGTCTCGAACTCTTTCCAGCCGTCCGGTGTGCGGTATTGCATCTGGTTGTCTGGGTTCAGCTCTTCGATGAACAGATCCTGATCGTCCACATAGGCAGAAGTTACCCCCCAGCCCAAAGCGTCGGAACGTCCCGTCAGCACCGTTGGCATGCCGGGGATGGTCGCGCCGATCACGCCGCCTGCTTGCAGGTTCAGCCGCGCCAGATACCAGATACCCGGCGCGCTAAAGCCCAGATGCGGGTCATTGGCCAGCAACGTCCCCCCCGAAGCCGAACGCGAGGCATCCGCAGCCCATGCGTTTGACGCACCGGCGAACACTTCCGGTCCGAAGGGCGACAACGGGTTGATCTGTTGCACAGGCATGGCGGCATAGCGCGGGGCGTTTGGCACCAGCGCCGCATATTCCGGCAGCGCACCCACACCCGCGCCGGGCGCATCGGGCAGGATGTCAATCAGGCGGTCCTGATCGGGCAGCGCCAGCGACATGCGCGCGCGCAATACTTCGGCGTCCAGCTGCCCCGAAAGCCGCAGCGCCATCAGCTTGCCGATGGCTATGCTGTCGGCGGGTTGCCAAGGGGCCAGCGCCATCGGAAAGACAAAGAACTCGGGCGCGCCGCGCCCCAGAGCCTCTTGATTGATCTGCGCAATGCGTGCGTTCACACCGGCCGAGTAAGCTTCGAGCGCAGTGATAGTTTGCGGCGTCTGTACCGAGACGGATTGCACCGCCAGCCGGTAAATATCCAGTCGGCGGATAAAGCTGTCGGTTTCGACCGTGGCGGTGCCGAATACTTCGGATAGCCGCCCCTGTGCCGTGCGGCGCAGCATCATCATCTGCCACAGACGGTCCTGTGCATGAACAAATCCCAAAGCAAAGAAAGCATCCGCATCGTTCTGCGCCAGAATATGCGGCACATTGGCATTGTCGCGTACGATTTCAGTTTCTGCGGCCAGGCCCGAGACTTTCAGCGTCGCGTCATAGTCCGGCAGGGACCGCGACGCGAGATAATAGGTCATCCCGACGCCCAGCACCGCCAACACGATCAGCACGACCGCCAAGCGGACCAGCCACTGAAATACCACAGCCATAGACGGCCTCTCACTTTGCTTGCACAGTTGACCCGATGTGCCTGACTGTTAGGAAAGGCGCAAGCGATAGGCAACATCGACGTAAAAGGAACATCGAATGGCAAAGCTGGCATTTCTGGGATTGGGCGTGATGGGTGCACCGATGGCGGGGCACCTGCAAAAGGCGGGTCACGATGTGATTGTCTATAACCGGACCACGTCCAAGGCGCAGAATTGGGTCGATGAACATGGCGGAGCGATGGCCAAAACGCCGTTCGAGGCGGCCAAGGGTGCCGACTTTGTGATGTCTTGCGTTGGCAATGACGACGACCTGCGGTCTGTCTGTCTGGGCGAAAAGGGAGCGTTCAAGGGGATGACCAGCGGCGCGATCTTTGTGGATCACACTACCGTGTCGGCGCAGGTCACATCCGAGCTTTATGCCGCGGCGGATGCCGCCCAGATTAGCTTTGTCGATGCGCCGATCTCGGGCGGGCAGGCGGGTGCCGAAAACGGTGTGCTGTCGATCATGTGCGGCGGCGATCAGGGCGCGTTCGATCGTGCCTTGCCGGTGATGGAGGTCTATTCCAAAATCTGTCGTCGCATCGGTGAAAGCGGCGCGGGCCAGAAAGCCAAGATGTGCAACCAGATCGCGATTGCGGGGCTGGTACAAGGCCTGTCCGAAGCGCTGCATTTCGCGGAAAAATCGGGACTTGACGGGCACGCCGTGGTCGAGGTGATCAGTCAGGGTGCTGCGGGTTCTTGGCAGATGGCCAACCGCTATGAAACCATGCTGGACGACAAATTCGACCACGGGTTTGCCGTGGACTGGATGCGCAAGGATCTGGGGATTTGTCTGGACACTGCTGATGAAAACGGCGCGTCGCTGCCGGTGACGGCGCTGGTCGACCAGTTCTACAAGGACGTGCAAAAACTGGGGGGCGGCCGCTGGGACACCTCAAGTCTGATCAAACGCCTGCGGGCGGCAGGCTAAGGCTGCGACGGCTCTGGCGGGGCGCTGCCAGAGCCATTTTGATCGTACCACTTAACCAACTGGAAACTTTGCACAGCTAGGCTGGGCGCAGATACCCCCAGTTGAAGGCCGCACCTTGTCCAACGATCATCCCACACGTGACACCGACCGGTTCACATTGGAAAAACTGTTTTTCTCGCGCACCGACACGCGCGCGGTGATTCAGGCGGCCAACAGCGTTTTTGTGCATGTTTCGGGATATGACTGGTCGACGCTGAAAGGGGCCCCGCACAAGATCGTGCGCCATCCCGATATGCCGTCGGGCATGTTCCATCTGATGTGGCAGGAGATTGCGGCGGGGCGCCCTGTCGGTGCCTATGTCAAGAACCTTGCGGCCGATCAAACCCACTACTGGGTGTACGCTGTGGTGCTGCCACTGGAAGACGGCTATTTGTCGATGCGCTTGAAACCCGGCAGTGCGGTGTTTGAAAAGGTACGCGAGATTTATACCGCGCTGCGCAGCGATGAGATTGCAGGCCGTATCACACCAGAGCAATCCCAGGCGGTGTTGCTGCAAAATCTGCGCGAACTTGGCTATCCTGATTATGCGACCTTCATGAGCGTTGCCCTGACCCAAGAGCTTGAGGCGCGCAGCAATGGGTTGCGGCACCGGTTTGACCCAACCTTGCAGGCGATGGGCGCTTTGTCGGAGGCTGTGCAGAAAATGCGCAGCTATGGCGACAAGGTTGACCAGATTTTCCACAGCACCGCGTTGATCCCCAACAACCTGAGTATTCAGGCGCGCAGTCTTGAGGGGGCCAATGGCCCGATCAGCGTTATTTCGAACAATCATCAGGTTATGGCTAAGTCACTGGGGGATATCCTGTCGCGGTTCCGCGCCGCCGTCGACGAGGGCGTGACCCACACCGCAGTGGCACGCTTTAACGCCGGCACGCGGGTGCTGATCGAAGAGGTGGCAGAGCAATTTGGCGACGATGTTGCCGTCGAAGGGATGGATCTTGCCGCAGAATCCGACCGGTTGAGCGTGCTCAAGGCAGAGTGTTTGTTGCATGAACACACATCCATGCTGCGCGTTATCAAGGCTGCATCGGTCTATCGCGGAATGTCCACGGACATGCGCCGGGTGATGTCCGGTCTGGAAATGAGCCGTGTGATGTGCAAAATCGAGCAGTCGAAATATGCCTCGAACGTCGACGGGCTGAACGAAATCGTCAACCGGCTTCACCGTGCCGAACGACAGTTGAGCGAAGTGATCAATTCCATCGAAAGCAGCGTTTTCGTGATCGAAGACCGCACCAACCGCTTGTTGCCGGGACGGGCTGCCTGACACGCTGGCTGCCATCCGGCGGGCGTAAGAAAAAGCACCCGCTTTTGGGGCGGGTGCTTGTGTTATCTTAAATGCGATCTGAATATCTGTCAGACCGCCATTCGTGATCAGGGAATGATCCGGGAATATTTGGTGCCTTCCAGCGTTGCGCCCAGCCGCAGACCCGCGCGTCCAAAGACGGCGGCCAGAACGGGGGCCAGTGCTGTTGTGGTTTCGGCGTTCAGGCTGTCGCCCTGATCCGAAATGACATATTCCAGATCCGCACCCGCAGCCCAGCCGGGCGAGCGTCGGAAACCTGTCAGCGCTTCTTCGGTCATAAAGAATAGAACATGCGCATATTGTTGCGCGCCGATTTGCAGGCCGCCCGACGCTTTGGTCACCGAATAGTAATCCACAGTCACGTTATTGACCCGCAGCGCGCCGCGCCCGTAAGCGCCGCCCAGACCAAGGCCTGCTTCTGTCACCAAGGGCATGACCAACATGCCGTTCGCCTTTTGCGCCAGAGACTGTGTGTTGGGGTAAAGCCGGTACATTTCCGCCAGCGTCGCATCAACGCGCGCGTCAATGGTGGCCGGACCGCGCCCACCGATGCCGTTGCCGCAGGCCGCCAGTGCCACAGTGGAGGAAAGTGCGCCGAGGGTAAAAGCCCGACGTGAGAGAGGGGATAGGGTCATTGTGAACCGCCTGTGATTGTTGCTCGTGTGCCGGTTGTCCGGTCTTGGCCAAAACTATAGGCGCAAGATTGCCACCTGTCACGCAGGAACGCGCCGATGGGCGGTGCTGTGCCTGTTGTTTTTCAGCGCGCTTGCTGCGGGCGGGGCTCTGCCCCCGCGCCATCCGGCGCTCCCCCGGGGTTTGTCAGGCAAGATGAAGCACGCTAACCTTTGGCCAGAAGCCGTGCCGCAGCGGGTGCGAAATAGGTCAGGATTCCGTCGCAGCCCGCGCGTTTGAAGGCGGTCAGGCTTTCCATCATCACGCGGTCGCCGTCAATCCAACCATTTTGCGCGGCGGCTTGTATCATCGCGTACTCGCCTGAAACCTGATAGGCAAAGGTCGGCGCGCCAAAGGTGTCGCGGGCACGGCGGCAGATGTCGAGATAGGGCAGACCGGGTTTGACCATGATCATGTCGGCGCCTTCGGCCAGATCGCGTTCAATCAGGCGCATGGCCTCGTCCGCGTTGCCAGGGTCCATCTGATAGGTGTTCTTGTCGCCGGTCAGCGCCGCCGACGCCCCCACAGCATCCCGAAAGGGCCCGTAAAAGGCGCTGGCGTATTTGGCTGCATAGCTGAGGATCATCACGTTCTGGTGGCCTGCCGCTTCGAAAGCCGCACGCATTGCGCCGATCCGCCCGTCCATCATATCGGATGGGCCAATAATATCCGCCCCCGCGTCGGCCTGCGCCAGCGCCATCTTGACCAGTGCCTCGACCGAACGGTCGTTGACGATCTCGCCATCTTCGACAAAACCGTCGTGGCCGTTGATGTTATAGGTGTCCAGCGCCACATCAGTCATCACCGCAATGTTTGGTACCGCCGCCTTGATCGCGCGAATGGCGCGGTTGGTGTTGTTGTCGGGATCCCATGCGCCAGCGCAATCTTCGGTGCGGTCTTCGATCCCGGTATAGGGAAACAGGCAGATCGCGTTGATCCCCAGATCGGCAGCTTCGCGTGCGGCCTCGACCACCTTGTCGACCGAGCGGCGGAACACGCCCGGCATGGACGGGACCGGCTCCATGATACCGTCGCCCGCGCGCACGAACACCGGCCAGATGAAATCATCCACCGTCAGCGTGTTCTGGCGCACCAGTGCGCGGATCTGGGGTGTCGCGCGGGTGCGGCGCAGGCGGGTTGCGGGATAGGGTGCAAGCGTTGGGCGCATGATGTGTTGCCTTTTTGAAAGTCATTGTTGGGTGCCACGTAAAATTGCACCGTGCAAGGGTAGGAATTGGCGCAGAGCAGCGGTATGAGAAGCGACACCCACGCAAAGGGCAGCGGCTTTGAACTGGCACCAAACGATTTTCGAGCTGATCGATATGCGGTCATTTTCCAACCTCTGGTACTGGATCGCCCTTGCGGTCGTGTGGTCCACGGCCAGTCACTGGGTGCTGGGTGTGCCCTTTGACATGGTTGCACGGGCACGCAAATCCGGCGGCCAGACCGAGGAAGATCTGGAAGATCTGGTGCGGATCAACGTGAACCGGTTTTTGTATATCGCGCGTCTGTCTGGATTGTGGCTGCTGGGGCTGGTCTGTTTTGTGCTGACGGTTCTGGTGCTGTTGGGCTGGGTTTATGACATCGAATTTGCCCAAGCGGTATTTTTGCTGGCCTTTCCGATGTCATTGGTTGGTGCGCTGAACCTGTCCACCGCGCGGTTGATCGAACGCGACCAGCTAAGCGGCGAGGGCCTGCGCCGTCGTTTGACACGACACCGGACCTATACGCAGGCAGTCGGGATGCTGGCGATTTTTGTCACGGCGATGTGGGGAATGTACCAGAACCTGAGCATCGGCGCGTTGGGTGGTTGACAGTTGGGGTGGCTGCCCCACATGAAGCGCGCTGATGACTGACCCTGCACATATCACCGTATCCGGCGCACCCGAAGGGTTTGACGCCACACGTATTCTGGCCGAACTGGCGCGGGGTGTCCCGGTGTGCCATGTGGCGCGCGATGACAAACGGCTGGTGGCGATGCGTGATGCGCTGCGGTTTTTTGCCCCTGATGTGCCTGTGGTGATCTTTCCCGCATGGGATTGTCTGCCCTATGACCGCGTGTCGCCCAATGCCGACATTTCGGCGCAGCGGATGGCAACGCTGGCGGCACTGGCGCACGGGATGCCGGATAAATTCATAGTGCTGACCACATTGAACGCGGCCACGCAAAAGCTGCCTGCGCGCTCTGTGCTGCGCGAGGCTGCGTTTGCGGCGCGGGTGGGCGACCGGATCGACGATGCGGCGTTGCGCGGGTTTCTTGTGCGCATGGGCTTTGTGCAATCGCCGACAGTGACCGAGCCGGGCGATTACGCGGTGCGCGGCGGTATCATCGACATCTACCCGCCGGGCGATCTGGGGCCGGTGCGGCTGGACCTGTTTGGCGATGTGCTGGACGGGGCGCGGCGGTTTGATCCGGCGACCCAACGCACTACGGAAAAGCTGGACGTGGTCGAACTGGCGCCTGTCTCCGAGGTAATTTTGGACGACGCGGCGGTGACGCGGTTTCGCCAGAATTACCGGTTGGAATTTGGCGCGGCGGGCACCGATGATCCGCTCTACGAGGCGATCAGCGCAGGTCGCAAACATCAGGGCGCAGAACATTGGCTGGCGTTTTTCCACGACCATCTGGAGACGCTGTTCGACTATCTGCCCGATGCGTCGATCACGCTGGATGATCAGGTGACACCGACCCGACTGGCGCGTTGGGACACAATCGCCGACCAATACGAGACGCGCAGGCTGGCGATGGTCAACCGCTCGAAGATGGATTCGGTCTATAAACCCGCACCACCGCAGGGGCTGTATCTGGACGATGCTGCGTGGGAAACCGCCGTGGCGGGTCGCCGCGTGGTGCAGTTTCGCGCGCTGGCACAATCCACCGGTCTGGGCGTGGTGGATGCGGGCGGGCGCATCGGGCGCAATTTCTCACCCGAGCGACAACAGGAAAATATCAGTCTTTTCGGGGCTTTGGTGGCCCATATTAAAGCAAAACTGGCAGATGGCCCCGTTGTCGTCGCCAGCTATTCGGCAGGCGCGCGTGAACGGCTGAGCGGTCTGATCGAGGACGAGGGGCTGGCCGAGACAATTCCCGTTACTGACGCGACGCGCATCGGAAAACGTGGGCTGCATCTGGTGGTTTGGGCGCTTGAGCACGGCTTTGAGGGGCCGGTGGACGGCAAACAGCTGACCGTGATTTCCGAACAGGACGTGCTGGGCGACCGGCTGATCCGCCAGCCCAAGCGCAAGCGGCGCGCCGACAACTTCCTGACCGAGGCCACCAGCCTGACGCCGGGCGATCTGATCGTGCATGTCGATCACGGCATTGGCCGCTATCACGGCATGGAGGTGATCACCGCCGCCGGGGCCGCACATGAATGTTTGCTGCTGGAATATGCAGAGAATTCTAAGTTGTACCTGCCGGTCGAGAACATCGAACTGCTGTCGAAATACGGCCACGATGAGGGGCTTCTGGACCGGTTGGGTGGCGGCGCGTGGCAATCGAAAAAGGCCAAGCTGAAAGAGCGCATTCGCGAGATGGCCGACAAGCTGATCCGTATCGCCGCCGAACGCGCCCTGCGCCGCGCGCCTGTGCTGGAACCGCCGCCGGGCATGTGGGACGCGTTCAGCGCGCGGTTCCCCTATGAGGAAACCGACGACCAATTGCGGGCCATTGGCGACGTGATCGGGGATCTGACCAGCGGCGCGCCGATGGACCGTCTGGTGGTCGGCGACGTGGGCTTTGGCAAGACCGAGGTGGCGATGCGCGCGGCCTTTGTGGCGGCGATGGCGGGCGTGCAAGTGGCAGTGATCGCACCCACGACTTTGCTGGCGCGGCAACACTACAAGAGCTTTTCCGAACGGTTCCGCGGCTTTCCCCTCGAGGTGCGCACGCTGAGCAGGTTTGTCAGCACCAAAGAGGCGTCCGACACCCGCGAGGCGATGTCGCGCGGCACCGCCGACATCGTCATCGGCACCCATGCGCTGTTGGCGAAAAACACCCGGTTCAAGGAACTGGGCCTGCTGGTTATCGACGAAGAGCAGCACTTTGGCGTCGGTCACAAGGAACGGCTGAAGCAGATGCGCTCGGATGTGCATGTGCTGACGCTGACCGCCACGCCAATCCCGCGCACGCTGCAACTGTCGCTGACAGGGGTGCGCGATCTGTCGATCATCGGCACGCCGCCCGTCGACCGGTTGGCGATCCGCACCTATGTCAGCGAATTTGATACGGTCACGATCCGCGAGGCACTGCTGCGCGAGCATTATCGCGGTGGGCAGTCATTCTATGTGGTGCCGCGCCTGTCGGACCTGCCTGAAATCGAGGATTTCCTGAAAACGCAGTTGCCCGAGTTGTCTTACGTGGTTGCCCACGGCCAGATGGCGGCGGGCGAGCTGGATGGCCGGATGAATGCCTTTTACGATGGTAAATTCGACATTCTGCTGGCCACGACGATTGTTGAATCCGGTCTGGATATTCCCACCGCCAACACGATGGTGGTGCATCGGGCCGATATGTTCGGTCTGGCGCAACTCTATCAGATTCGCGGACGTGTCGGGCGGTCGAAAACCCGTGCTTATGCCTATCTGACGACGAAACCGCGTGCGAAACTGACGCCGGTGGCCGAAAAACGTCTGCGTGTTCTGGGCTCGCTCGATACGTTGGGCGCAGGCTTTACGCTGGCCAGTCAGGATCTGGACATTCGCGGTGCGGGCAATCTGCTGGGCGAGGAACAATCGGGCCAGATGCGCGATGTGGGGTTCGAACTGTACCAGTCGATGCTGGAAGAGGCGATTGCCAAGATAAAGGCGGGCGAGATGGAAGGCCTGAGCGAGGCCGACGAGCAATGGGCGCCGCAGATCAATCTGGGTGTTCCTGTACTGATTCCCGAGGAATATGTACCGGATCTGGACGTGCGTCTGGGGCTTTACCGTCGTCTCAGTGGTCTGAGCACCAAGGTCGAGCTGGAAGGGTTCGCCGCCGAGTTGATCGACCGTTTCGGCACCCTGCCGCGCGAGGTCAACACGCTGATGCTGGTCGTGCGGATCAAGGCGATGTGCAAACGCGCGGGTATCGCCAAGCTGGACGGCGGGCCGAAGGGGGCTGTGATCCAGTTCCACAACGATAAGTTCGCCTCGCCCGAGGGGCTGGTCACCTTCATTCAGGACCAGCGCGGGCTGGCCAAGGTCAAGGACAACAAGATCGTGGTGCGCCGCGACTGGAAATCCGACGCGGACAAGATCAAGGGGGCTTTTGCCATTGCCCGTGATCTGGCCGAAAAGGTCATCGCCGAGAAGAAAAAGACCAAGAAAAAAGCCTGATTAGTTGATCAGGCGACGTCCCTCGATCCGCCATATCCGCAACATCAACAGATAGCCGCAGGATGCCAACACCAACACGGCCAGTACCAGCGGTTGCGCCGTGCCGTTAGAGAGCAGCGTAATCGGCGAGGCGATGATCGCTGCCGCCACCGTTGAAATCGACCCGATCACCGAGGCGGCCATGCCCGCAATATGTCCCATCGGGTCCATCGCGATTGCGTTCAGGTTGCCCACGGAAAAGCTGGCCGTGCAGAACAGCGAGAATTGCCAGAACAGGAACAGGTAAAACTCGCCCTCGAAATGCCCCGAGGTCAGCAGCAACATCAGCCCCGCCAGCACGATCTGCGACCCCAGTGCCCATGTCACCAATCGGCGCATTCCCAGACGCACCACCACCAGCGCGTTGGTCAGGCTTGCCCCGCCCGAGATCAGCGCCACAAGGCCGAACCAATAGGGAAAGGTATCGCCGCGTCCGTAAACTTCGTCATAGATCGGCTGGATCATGGTTAGCGTGCAAAACAGCAAAGTCATTGTCAGCGTTTGCACGACGATCGACAGGCGCACCGTGGGGTGGGCCATCATCTCGCGCACGGCCCCCAGCATCAGGCGCAACCGCAGCGGGCGGCGTTCGGACGGGGGCAGGGTTTCGGGCAGGCGAAATCCCAGCCACAGCGTGCAAATCAGTGAGAAAATGACAAAAGCTCCAAAAATCCCGCGCCAGCCGGAAAAGCCGATGATCACGGCACCCATCGCCGGCGCAAAGGCCGGAACCAGCGTAAAGATCATCATTGCGATGGACATGATCCGCGCCATTTCGCGGCCTTCATACATATCACGGATAATCGCCAGTGACACCACGCGCGGGCCCGACGCACCAAGGCCCTGAAGGAACCGCGCCAGCAAGACCAGCTCGAAACTGGTTTCCCACCACGCGAAGGCTGCGGAAGAGATGTACAGAACCGCACCTCCATATACGACGGGCTTGCGCCCGAAAGCATCCGACAGCGGCCCCGTGAAAAATGTGCCCAGCCCCATGCCCATCACAAACAGAGTCAGGATCAATGCTGCACGTCCCGGATCACCTTGGGTCAACTCGTCGGCAATTTCGGGCAGGGCGGGCAACATGGCGTCGATGGAAAACGCAATTGTGGCGAACATCATGGCCATCAACGCGATAAATTCGGCACTGCCCATTGGATGTGATTGCTGGGTGGTCATGGCTGTCGGCTCCTGAATTGGCGCGCAACGGCGTCATACACGCGTGGGTTTAAACCAGCGTTTGCAGGATAACAATATTCCGATGCAGAACAGGTGTTTGCCGGATCGCACCATCGCGCCCGGACTTATGCCCCCGCATACAATCGGGTCGCTTCAGGCAGTATTTGCCCGTTGCTGGATGCGCTCTTTCAACTCGGTCGTTGACACATCTTTGGTGCGCGGCAGATAAATCACCCGCGTCAGGTCACGCAGATCGTCAAAGTGTCCGGCCCAATCGTCACCCATCGCAAAAATCGACAGGTTGTAGTTCACGATATCCGAGCGTTTCTGCTCCCAGGTTTCCTCGGGGATTACCCGTGAAACACAGCGGCACGCTTCGAGAATTTCGCGTCGCTGGAAAAACGGCATCACGCAGCGTTTGCCCTTTATGTCGTTGAACTGGTCCGTGGAACATCCGACGATCAGTTCGTCACCCGGTTCAGACAAACGTTGCAACAGGCGGACGTGGCCGTGATGGTATAAATCAAAGGTGCCACAGGTCAGAACGGTGGTTGCGGGGCGGGTGCGACTAATAACCGCCAGCATGATGACGCCCTTCAGCCAATTGATCGACAGCGACCGTCGCTTAAGCTCGTTCAGATCGAAATAATTGGTTCAGTGGTCTAAATTTGTTGATTTTTTGCGATTTCGGCCAGTGCGATTATCCGGATTTCGGATACGTGCAGGGTTCGTGCCTTTGTGGCACTGCCTGTTGTGCTGCCAAATCACCCGCCCAACAGGTAATTGTTTTTGCGGGGGTTTTTGTCCCTCATTGAGGCGAGATTACGGCAAGTCTTCTGGATTTGGAACAATTTTGTTAAAACAGGGGGGCAGGATCGGTCAGCTGTTGCTTTCTTGGGCAGCCAGTTCCGCAATCACTTTTGCCCACAACTCGGGCGGCTGTGCGCCCGGCACCGCGTGTTTGCCGGCAACGATAAATGTGGGCACCGATGTGATGCCCATTTTGCGGCTGTGCGCGTCGCGGTCGATGATCAGCTGTTGGTCGGCATCAGAAGCCAGCAGGCGGCGTATCACGGCGGCGTCCAGTTCGATGCCATCGGCAATATCGGCCAGCGTGTCGGTGTCACCAATATCGCGGCCTTCGACGAAATAGGCTTTGAACAGCGCCGAGACGGCAGCGGTCTGGCGGCCCTCTATACCGGCCCAGTGGATCAGCCGGTGTGCATCCAGCGTATTCGGCGTGCGTTTCATCGCCTCGAAGTCGATTTTCAGACCGGCCTTTTGCGCATGTTCCATCACCGGCGCATAGGCTTTTACCGCGCCCTCCTTGCCGCCGAACTTGTCTTCAAGATAGGCGCGGCGGTCCATGCCTTCGGCGGGCATGTCGGGGTTCAACTGGAAGGGATGCCATTCGATCTGGAACGGATGATCGGGGTTCTGCTCCATCGCGCGGTCCAAATAGCTTTTGCCAATGTAGCACCACGGGCAGATCGGGTCGGACATGATATCGAGCTTGATGGCGGCTGCGGGCATCTGGGTCACCTTGGTTGTTTTTTCGTCACATAGCGCGGTTTGCTTGCAGATACACCCCCAAGCACCTAACGGCCCGTGTCGAAGCTGTCGCGCAACTGGCGGCGCAGGATCTTGTTGTTTGCCCCCGTCGGCAGCGCGTCAACATGCACGTAGAGACGCGGGCGTTTGTATTGGGCAAGACGGGGTTCGGCATAGGCCTTTAGCGCGCCCTGATCCAGCGGCGCGGGGCCGGTGTAAAAGGCGGCAATGACGCGCGTGTCGGCCTTGACCAACACATCTGTTGCGGCGACGGCGGTGATGCCTTCGTGCGACAGCAGCGCCTGTTCGACTTCGATGGGCGATACACGGTAGCCGCCTGCATTCATCATATCATCTGCGCGGCCCAGATAGGTGATCTGATAATCAGCGTCCATTTGCGCCTCGTCACCGGTCAGGAACCATTCGCCTGCGAACTTCTGCGCGGTCTCGTCGGGGGCTCCGATATATTCCAGCATCAGGCCCGGATCGCTGCGGTGCACGGCGATGATGCCGGGCTGGCCGATGGGTTGCGGGGTGCCTGTGTCGTCGACAATGGCGATGTGACGGCCCGGTTGCGGCTGTCCCGACGCGCCCGAAGCGGCGGGATTGGTCGGGCTGGCCGAGATAAAGGTGGAACATTCTGACATGCCGTAGGCCTCGAACACCTGCGTGCCTGTTGCGGCGGTCCATGCGTCGCGGATGCGGTCGGGCAGCTTTTCGCCAGCACTCAGCCCGTGGCGTAGGGCAGGCAGCGGCAGGGTATCGCGCCCCTTGAGCATCTGCCGGTAAACACCAGGTGCTGCGGCAAAGATGGTGGCGCGGTGGCGGGCCAACAATTCGGGCAGAGCGCTGGCGGCTGTGCCGGGGGCCGGGATCAGCGCGGTCGCACCCAGTGTCCACGGGTCCATCAGGCCGGTGCCCAGCGTGTAGGTCCAGTTGAACGCGCCCGCATGGCACAGGCGGTCGTCGGCGCGCAGCCCGTACCAGCCCTGATGCATCATGCCGCGTGCCCAGATGGCGCGGTGCGCATGGGCCACGGCACGCGGTTTTCCGGATGTGCCCGAGGTATAGATGACATAGGCCAGCCGGTCGGGATCACCCGTTGCGGCAGCGGCGGGCGGCAGGTTGCGCATTGCTTGCAACACGTCCAAGGGGATACAGCGCCCGTCATCCGGACAATCCACCGCCGGATCGCGCAGAATTGCCGCAACCGGCAAGTCGGCAAGGATCGCCGCGACTTCAGGTCGGGTCAGCGCCGCCGAGGTCGGGACCGGCACCAGTCCGGCCCAGATCGCGCCCAGATAGGCGATGGGAAAATCCACCGTATTGCCCAGTCGCATCAACACCATCTGGCCCGCTTGCGCGTGCTGCAACAACCCCGTTGCGGTGCCGCGAATGGCGGTCGTTAGCGCGGCATAGCTCCAATCGTCGATGTGATCGTGATGCAGGATGCTCAGCGCCAGATGGTCAGGCCGTGCGAGGCCCGCACGCAAAACGTGGTCGGCCATATTGAACGGGGCGGGGCAGCGGGGATGCACCCCTTGGGCAAAAACAGACAGCATGGCAAACCGGTAGACCGCCCGCGTCGCCGTTGCAAGGTGCAGGACCGCAGCATATAGAAACATCCATGACCGGACAGCCACCCAGAACCCTGATCGAAATCGCCCGCACCAGCGGCGAGGATATGCCCGTCCAGCCGCTTGATCTGGGGGCGCGCGTGCGTGATCTGCGCAAGGCCCGCGACTGGACGCTGGAACAGGCGGCCAGACAGGCGGGTATCGCGCGTTCGACCCTGTCCAAGATCGAAAACGGCCAGATGTCACCCACATATGACGCGCTGAAAAAGCTGGCCGTGGGCCTGCAGATTTCGGTGCCGCAGCTGTTCACCCCGCCACAGGCCGAGCGGGTGAACGGGCGTATGTCAGTCACCAAGGACGGGCAGGGCAACCAGCAGGCCACCGCCACCTATGAACACGAATTGCTGGCCGAAACGCTGGTGAAGAAACAGATGTTGCCCTATCGCGCCCGCGTGCGCGCCCGCAGCATGGACGAATTCGACGGCTGGGTGCGTCACGACGGCGAAGAGTTTCTCTATGTGCTGACCGGTGTGGTGCTGCTTTATACCGAATTCTACGAACCTATCGAGATGCGGCGCGGCGATAGCGCCTATTACGACGCCACTATGGGCCACAACGTCATCAGCACCAGCCCCGAGGATGCGATGATTTTGTGGGTGACGTCACTGACGTGATGTGCAGCCCGCCCGTGCGTCGGGCTGGTGTCGCGCCATGCCGTCAATCTTCCCACCACCAGACCTCGGGCATGTAATTTGGCCCGTCACCATAGATCGGCAGCACTTCGGGGTGCTTCATCTGTTTGACGTGTGCAATGCGCCCTTCGCTGAACTGCCAGAACGGAATGACATAGCTGCCTGCCGTCAACACACGGTCCAGCGCACGGGTTGCAGATACGAACTGCTCTTGCCCCTCGGCCTCCAGCATCGCGTCGATCATCGCGTCGACCGCAGGGCTCGCGATGCCCGGCAGGTTGCGCGACCCTTCGGCACTGGCGGCTTCGCTGCTCCAATAATAGCGCTGCTCGTTGCCGGGTGACAGCGACAGGGCGCGGCGGAAATAGGTCATTTCAAAGTCGAAACTGTTGGTGCGCGCCAGAAACTGGGCATCGTCCACGGTTTCGATCCGTGCGGTGATGCCAAGCCGCGCCAGCGCGCCCACATAGATGTCGGCGATGGCGATGTTTTCGGTGCTGCCCTTGGGCAGAAGGATGTCAAAGGTGAACGCAGAACCGTCGGAGTCGCGCAGGGTGCCTCCTTCGGCGGAAAATCCGGCCTCTTGCAGCAGCTTGGT
This sequence comes from Pseudosulfitobacter pseudonitzschiae, assembly GCF_002222635.1. Taxonomy (NCBI): domain Bacteria; kingdom Pseudomonadati; phylum Pseudomonadota; class Alphaproteobacteria; order Rhodobacterales; family Roseobacteraceae; genus Pseudosulfitobacter; species Pseudosulfitobacter pseudonitzschiae. Next base: position 1,640,849 of record NZ_CP022415.1, on the reverse strand, counting down.
CGCGACGCGCAGGTTCCGGCGGTTGCGCGCGCTGCCATCCGAGACGGGCAGTGCATACCCCTCCAGAGTGCCCTGCGGCAGATCGGCGGCATAGGGTTTCAGCAAGGCAGCCACTTCAGGCGCCGCAGGGCCGTCCTGCATCGCCAGAACCGAATTCGAGAAATACGAGGTGATGCGTGGCTGTGCGCCCCCTGTCACCGTGTCATTGATATATTCGAAGTTGAACGCATAGATCAGCGCCGCCCGTACCCGCCAGTCGTCAAAAGGCGCGCGGCGGGTGTTCATCGCAAGGCCGGTCATGCCCGACGGCTTGCCATGGGGGATTTCCGTTTGCACCACATCGCCGCTTAGCGCGCGCGGGAAATCGTATTGCGTGGTCCAACGCTCGGCGTTGAACTCGCGGATGGCGGATATTTCGCCCGCTTTGAACCCTTCCAGCAGCACGGTGCTGTCGCCGTAAAAATCAATGCGGATTTTGTCATAGTTGTTGGTGCCGCGCCGCACCGGCACATCCGCACCCCAATAGTCCGGGTCGCGGGTCAGTTGCACGAACCGTCCGCCTTCGTAGGCGCTGACCACATAGGGGCCACTGCCCAGCGGCACATCCGCCAGCGGTGCATTGGCAAAATCACGGCCATCCCACTGCGCCTTGCTGAGGATCGGGCGCATACCGGCCAGCAGGGCCAGTTCTCGGTTGCCCGCCTCGAAGGTCATCTTGACCGCGCGCGGCCCGTCTTGGGTGATAGAGGTGATCTGGTCCCACAGTCCGTGGTATTTGGGGTGTCCTTCGGTGCCCAGTGTCTCATAGCTCCAGATGACATCCTCGACCGTGACGGGCGTGCCGTCAGAAAAGGCGGCCTCGGGGCGCAGCACGAATCGTACCTCGGTCCGATCGTCTGAAACCTCTACCGATTCGGCCAGCAGACCGTACAAAGTGAAGGGTTCGTCCAGTGTGCGACCCATCAAACTTTCGTGCGTGAACACGGCCAGCTGCCACGGCGCGGTGCCTTTTCGCACAAACGGATTGAGGGAATCGAACCCGCCGGTGTTGCCCAAAACGATCGACCCGCCGCGTGGTGCGTCAGCGTTCACATAAGGGAGCGACACAAAATCAGGTGGCAGGGCGGGATCGCCATACATAGCTATGCCATGCCGGGGTTCGGATGCTGCGGCACCGCCCCCGAGAATCAGTGCTGCAATGGCTAGATTTCGAAGACCTGTTTGGAAAATATTGGAGCCCATTTTGGCGACAATTCCCTTCTGCCCTTGTTTTGTTAGACCCAGCGGTATCTGGGCTTTCAGGTGATTTCAAACTTTTAGCTTGGCCCTAGGCCGCAGATTGCTTATAAAGGACTTACTGCTCGATAGGTTTCTTGCCTGTATGAAACCTGCCTCAATAACTTAACGCCAGCTTCGCGCTGGCGTTTTTTTTTGGCCCGCTGTCCTCTGTCCGCGCGGTGCCTGTCTGTAGATCAATACCGCTATGCAGACGGAACCGTGATTTGCGCTTTGCCGTTCCTTTTGCAACTGCAGCATGGCAGAGTTGCTGCAGCACGCCAAACCGCGAAGGAGCATTCCCATGGCCATTACGACTGATCTGTCCGGCAAAACCGCCGTCATCACCGGATCCAACTCGGGTATCGGGCTGGGCATCGCCAAAGAAATGGGCAAGGCGGGGGCCAATCTGGTTCTCAACAGCTTTACCGACACCGAAGAGGACCACGCGCTTGCTGCCGAACTGGCCCGCAGCCTTGGCGTCGATGTGCGCTATATTCAGGCCGATATGTCCAAGGCCGATGACTGCCGCCGTCTGGTTGTGGCCGCGGGGGGCTGCGACATTCTGGTGAACAACGCAGGCATCCAGCACGTCGCCGCGATTCAGGATTTTCCGGTCGATAAATGGAATGCCATCATTGCGATCAACCTCAGCTCGGCCTTTCACACCACGGCCGCCGCTGTCACCGGTATGCGCGAACGCGGCTGGGGCCGTATCATCAACATCGCCTCGGCGCATGGCCTGACCGCATCGCCCTACAAATCGGCCTATGTGGCGGCGAAACATGGCATTGTCGGTCTGACAAAAACGGTCGCACTGGAAACCGCCACCGACCCGATCACCGCCAACGCCATCTGCCCGGGCTATGTGCTGACCCCCATCGTTGAAAAACAGATCCCCGACACGATGAAGGAATACAACATGACCCGTGAAGAGGTGATCCAGAACGTGATGTTAACGCGCCAACCCAGCAAGGAATTCGCCACCACCGAACAGGTCGGCGGCACCGCCGTGTTCTTGTGTTCGGATGCCGCCACGCAAATCACCGGCACCACCATCAGCGTCGATGGTGGCTGGACGGCGCTGTAACTTCATCTTGCCCGTAAACTCCCGCCGGAGGCTCCCGCAGCCTGCGGCGGGCACAAAGGTCCGCAAATGGAACGCAAACGTATCAATCTGGCCCTGCAAGGCGGCGGTGCGCATGGCGCCTTTACCTGGGGTGCCCTTGACCGCCTTCTTGAAGACGACCGTATCGAAATCGCCGCCATTTCGGGCACATCCGCAGGGACGCTGAACGGGGCGGCGCTGAAATCGGGCATGGTTACAGGCGGCGCCGAGGGTGCGCGCGCGGCGCTTGATGCGCTCTGGCACGAGGTTGCGGGGTTGCAGGGCATCGAGGTCGACAGCTGGATGGCGCCCTTTGGTCTGCGCACCGTCAGTCAGGCGATGGAGATGAACCCGCTTTACCTGATGGGCGAAGCGATCACCCGCAGCCTGTCGCCCTATGCGCTGGGGCCGTTTTACACCAATCCGCTGACTTCGATCGTAAAGGCTTTCAACTACGACAAGGTTTGCGCGGACACGGGGCCGGAATTTTTTGTCAACGCCACCCGCGTCCGCAACGGCAAGCTGCGCGTGTTCAAGGCGGAAGAGGTCAACGCCGATGTGATCATGGCCTCGGCCTGTCTGCCGACGCTGTTTCAGGCGGTCGAACTGTTCGACAACCAGACAGGCCGGAAAGAGGCGTTCTGGGACGGCGGTTATACCGGCAATCCGGCGCTGTTCCCGTTTTTCGAAAAGCATCTGCCGCCCGACATCGTGGTGATCAACATCAACCCGCTGGAACGCGACGGCGTGCCCTATACGCCGCAGCAGATCCAGAACCGGATCAACGAGATCAGCTTCAACTCGTCGCTTCTGCGCGAAATGCGGGCAATTGCGCTGGTCCAGCGTTTGCTGGACGATGGCACATTGCCTGAAAAGCGTATGGCGCGGGTGCATATGCACATGATTGCAGATGATGAGCTGATGAACGATCTGTCAGTGGCCACCAAAACTGTGCCCAACGGCTTTGTTCTGGGACGTCTCAAAGAGGCAGGCCGTGCAGCGGCGGGCAATTTTCTGCGGCTGCACTTTGACGATCTGAACCAGCGTTCCAGCATCGACATGCGGGCGATGTACAATTGATCGCTTACGCTGCTGGTGGCAGGGTCGGATCCTTGGCGTTGGGATAAACCAGCCCTGCCGAGATCACCAGTTTCGCCGCGTCTTCCACTGTCATATCCAGTTCGATCACATCTTCTGCGGGAAAGAACAACAAAAATCCCGATGTCGGGTTCGGTGTTGTTGGCAGAAAGATCGACATCAGATCGCCCTGATTGCCCGCGCGCCGCGTGATTTCACCTTTGGCAGTGGTCGACACAAAGCCGATGGCCCAGATGCCCCGACGCGGATATTCGACCAGGCAGGCCTTTTCAAAGCTGCGCTCGGACTGGGCAAAGACGGTTTCGGAGATCTGTTTGATCCCCGAATAGATGGACCGCACCACGGGGGTGCGCTCTACCAGACTTTCGCCAAAGCGCAGGATTGAGCGACCGATCAGCCCCTTGGCCATCCAGCCGATGATGATGGTGAAAATCAAAAAGATGATCACACCGATGCCGCGCACGTTGATTTGCGAATCCCGTGCCAGACCAAAGAAGTCCTGAATCATTCGGTCGGGATGATAGGCGCGCGGCACAAAGGGCAGCACCATACCGTCAATCCAGCCGACCACCGACCAGATCAGCCAGATCGTCAGGCCGACGGGTGCGATCACCACAAGTCCGGTCAGAAAGGAGGCACGCAAACGCGCAAACAGGCTTCCTTTGCGGCGTGGTTCCTCGTCAAAAGGTGTGTTCATCGGGTTCCCGGGAAAAGTGGATTCTGTGATCCAGCGGCAGACAGCTTAAAATAGTAATTTTCCAACGGCCTTCAACACCGAAGGGCCGATTCAATCGACGTCTTTCAGCCCTGTGTGGTCATTTCGACTGCAATTTCGGCTGCCAGCCATGCATTATTGCGCACAAGTGCAATGTTTGCGGTCAACGAGCGGCCTTCGGTCAGCTCGAAGATGCGTTGCAGCAAGAATGGCGTGACCGCTTTGGCGCTGATCCCTTGGGCGTCGGCCTCGGCTTGGGCCTGCGCGATGATCGGGGCCAGCACCTCGGGCGCGATTTCGTCGGATATCGGGATCGGATTGGCCACCAGTTGCCCGCCGGGCAGAGCCAGACGCGCGCGCATCTTGTGGGCGGCTGCAATCTCGGCGGCTGTGTCCATGCGCAGCGGTGCGTCAAAGCCTGCGCTGCGCGACCAAAAGGCGGGCAGGGCGTCCTGACCATAGGCGATGACCGGCACCCCCTGGGTTTCCAGCACTTCCAGTGTCTTGGGAATATCAAGGATCGCTTTGGGGCCTGCGGCCACGACGGTCACGGCGGTTTGGCCCAGTTCCATCAGGTCGGCAGACACGTCAAAGCTTTGGTCCGCGCCCATGTGCACGCCGCCGATGCCACCCGTGGCAAAGACACCGATATTGGCCAGACGCGCGGCGATCATTGTGGCGGCCACGGTTGTGGCCCCTGTGCGTTTTTGGGCCATGCACACGGCCATATCGGCGCGGCTCAGCTTGGCTACATTCCTGGCCTGCGCCAGAGCTTCCAGCTGTGCATCCGACAGGCCCACATGCAAACGGCCCGAAATCACCGCCATCGTGGCAGGCGTGGCACCGGCTTTGCGTACATCATCTTCGACCTGTCGTGCCACTTCAAGGTTTTGCGGATAGGGCATGCCGTGCGTGATGATCGTGCTTTCCAGTGCCACAACGGGCGATCCGCTGGCTTGGGCATCTGCAACTTCGGCGGAACGGGCGTAAGAATGGGTCAATTGGGTGTGTCTCCTGAAACGTAGATGGCGGCCGCTTCCAATGCCTGAGCCAGCGCCGCATGGCGGTTTGCGCCACGGGATTCAGCGGCGATATGGGCGGCCATGAATGTGTCACCTGCACCGGTCACGCGGGTGACCAGAACCTGTGGCGGTGTGGCGTGAATAACGCCGCCTTCTGCATCCCCTTCGGCGGCATCATCGCCCCCGTTGGTGACCAGAACGCGAGCGGCGCCGCGCTCTAACAAGGCTGCGGCGGCCTGGGGGGCGGTGGCAAAGCTGGTCTGGCACAGCAGCCCCGCCTCTTCGCAGTTCACATAAAGCGTGCCGCGGTTGTTGTTCAGAAATGGCGTCAGCCGCTCGGCCTTGCCCGGCGAGGCCGGAGCCACGCGCAGATCGGCCTGTGCCAGCGCGGAGCCGGTGGCGATTTCGGCCAACAGGTCCAGCGTCAGGTTGCCGTCCAGCGCCACCAGTCCGGCATAGGGTGCAGGCAGGGTGCCGTCGGTCAGCGGGCGCAGGATCTTGGCACCGGCCGCCTCGAGCGAATGGGCATCGGCGATGGCTGCGATCAGGCCGTTGGCCCCTTCGACGGCCATATAGCGGTCAGTCGGCAGATCGTCCGAGCGATAGATTGTGTCGGTGATCATGCCCCGCGCTGCACAGGCGGCCAACAGCTCGTCGCCCTCGGCATCGCGGCCAATTGCTGTCAGCAGCGCAGGCGTCAGACCGAAACGCGCCAGTGTCATTGCGATGTTCATCGCCACGCCACCGGGCAGGCGGGTGATCCGCCCCGGCACGTCCGACCCCTGCCGCATGACCGACGCAGACCGCCCGATCACGTCCCACAGGACCGATCCGATACACAAGATGTCAGCTGTCTTTTTCATCCGCGCTTCATGGCCGGAAGCGGTCTGTGATGCAAGCCCTGCAAGGTTTTGGGGCCTTATTCAGGCACCTTGAAGGTCAGCGCTGCCCATAGCGTTTCCCACACCGCATCCTTGTCCCCCGCATAGGGGCGCAACACCACTGCATCCAGCAGATATTCGCTGCCTGGTGTCACCGGAATACTGGCCACGCCGTCGGCGTTGGTGCGGGTCAGGGTCACTTCGACTTCGCCCGTTGGGTCGCGGCGAAAAATCTCTATCTGCGCGTCGGCACGCGGCTGCGACTGGTACAGAAGCTGCACCTGCATGGCGCCATCAAAACCCGCGGAATAGGGGTTGGTCAGTGCGACAAACTCGGTCTCCAGACCCGTGAACACGTCCGTGCCTTCGCCGTTGCCCACACCGACCAGCGATTTGATGAAGCGCGCGTAAACCTCGCGGAAATCCTGCTGTGGCCAGCCTGCGGCGATGTGATCGGCCTCGGCGGTTTTGAAATCCTTATGCGCGGCAAAGGACAGGAATTTTTCCCATTCGCGGTATTTCACCGTCGATTCAGTTGATTGATAAAGCAGCAGCAGCAGCCCGTCGACCGAGGGTGCCTTGGTCTCCAGTGCCGGAATATTGCCCAAACGCCCTTCGACGGGCACGCTGGTGGTGCCCATGATCATGTCAAAACGCACGATGTTGTTTTTGAAGTATGCCAGTGTCGATCCGGCGAAATCCTCGCCGTTTTTCAGGTCGGCGGTCAGATCACCGCCAGTTTCGACTTGATACTGCTGCGGTTCGATCCAAGACTCATGGGCAGAGACCGCTTTGGCGCCCGCAAAAGGGCTGTACAGGACAGCGGCGGCAAACAAAAAATGGGACAGACGCATGATCAAACCTTTTGCTAAGTTAGGCAGCAAGCTGCGCCGTATGGCTGCAATGTCAACCCTTTGGCTGTTGACGGTTGCGTCAGTCGGACACGCGCACGAGATTTTGCCGACCATTGCAGACCTGAGCGATCAGGGCGGCACTGTCACCGTCCAGATGCGCGCCAACGTCGAGGCGTTTCTGGCAGGCATCGACATGGATGTGGTCAGCGACACCGACGAAGCCGCCGAGGCCGAAGATTACGACGCCCTGCGCGCGCGTCCTGCCGAAGAGATCGAAGAGCAGATGACAGGGCTGGTCCAGCAATGGAACAGCCTGCCGCTGCTGCGGGCAGACGGGCAGGCGGTGCCGATGGCTCTGCAAGGTTTTGAGGTCGCCGAAGCCGCCGACCCCGCGCAGCCGCGCCAGTCGTTGCTGACGCTGGTGGGACAACTGCCCGAAGGTGCATCAGAGGTCGTCGTTTCATGGCCGAAGGGGCAGGGATCGCTGGTCTTGCGCCAACAAGGCGTCGATGATCCCTTTACCGGATATGTAGAAAGCGGCAGTGATAGCGGTGCCATTGCCCTGTCGGGTGGCGGTGCGATGACGGGTTGGGGCACGTTCGCAGGCTACATTCCAGTTGGCTTTGATCACATCCTGCCAAAGGGTCTGGACCACATCCTGTTCGTGCTGGGGCTGTTTCTGCTTAGCACCGCGTGGCGGCCATTGCTGTTGCAAATCAGCGCCTTTACCGCTGCGCACACTGTCACGCTGGCGCTGGGAGCCTTGGGCATCGTTACCATTCCGGGCAGCATCGTCGAACCGTTGATCGCCGCCAGCATCGTTTATGTGGCGGTCGAGAACATCTTCTGGCGCAAACTGTCGCCGTGGCGACCCTTTGTGATCTTCGGCTTCGGGCTGTTGCACGGGCTTGGGTTTGCATCGGTGCTGGGCGAGTTTGGCCTGCCTGCGGACCAGTTCGTTCCGGCGCTGCTGGGGTTCAACGTGGGCGTTGAATTGGGGCAGTTGACCGTTGTGGCGCTGGCCGCGATCCTTGTGTTTCTGGCGGTCTCGGCGGCGCGCGCTGTTGAACTGGATGGCGACGAGATTTTTGTGCAGGAGCAAGGCGTGATGTTCCGCGCGGTCTCGATCACGGGGTCACTGATGATCGCGCTGATCGGTGCGTGGTGGGTGGTCGAGCGGGTGTTTTTATAACACCCGCTGCCGTTTGTAGTGCAAGTCTGCCCTCTGGGACGTTATTGAATGTCCGCCAGAAGGGCAGTCAGAGCTGCGGCGGGGTCATCCTCGCCCCAGATTTCCATACCGATGCCGAAAAAGTCGGTGAAAGGCGCCAGCGATGTGATGTGCGCGCGATCAAGATTGCCTTCGGCGATTACGGGCACTTCGATCACTTCTGACCACCACTGAAGCAGTTCTTGTTCGACAAAGACTGACTCGTGCAGCGCATCGGGGCGCACGGGGCCAAAGCTGACGTAATCCGCGCCCGCTTCACCAGCGGACAGGCCATCGTGACGTGAAATACCGCAGAACGCGCCCACAATGGCATCCGCACCCAGCGCCTTGCGGGCATCGCGTACAGAACCGCCAGCCCCCAAATGCACGCCGTCCAGACCCAGCCGTTCGGCCAGCGGTACAAAATCGTTGATCACCAGCGCCACATCGCGCGCATGGGTCACTTCGCGCAGCGCATCGGCGGCACGCGACAGGCGGTCTTCGTCTTTTGTGTCCAACGCCAGACGCACACAGGCGACGGGATGGGCGTCCATCACCCGTGCCAACACGTCGGGAAACTGCGACAGTTCCAGTTCGGGAGGGCTGATGAGGTAAAGTTGCGGCTGCTCGGTCTCGGCCATGATTTTTGGTCCTTTGTCGTCACTGGCAGCGCAGATAGCGGATCGCGCGGCGAAAGGAAACAACAGCCTGCGTGCGCTGGGGGGCTTTTCCACCCGCGCAGGGCGCTGTATGGGGGCGGAATGAGCGATATTCCTTTTTTTGTGCTGGTGCGCCCGCAGATGGGCGAAAACATCGGGTCCGCCGCGCGGGCGATGTGGAACTTTGGGCTGGACCGGATGCGCATTGTCGCACCGCGCGACGGTTGGCCCAATCCGGCCGCTGTGGCGCTGGCCTCAGGGGCGGGGCGGTTGCTGGACGATGCACAGGTGTCGCCCGATCTGCCCGATGCCTTGCAGGACTGTACCTATGTTTATGCGACCACGGCGCGGGCGCGGGATCTGACCAAACCGGTGCTGTCACCCGAAGAGGCAATGCGCGACGCCGCGCTGCGCATTGCGACGGGCCAGAAGGTTGCGGTGATGTTCGGCCCCGAACGGGCCGGGTTGGAGAATGAGGACATCGCGCGCGCCAATGCGATCATCTCGGTGCCGGTGAATCCCAGGTTTGCCTCGCTTAATCTGGCGCAATGCGTGTTGTTGGTGGGCTATGAATGGATGCGCGCCAGCGGCGAGGTCGTGCCGCGCAGTGACGAGATGGCGGGCACCGACTGGGCGCAGGGCGTCGAAGTTGAACATCTGGCTGTGCATTACGAAGATGCGCTGGACGAGGCCGGCTTTTTCTTTCCCGAACATAAATCCGCCAGCATGCGCACCAACCTGCGCAATATGTGGAGCCGTATGCCCCTGACCCGCGCCGATGTGCAGATGTTGCACGGGGTGATGCGGCAGATGGTCCGATGGGCGCAAAAGCGGGGATGAAGGTTCTGGACCATCATGCAGCGCGGCCCTAGGTTGCGCCCAAAGACGAGGACCAGACAATGAGCGGCAAACGTAGCATTTTCGAAGAGGTCGCAAGCCCCGAGGTTGCGGCGCAAAACACACCGGCCAAAGGCGTGATCGACCGTGGACGTGGTGGCGCACGACGGGGCATTCGCATCTGGCTGATGATCCTGTTCGCGCTGGTGTTCATTATGATCGCTGTCGGCGGGCTGACACGGCTGACCGATAGCGGATTGTCGATCACCGAATGGAAACCGTTTACCGGTGCAATGCCGCCTCTGACGCAGGCGCATTGGGAAGAGGAATTTGCCAAATATCAGGCGATTGACCAGTTCCGCATCATGAACCAGTGGATGGACCTGTCGGATTTCAAAGCGATCTATTGGTGGGAGTGGGGCCATCGTCAGCTTGGCCGTGTGATCGGGCTGGTTTGGGCGGTGGGCTTTGGCTATTTCGCGGTGCGCCGTCAGGTGCCCGTGGGGTGGGGTAAACGGCTGTGGCTGGTGGGTCTGCTGGGCGGTGCCCAAGGCGCGATCGGCTGGTGGATGGTCGCCAGCGGTGTGACCCAAGGCGAAGGAGCAACCAGCGTCGCCAGCTACCGGCTTGCCACCCATCTGGGGCTGGCGTTTATCATTCTGGGTTTCCTGACGTGGTACATATTGCTGTTGGGCCGCACCGAGCGCGATCTGATGCAGGCACGCCGCAGCAAGGAGGCCAAGCTGTTCGGTCTGTCCACCGGCCTGCTGCACTTTGCGTTTCTGCAAATCCTGATCGGCGCGCTGGTGGCGGGCATTGACGCGGGCCGCAGTTATACCGATTGGCCGATGATGGGGGGGCAATGGTTTCCGCCCAACGCGTTTCCGGTCGAACCCATGTGGCGCAACATCTTTGAAAGCCCCGGGCTGGTGCAGTTCATCCACCGCATTGCGGGGTATCTTCTGGCTGCGTTTGGCGTGGTTGTATGGCTGCGCGGTCGGCGCAGCGCGCACCGGCGCACACGGTTTGCGTTCAACGCGGTTTTTGCAGCCCTTGCGTTGCAGATCGCCCTTGGCATCATCACCGTATTGTATGGCGCGCCGTGGCAAGTGGCGATCCTGCACCAAGGGCTTGCCGTGATCCTGTGGGTCTTGATCCTGCGGGCGCGATTCCTCACTGCTTACCCTATCCAATCCTCAATCCGTGAAGGCTGATTTACATGACCCTCTATGACGCGCTGATGGCATTCGACCGTGACACACAGGCTTTGGCCCAAGTGGCGGGACGTCTGGGCTGGGATCAGGAAACCATGATGCCACGCGGCGCCGCCGACCAACGGGGTGAGGAAATGGCCGCGATGGAGGCTGTTTTGCACGCACGCCGCACTGCTCCGCAAATGGGGGAATGGCTGGCTGGTATCGACGACAGCGCGCTGGACGCGGTGGGGCAAGCACAGATGCGCCACATCCGCCGCAGCCATGCCCGCGCCACCAAAGTACCCGCTGCATTGGCCACGAAACTGGCGCGGCTGACATCCGTGGCGCAGGGCAAATGGGCCGAAGCACGGGCCGAAAACGATTTTGCTGCCTTCGCTCCGGTGCTGGAAGAGGTCGTGGCCCTCAAGCGTGAGGAGGGCGCGGCACTGGCCGCAGGCGGCGATCTTTATGACGCGATGCTGCAAGACTATGAACCAGGCACCACCGGCGCCGAGATCGAGGCGATCTTTTCGGCCATGCGTCCGGCGCTGACCGATCTGCGCGCCGCTGTGCTGGACGCGGAAAAGCCCGTGGCGCTAAGCGGCACCTATGACGAAGGCGCGCAAATGAAGCTGAGCCGCCATCTGGCGCGCACCTTTGGATATGACATGCAGCGCGGCCGCGTGGACAAGGCGGTGCATCCGTTTAGCTCGGGCAGCGGCAACGATGTGCGCATTACCACACGCACCACGCCCACAGATCCGTTCAACTGCTTTTATTCGACCATCCACGAGGTCGGCCACGCGGCCTATGAACAGAACATCGACCAGGCCTATTTGCTGACACCGCTGGGCAGCGGTGCATCGATGGGCGTGCACGAAAGCCAAAGCCGTATCTACGAGAACCAGATCGGGCGCAGTCGCGCCTTTACAGGTTGGCTGTTCGGCCAGATGAAGGACGCCTTTGGGGATTTTGGCATCGCGGACGAGGATGCGTTTTACGGCTGCGTCAACAGTGTCAACAATGGCTATATCCGCACCGAAGCGGACGAGGTGCAGTATAACCTGCATGTCATGCTGCGGTTTGATCTGGAACGGGCGCTGATGTCGGGCAATCTGGCGGTTGCAGACCTTGAGGCTGCTTGGAACGACCGCTTCAAGGCCGACTTTGGCTATGCGGTCGACAAGGCCAGCAATGGCGTGTTGCAGGATGTGCATTGGTCGGTGGGGCTGTTCGGTTATTTTCCCACCTATTCGCTGGGCAATGTTTATGCGGGGTGTCTGAATCAGGCGTTGCGCACGGCAGTACCCGATCTGGACGACCATCTGGCCCAAGGCAACACCGTACCCGCCACCGACTGGCTGCGCGACAATGTTCAGGTGAACGGCGGCCTTTACGAGCCGCGCGTGACCATCACGATGGCCAGCGGCATGGAGCCGACCGAGGCCCCCTTGCTGGACTATCTCACAGCCAAGTTCAAAGGCATCTACAAGCTCTGAGGGCTTGCCGTCCTAGATCAATGCCATCCTCTCTGACCTTTCGGGGTCGGGGAAGGGGCGGTACAGGCCGAAATCGGCCAGCGCGACATGGTCATGTACCGCGCGATGCAGTGCTGCGACATCCTCGTCTTGCTGGCCGGACAGGCGAAAGGCCTGATCCAGTTGCTGCAAATCACGGACTTCGATTTCGAGCATGAAATCGCGGTGCCCGCCCGATGCAAGGTTCAGTTTGCGCCGCAACAATCGCCAGCCCTGAATCGCACCGGCGTTTTGCAGGTGCACCATCCAGTCATCCAGTGCCTTGGCAAAGGTCAGCGCCTTGGCGTCATGTTTCAGGTCGATCAGGCAGTGATAAAGGTTCATTCCGGTTCCCTTGGTCAATTTGCGGACAGAATGAACCAAACCGATTGCCAGCTGGTTAAGCAGACACCAAAGGCCGGCCACCAAAGCGCTGCGCGTTCTGCCGCAGCCGCCGGAAACGAAAACCGCGGCGGCCCTATTACTAGGCCGCCGCGATTATTAAGTCTTAATCCAGATGCTTATTGAGCGTCTGGCGCATCGTCTGGTGCCGAGGCGTCATCAATGATGTCCGCTGCATCGCCCTGATCGGCGATCCATGCAACGCTGACGACTTCTTCGTTTTTGCCGGTGTTGAACACCCGCACGCCGCCTGCGCTGCGTGACCGGAAGCTGATACCGTCGACCGGCACGCGGATCGACTGGCCCTTGGACGTAGCCAGCATGATCTGGTCGTCCATTTCGACAGGGAACGATGCCACGATCTGGCCGCCGCGCATGGCTTTGTCCATCGCGGTCACGCCCAAGCCGCCACGCCCGCGCACAGGGTAATCGTGGCTCGAGCTTAGTTTGCCCGCGCCTTGCGCCGTGATGGTCAGGATCAGGTTTTCTGCTGCTGACATCTCAACATAACGCTCGTTCGAGAAATTCGGATCGGCGGGGGCGTCTTCCTCGTCGGTTTCCTCATCAACAAGACCGGCCATTGCGCGGCGCATTTTCAGATAGGCGGTGCGTTCTTCCGACGTGGCATCAAAGTGGCGGATGATCGACATGGACACGACCGTGTCGTTCGCCCCCAGTCTGATCCCGCGCACACCGACCGAGGCGCGCGAGTTGAACACTCGTACGTCCGTCGCAGGAAAGCGGATCGCGCGGCCCGAGTTGGTGATCAGCATCACATCGTCGTCGTTCGACGCAATTCGTGCGTTGATCAACGTGGTGCCTTCGTGTTCGCCCTCGAACTTCATCGCGATCTTGCCGTTGCGCATGACGTTGGTGAAATCCGACAGTTTGTTGCGGCGCACGGTGCCTGCCGATGTGGCAAAGACCACCTGCAAATCGTCCCATTCTTTTTCGTCGCGGTCGACGGGCATGATCGCCGCAATCGAAACGCCGACAGGGATCGGCAGGATGTTGACGATCGCCTTGCCCTTGGACGTGCGGCTGCCCTGGGGCAGGCGCCATGTCTTGAGCTTGTAGGACATGCCGTCTGTGGTGAAGAACAGCAATTGCGTGTGGGTGTTGGCCACGAAGAGCGTGGTAATCACGTCCTCTTCCTTGGTCTGCATCCCCGACACGCCCTTGCCGCCGCGTTTCTGGCTGCGGAAATCGGCCAGCGGCGTGCGTTTGATATAGCCGCCCGAAGTGACCGTTACGACCATGTCTTCGCGCTCGATCAGGTCTTCGTCGTCCATATCACCGGACCAGTCGACAATCTCGGTGCGGCGCGGCACGGCGAACAATTCGCGCACCTCGCGCAGTTCGTCCGCGATGATGCCCATGATGCGGTCGCGGCTGCCAAGGATTTCAAGGTATTCCTTGATCTTGCCTGCCAGCTCTTCCAGTTCGTCCGTCACTTCCTTGACGCCGATCTGGGTCAGGCGCTGAAGGCGCAGTTCCAGAATGGCGCGGGCCTGAGTTTCGGACAGGTTATATGTGCCATCATCGTTGGCGGTGTGGGTCGGATCGTCGATCAGCGCGATGTAATCAAGGATCGACGCCGCAGGCCAGCGGCGCGTCATCAGCTTTTCACGCGCTTCGGCGGCATCGGCGGACGACCGGATGGTGGCCACGATTTCGTCGATGTTGGTAACGGCCACGGCCAGACCGCACAGGATATGGCTGCGTTCGCGGGCTTTGCGCAGCAGATACGCGGTGCGGCGGGCAACGACATCTTCGCGGAAATCGATAAAGCAGGTCAGGAACCGGCGCAGGGTCAACTGCTCGGGGCGACCCCCGTTCAGGGCCAGCATGTTGCAGCCGAAATAGACCTGCATGGGGGTAAAGCGGAACAACTGGTTCAGCACCACCTCGGCGGTGGCGTCGCGTTTCAGTTCGACCACGACACGCACACCGTTGCGGTCGGATTCGTCCTGAACATGCGCAATGCCTTCGATCCGCTTTTCGCGAGCGGCCTCGGCGATGCGTTCGATCATCGTCGCCTTGTTCACCTGATAGGGGATCTCGTCGATGACGATGGCAAAGCGGTCTTTGCGGATCTCTTCGACGCGGGTCTTGGCGCGGATCACGACGCTGCCGCGCCCCTCAAGGTATGCCTTGCGTGCGCCGGACCGGCCCAGCATCGTGCCGCCGGTGGGAAAGTCGGGGCCGGGGACATAGTCGATCAGTTGTTCCGACGTCAGGTCGGGGTCTTTGATCAGTGCCAGTGTGGCATCGACGACTTCACCCAGATTGTGCGGCGGGATGTTGGTCGCCATGCCGACGGCAATGCCGCCCGCGCCGTTGACCAGCATGTTGGGGAAACGCGCAGGCAGAACCGTCGGTTCTTTTTGCTTGCCGTCATAGTTGTCCTGATAATCGACGGTATCCTTGTCGATATCCGCCAGCAGATAGGCCGCAGGCTTGTCCATGCGCACTTCGGTATAGCGCATCGCGGCGGCGTTATCGCCGTCCATCGAGCCAAAGTTGCCCTGACCGTCCAGCAGCGGCAGCGACATCGAAAAATCCTGCGCCATCCGTACCAGCGCGTCATAGATCGCGGAATCGCCATGCGGGTGGTACTGGCCCATCACATCGCCCACGGGACGCGCGGATTTGCGATAGGATTTGTCGTGGGTGTTGCCGGTTTCGTGCATCGCAAACAGGATGCGCCGGTGTACCGGTTTCAGCCCGTCGCGCAGATCGGGGATCGCGCGGCTAACGATAACCGACATGGCATAATCCAGATAGGATGTGCGCATCTCGTGTTCGATGGTGACCGTGGGCCCGGAATAGGTGGGCCGCTCTGGCGGCATTTCATCATTGTTCTCAGGTGTTTCTGGCGTGTCGTTCACGTGGCTGCCCGTCTTTTTCTGAGTGTCTATATGTTGTGAGAAACCCTATCAGATGCAGCATATAAGGTGCAATGGCAGCCGGTCCCGCAGCGTTGGCAGCACAGCGAGTAGATTGCCAACACATTGTTTTTATTGAAAAGTAATCTGACTGTGGCAGGATAAAAGAAAAGCAGCATGAAAGGTGCGCAAATGCAGGTCTCGGAAACAGAAATGATGTTGAAGGGCTATGGCCTGACCACGGCCGAATTTTTCTATCACATGCCCGACTATGTCCATGTGCTGAACAGCTATACATGGCAGGATTACGACACAGCGCCCGACCATCCGCGATTGTTCGAATTTGTCGAATTCTGGCAGCGCGAAATCGAGGGGCCGTTACATTCTGTGCGTTTTATCCACCGAAAGCTGATTGCGCCGGGGGAATGGCGCAATCAGGTGGGTGAATTCCGCATTCACTAGCGCGCGGGCCTAGCCCGAGCAGCTGGCCCCGCCCAGAACGCAGAATTTGGCGCAATGGGGGTGGTTCAGCGCCACGGGGACTTCGGCCTGTTGTAACGTGCTGCCCAGTTCGAATTCGGGGGCATATGGCAACAGGGTGCAGGCCAGTACCGCAGGGCGTTCGGCGCCCTTGCGTTTGACCACCATGCGCGACGAGGCGCACATGACCGCGTCGGGGGATTTGTTCAGAATACCCCAGCACGCAGTTGTGATTTCGGGCACTTCGACTGTTTCGTCCATTTCAGGGAAAAGTACAGTCATCGCAGGGTTGTACGCGTCGATATTAAAGCCATAATGCGCGAAGAATCCGGCATAACCTGCGCGCGATGTCGCTTCGTCTTCTTCGAAAATCGACCGGCCCGCAACCGCCATGCGGAACCCGTGGTCGCGCAGCCATTCCATGCCCTTTAGCGTCTTGTCAAAGCTGCCTTTGCCCCGTTCTGCATCGTGCAGATCGGCGCGGTGGTGATCGACCGAAACCCGCAAAGTCAGCTTGTCGGGGTAATCGGCGTTCAGCCGTACCAGCCCGTCCTGCATCTTTTTGCGCATCATCGGGCGCATCGCATTGGTCAGGATCAGCACATTGTAACCGCGTTCCAGCGCGGCCTGCGTGATGTCGATCATCGCGGGGTTCATGAACGGTTCGCCGCCGGTAAAGCCGATTTCTGTCACTGGCCAAGCGCGGTCGGACAATTGGTCGAGATAGTCGCGCACTTCACCGGCAGTGATGTAGACCAGCGCGTCATTGGTGGGGCTGCTTTCGATATAGCAGTTCGCACATTCGATGTTGCACAGGGTGCCGGTGTTGAACCACAGCGTTTCGGGGTGCGACAGGGCGACGGTTGCAC